>DASYGA010000474.1:0-6773 GCA_036000265.1 Steroidobacteraceae bacterium | reverse complement strand
ATCGCCGAGCGGCCGGTCCGCTCGCTCGCCGATGAGCAGGCTCTTGCTCTCCCGCGCCAGCAGCAAGGCGATGGCGGCGAGCACCACGCCGATCAGCACCGAGGCGTAGCCGTCGATGACCGGCTGCTGAAGTTGCACGGCAGCGAACGTTCCGAGCCCCGCGATGAGAATGCCGGCGAGCGCCGCGCTGTCCTCGAACAGCACCATGAACGAGGGTGGGTCCTTGCTGCGGCGGAATGCCTCGTAGTAGCCGAGCGTGCCCTTCGCCCCCCTGAACTGGCGCAGGGAGATGACCCAGGAGGCGCCCTCGAACACCAGCGCCGCAGCCAGAACCACGTAGTTGACGAAGGGCTCGCTGATCGGCTCCGGCTGGCGGATGTGACCGATGCCCTCGTAGATCGACACCCCCGCGCCCAGTGCGAACACCAGGAGCGCCACGATGAAGCTCCAGAAATACAGCTCGCGGCCGTAACCGAGCGGGTGCTGAGCGTCGGGCGGCCGCGCGGCACGCCGCAGCCCATAGAGGAGCAGGACTTCGTTGCCGCTGTCCACGAACGAATGAACCGCTTCGCTCATCATCGCCGAGCTGCCGGTCCACAGCGCCGCGAACAGCTTGGTCGCGGCCACCAGGACATTGCCGGCGAGCGCGGCGTGAACGACAGCCTTGGAAGAGTTGCTCGATGCCACGATAAGCTCTACAGATACGGCGACAGGAGCCAGAACAGGCTGTTGCGCAGCCGGGCTGCGATGGATCGCTGCCAGGCCGCCGCGGGAATGCGCGCGGCATGGTCGCGCGCCGACAGGATATACTGCGCCAGCCGCGCACACACTCCGCTGTCGTAGAGCTCCACGGCAATCTCGAAATTCAGCCGCAGGCTTCGCGGATCGATGTTGGCCGAGCCGATCTGCGCGTAGCAGCCGTCGATGACGAGCAGCTTGGTGTGGGAAAACGGCGGCGGCTGCAGATATACCTGTATGCCGCGCTCGAGCAGCGGCGGCAGCCAGCGCCGCGTCGCCCAGTCGACATACCGCAGATTGCTGCGCGCCGGAAGCACGAGGCATACCTCCACGCCGCGCAGCGCCGCCGTTTGCAGCGCCGCGGTGAGCTCGGGAGGCGGGATGAAGTAGGGCGTCATGATCAGCACCTGGCGGTGCGCGACCGCGACGGCGCCCAGGATCACGAACAACAGCTTGTCGCTGTCCTCATCCGGTCCCTCGGTGATCACCCGGCACACACAATCTCCGGCTTGCGGCAGCGTCGCCGCCGCCGTCGCCAGAGTCTCGCCGGCGGCGAACTGCCAGTCGGCGGCGAAGCATTCCGCGAGCTGCGCCACCGCGGGGCCCCGTACGCGAAAATGCAGGTCGGCCATGCGCCGGTGGTGCGCCTTGCCGACTTCACGGCCGCCGATGTTCATGCCGCCGACGAAGCCGGTCTCGCCGTCGGCGATGAGAAGCTTGCGGTGATTGCGCAGATTGAGTGAGAGCATCGGCATGGCCAGCCGCGGCGGCAGAAAACGGGCCGTACGCACGCCGGCTCGCCGCAGTAGGCGCGCCGCATGCGGCCAGCTGTACCATTCGCCGACGCCATCCACCAACACGCAGACCCGCACGCCACGGGCGGCAGCCTCGCCCAGAGCAGTAATGAATTCCCGCCCCACCTCATCGGTCTCGAAGATGTAGGTGGAAAGCCAGATCGAGCGTCGCGCGGTGCGAATCGCCTCCAGCATGAGCGGAAACGCATTCTCGCCGTTCTCCAGCGCCAGCACGTCGTTACCCGGCAGCCGGGGCCGCTGTGTCACGGCATCGCCAATGCGGGTCAGCTGCGTCGCGAAATCCTCCGGCGGGCGGCTATCGAGGGCGCCGGCCACGTTCGCGAGCCCCGCACGCAGTTGCCGGGCGCGCGTGCGCACCCGGTTCACGCCGAAGAGCAGATAAAGAATGGTGCCGGCGAACGGCAGCAGCCAGCAAGTGACGATCCAACCCAGCGCGCTGCGCGGGTCGGGCTTGGTGAGTAGGGCGTGTACGGCCGCAAAGACGGCGCAGAGCACGTAGAGCGCCAGAACCAGCAACCGGAGCAAGGCCTCAGCATGCACGAGCATCAGATCCACCGTTCGGGTGATCTACCGGGGGGCAAACGCGATATTTTGACACCCTCCCCTGGTAATATTCGATTCCAGCTTTCATTCCACGCCTTTCGGACATCACGATGCATGCAAGGCCACGGGTCATCATCGTCGGGGGCGGCTTTGGTGGGCTCTCCGCAGCGCGCGCACTTCATTCCGCCGCCGTGGACGTCCTGCTGATTGATCGCGGCAATCATCACACGTTTCAGCCGCTGCTCTACCAGGTGGCGACCGCCGGGCTCGCTGCCCCCTCGATAGCCGCCCCGCTGCGGCAGATTCTGCGTGACCAGCGCAATGCCACCGTGCTGCTCGGGGAAGCGCGCACGGTAGACATTGCGGGCCGGAGCGTCGATGTCGATGGTGTGTCGTACCCGTACGATAATTTGGTCGTTGCCGCTGGCAGCACGCACGCCTATTTCGGTCACGATGACTGGGCGCGATATGCGCCCGGACTGAAGACGCTCGAAGACGCCCTGCACATCCGCGCGCGGGTTCTGACGGCCTTCGAGCGCGCTGAGGCGACGGCCGATCCGGCGGAGCGGACGGAATGGCTCACGTTCCCTATCGTGGGGGCGGGTGCCACGGGCGTGGAGCTGGCCGGCACACTGGCGGAGATCGCGCGCCATACCCTCAAGCGCGAGTTCCGTCACATCGACCCGGCGACGGCGAAAATTCTGCTGGTCGAAGCGGGGCCGCGAGTGCTGCCTTCATTCCCGCCTTCGCTCTCGGCGAAGGCGCGCCGGCAACTCGAGCGCCTCGGTGTCATCGTTCGGACGGGACAGCCCGTCACGCAGCTCGACGAGCGCGGTGTTTGTATTGGCGACGAGCGGATCGGGGCGCGCACGGTGTTATGGGCCGCCGGCGTGGCTGCCTCGCCGCTCGGAGTGACGCTGGGCGTCGGCGTCGACCGTGCCGGCCGCGTGCCCGTCACTGCAGAGCTTGGTGTTCCTGGACATCCTGAAGTGTTTGTCGTCGGGGATCTCGCGGCTGTGCCGGACGGATCTGGCCCCATACCGGCGATCGCCCCGGCAGCGAAGCAAATGGGCCACTACGCGGCGGCCGCGATTCTCGCCAGGCTTTCCGGCAGGCGGATCGGCCCATTCCGCTACAGGCACTTCGGCTCGCTCGCCACCATCGGCCGTATGGCGGCGGTCGCCGACTTCGGGCGCGTTCGCCTCTCCGGAATTCTCGCCTGGTGGATCTGGCTCACGGCGCACATCTTTTTCCTCATCGGCTTCCGCAATCGCCTGGTCGTGCTCATCGACTGGGCCGAGGCCTATTGGAGCTATCGGCGCGGTGCCCGCATCATCATCCCGGTGGGAGAGCCCTGGAAGCGTTGACCGGGCCGCGGGACCGCTTGCGCCGGATACGCATTATCATCGTTGCGACAACTCTTGAGCATTTCGACCGTGCAAAATCCAGATGTCATCGTGATTGGCGCCGGTGCCGCCGGCCTCGCGGCCGCCGCCGCCCTGGGCCAGTCCGGGCACACCGCCCTGGTGCTGGAAGCCCGCGACCGCATCGGCGGACGCATCTGGACTCACCTCGAGCCGGCGCTCGCTGCGCCACTGGAGCTCGGCGCGGAATTCATCCACGGCGACTCGCCGGAAACCCACGCGTTGCTGCATCGGGTGGGCGCAGGCGCAGTCGATACGCCGGGAGAGCACTGGTCGCTGATCGGCGGCCGGCTGCAGCGGCGCACCGAGAGTCTGCTCGGCAAGGTCAGGGCCGCATTCGAGGAGGCCGACGTCCTCTCCCGGCCCGACATGTCCCTCGAGACTTTCCTCGCCGGCGAGGGCGGAAGCACGCTGCCTGAGGAAGCGCGATCGATGGCCCGCGCATTCGTCTCCGGATTCGATGCCGCCGACCCGCAGCTCATCAGCCTGCACTCGGTCGCGGAGGAGTGGCGCTCCGGCGGGATGTTGGATTCCTCGCAATCGCGGCCGCTCGGCGGCTACCTGGCGGCTCTGCGCGCACTCTCGGCAGGACTCGACGACAGCCGTGTGCGCCTGCAGCTGCAGACCGTCATCACCGCGGTCCGCTGGAGCGACCGGTCGGTGGAGGTTGCCGGGTTCTGGCTCGGCCAGCCCTTTCGGGCGGCCGCGCACAAGGCCATCGTCACCGTCCCGCTGGGTGTCCTGCAGGCGGCCGCAGGCTCACCTGGCGCCATCAGCTTTGACCCGCCGCTGGATGACAAGCGCGCTGCGCTGGCGCACCTCCTTTCCGGTCCGGTGCTGAAGGTCGTCCTGCACTTCCGCCGCCCGTTCTGGGAGGCGCTGGACGGCGGCCGCTACGCCGATGCCTCGTTCTTCCATGCCCCCGGCATGGTGTTCCCGACCTTCTGGACAGCGCTGCCGGCGCGCGCACCGCTCCTCAACGCCTGGGTTGGCGGGCCCTCGGCCGCCCGCCTTGCCGAGCTGACCAATGAGGGGATCATCCGGCAAGCGCTGGAGTGCGTGAGCAGCATCTTCCCGGGAGCCGCCGGAGCGCCGGAGCTCCAGGCTGCCTACGTCCACAATTGGGCGCAGGACCCCTATGCGCGAGGCGCCTACAGCTACGTGGCGGCGGGCGGCGGCAAGGCGCGCGACCTCTTGGCGACACCGCTGCACGGCACCCTCTTCTTCGCCGGCGAAGCGACCGACACGACAGGTGAGGCGACGACGGTAACCGGCGCGTTGCGCAGCGGCACCCGCGCCGCCATGGAAGTCAGCCAGCATCTCGACGCGCACGCCCGATACGGCGGCGCCGGGTCCCCGTAGAAAGGGTGTCCGAGGCCGATTGCCGCGAGATCGCCCGATGAACGGCCCGGTCAGGCCCCGCCGTGAGCCTCTTCGGGTCCCAGCCGGCCGAGCAGCGATTTCAACAGCGGAGCGACGCGCCGCAGCTCCCGCCGATGCGCAGCGGCAAGTCCGGCGAGCGCCTGCTCCCCGGAGTCGGTGAGCGACAGGAGGGTGCGGCGCCGGTCGTGCGGATCCTCCCGGCGCACCAGGTAGCCCCGGCTCGCCAGCCGGTCGACCAGCCCGACCGTGCTGTGGTGGCGGATGCCGAGCCGCTCCGCCAGATCCCCGATCGTCGCCTCCGCCCCGCGCGGGTACCCCTTGATGGCGAGCAGCGCCTGGTGCTGGCGTGGGGCGAGGCCCGCCGCATGCGCCGCCTGCTCGCTGAATGCTGCGAAGCGCATCAACAAATAACGAAATTCCGCCAGGATTTCGTAGTCATGGAGCGCGAGCTCGGGAGGTGACGGCGCCCGCGGGCTCTGCCTTTTGGGGGTGGCGGACATCGGCTTTCTCATGGAGAATATATCGTATTGCGATATAAACCGCGCGCCTGCGCCGCGACGCAATCTCACCCGGAGAACCATGAAGAGCTCTGTTTCCACCCTCGGGGTGCACGACACCCTGCGCGACTTCACCGCCGACCGGCGTCTGCTCGTCCTGTCGGCGATGGCAGTCGTCACCGGCAGCTTCGGCGCCGGCTCGGCATGGGTTCTCCTGAAGCTGATTGCCCTGGTCACCAATCTCGCGTACTTCCACGTTTGGTCCACTGCAACCACCTACCTGAGTCACGCCAAGCTTGGGCCGGGCTCCATCCTCATCCCGATCGTCGGCGGCTTGATCGTCGGACTCATGGCGCGCTACGGCTCGCCCAAGATCCGCGGGCACGGCATTCCCGAGGCGCTCGAGGCCATCCTCATAGGTCAGAGCCGCATACAGGCCAGAGTCGCCGCGTTGAAGCCGCTGTCCTCGGCGATCGCGATCGGCACCGGCGGCCCATTCGGCGCCGAGGGCCCGATCATCATGACGGGCGGCGCGCTGGGGTCACTTTTCGCCCAGTTCTTTCACATGAGCTCCGCGGAGCGCAAGACACTGTTGGTCGCAGGTGCCGCGGCCGGCATGACGGCGATCTTCGGCACGCCGGTGGCCGCCGTGCTGCTCGCCATCGAGGTGATGCTGTTCGAGTGGAAGCCGCGCAGCTTCGTGCCGGTCGTCGTCTCCTCCATCGTCGCGATGGCCTGGCGGCCGTGGCTGGTGGGTGTCTGGCCGCTGTTTCCACACACCGGCATTCCCGCGATGCCGTGGTGGGGGCTGGCGCTCTGTGCCGGCGTCGGCGTGGTGGCAGGGCTGCAGTCCGCGATCACCACCGGCGGGCTCTACTGGGTCGAGGAGTTGTTCGAGAAATTACCCGTCCACTGGATGTGGTGGCCGGCACTCGCCGGTGTCGTCGTCGGTGTCGGCGGCCTGTTCGATCCGGCTGCTCTCGGCGTCGGTTACGACAACATCCAGGCATTGATCGATGGCACCGTGGTGATGCACGCAGCCGTGGCGCTGCTCGTGGTCAAAGCCATCATCTGGGTCGTCGCGCTCGCCTCCGGCACCTCGGGCGGAACCCTGGCCCCGCTGCTCATGATGGGTGGCGCCGTGGGTGTGTTCGAGGCGCATATCATCCCCTTCGGCAACGCCGGCTTCTGGTCGCTGCTGGCGATGGCGGCGGTCCTGGGCGGCACGCTCCGCTGCCCGCTGACCGCAACGGTGTTCGCCATCGAGCTCACCGGCGACATCAGCGTCATGCCGGCCGTGCTCGTCGCATGCGTCGCCTCTTTCGCCGTGACGGTGCTGATCATGCGGCGCTCCATCCTGACGGAGCGGCTCG
>DASYGA010000377.1:0-4755 GCA_036000265.1 Steroidobacteraceae bacterium | reverse complement strand
CCAACGACCAACGGATTAACAGTCCGACGCTCTACCGACTGAGCTACCGGGGAACCGTGCGAAGGAATCGCGAAAGGGCGCGAATTCTGAGGCGAGGCCTGGGATTTAGTCAAGGAACCTTCCCGCGCAGGTGCCGGCGAGGGCGCAGCAGGGCGCCGTAGGCGACGATATTCAGCGCGAGCAGCAGCCCTGCGAGCACCCACTGGTCCGGCCGCGTGAGCCCGGGCGGATAGAGGAGCGGGACCACGTAGTGGTCGAGGAAGCCGCCTTGGTACCCGGCCTCGCCCGCGAGGCGGCGCAGCTGAATCTCTAGCGGGGTGAGCGGGCAGATCTGTCCCGAGGTTTCCACCCAGAACCCCCAGGCGAGCGCCGGTAGATGAGCGAAGGCGATCCAGCGCCATTTCCAGGCGAGAAAGCCACCGCAGACGACGAACGCAGCGAACGCAAGGTGAATGGCGACCAGCAGGTCCGCAAGGAGCCGCCAGGCCATCGCCTCTCGGGTGTCGCTCGGGCGCCCTCAGGCGCTCTTTGCTACCGCGCCAGCCGCGAGGACACGCGCAATGCGCTCGATCGCCTTTTCCAGGGTCTGCAGGCCGCAGGCGAAGGAAATGCGGATGTGGCCCGGCGCCCCGAAACCCGAGCCCGGCACGACCGCGACACCGCCCTCGTTGAGCAGCAGCTCCGCGAACTCACCGTCGGTGCTGCAGCCGAGCGCCGCCATCGCCTTGGAGACCTCCGCGAAGGCGTAGAAAGTGCCGGCGCCTGGCAGGCAGCTCACTCCGGGCAGCCCATTGAGCGCACCCACCACGTAATCGTGGCGCTGCTTGAAAGCCTCGTTCATCTTCCCCACACAGGCCTGATCCCCGGCAAGGGCGACGGTCGCCGCCTTCTGCGAGATGCTCGAGGCATTCGACGTCGATTGGCCCTGGATGGTAGCCATGGCCGCAATGAGCTCCTTGGGACCCCCGCAATAGCCGATGCGCCATCCGGTCATGGCATACGCCTTCGAGACACCGTTGATGGTCACGGTGCGGCCGTAGAGCTCCGGCACGGCGGTGAGCAGGCTGCAGAAGGGCTCCGCGCCCCAGTAGATCTTCTCATACATGTCATCGGTGCCGATGACGATGCGCGGATGCTCGAGCAACACCTCGCCCAGTGCCCGCAGCTCCGCGCGCGTGTAGGCCGCGCCGGTCGGGTTGCAGGGGCTGTTGAGGAGCAGCAGGCGGGTCTTCGGCGTGATGGCCGCGGCCAGCTGGCGGGCGCTGATCTTGTAGCCCTGCGCGGCGCCTGCGAACGGCATCACCGGCTGCCCATCGGCGAGCATCACCATATCGGGGTAGGACACCCAGTAGGGCGCCGGAATGATGGCCTCGTCATCCTTGTCGAGGATCGCCATGCACAGATTGAAGATGGTCTGCTTGGCGCCGCAGGACACCAGCACCTGCGAGCGCTCGTACTGGATGCCGTTGTCGCGGGCGAACTTCGCGATGATGGCGTCCTTGAGCTCGTTGATGCCTTCGACATTCGTATAGCGCGTGAACCCGCCGCGGATGGCGTCGATGCCTGCCTGCGCGATCGGAACCGGGGTGTCGAAATCTGGCTCCCCGGCGCCCAGGCCGATGACGTCCTTGCCCTCCGCCTTGAGGCGGGCGGCCCGGGCAGTGACGGCAAGCGTAGGCGAGGGCTTGACGCGCTGGACGCGTCGTGAGACGGATAGGGTCACGTGAATTCCTGTGGGCCACCGAAAAAGAGCGGGCGCCACTATATTAAGGGATCGGGGCGATCCCCACCATTACGTCGCGGTAAGACGCGCACGGGCAGGGCAGGAGCGGCATGGAACAGATTCCCTTCAAACTCGAGTCGGCCTTCGAGCCCGCGGGCGATCAGCCCGAGGCGATCGCGAAACTCCTCGAGGGCCTGCGAGACGGCTTGAGCGCGCAGACCCTGCTCGGCGTCACCGGCAGCGGCAAGACCTATGTCGTGAGCCAGGTGATCCAGCAGATGCAGCGTCCGGCCCTCGTGTTGGCGCACAACAAGACGCTCGCGGCACAGCTCTACGGTGAATTCCGCAGCTTCTTTCCACACAACTCGGTGGAGTACTTCGTCTCCTACTACGACTACTATCAGCCGGAAGCGTACGTGCCGTCCTCCGATACCTATATCGAGAAGGACGCCTCCATCAACGAGCACATCGAGCAGATGCGGCTCTCGGCGACCAAGGCGCTGCTGGAGCGTCCGGACTCGATCATCGTCGCCACGGTCTCGGCGATCTACGGCCTCGGCGATCCGCAGGCCTACCTCGCCATGATCCTGCACCTGGACCGCGGTGACCGCATCGACCAGCGCAAGCTCCTGCGCCGCCTCGCCGACATGCAATACACCCGCAACGACCTGGACCTGACGCAGGGCACCTATCGCGTGCGCGGCGATGTGATCGACATCTTCCCCGCGGAGTCGGAGCGCGAGGCCCTCAGGGTCGAGCTCTTCGATGACATCATCGACTCGCTGGCGCTGTTCGATCCGCTCACCGGGGTGGTCTCGCGCAAGGTGCCGCGGTTCACGGTCTATCCGGGCACGCACTACGTCACGCCGCGCGAGCGCCTGATCGGCGCCGTCGATCACATCCGCGAGGAGCTGCGCGAGCGGCTGGCGCAGCTGCGCGAGGCCGGCAAGCACCTCGAGGCGCAGCGGCTCGAGCAGCGCACCCTGTTCGACATGGAAATGATGAAGGAGGTCGGTTACTGCGCCGGCATCGAGAACTACTCGCGGTATCTTTCCGGCCGCGCTCCGGGCCAGCCGCCGCCGTGCCTGTTCGACTACCTGCCGCGCAACGCGCTCCTCGTCATCGACGAGAGTCACCAGACGATCCCGCAGCTCGGTGCCATGTACAAGGGCGACCGCTCGCGCAAGGAGGTGCTGGTGGAGTACGGCTTTCGCCTGCCCTCGGCGCTCGACAACCGGCCGCTGAAGTTCGAGGAGTGGGAGCAGCTCGCGCCGCAGATGATCTTCGTCTCGGCGACTCCGGGCGGCTACGAGGCCCGGCACTCCAGCCAGACGGCCGAGCTCGTTGTGCGCCCGACGGGCCTGATCGATCCGCAGGTCGAGATACGGCCGGTGAGCACCCAGGTGGACGATGTGCTCTCGGAGATCGGCAAGTGCGTCGAGCGGGACGAGCGAGTCCTCATCACCACGCTCACCAAGCGCATGGCGGAGGACCTGACCGATTACCTGCACGAGCACGGCGTGCGCGTGCGCTACCTGCATGCGGATATCGAGACGGTCGAGCGCACGGAAATCATCCGCGACCTGCGGCTGGGAAAATTCGACGTGCTGGTCGGCATCAATCTGCTGCGCGAGGGACTCGACATGCCCGAGGTGTCGCTGGTAGCCATCCTGGATGCGGACAAGGAGGGGTTCCTGCGCTCGGACAATTCGCTCATCCAGACGATCGGCCGCGCCGCGCGCCATCTGCAGGGCCGCGCCATCCTCTATGCCGACAGGGTCACCGGCTCCATGCAGCGGGCGATCGAGGAGACCGACCGGCGCCGCCGCAAGCAGGTCGAATACAACATCGCGCATGCGATCACCCCGCGCGGCATCCACAAGGCCGTGGCGGACATCATGGAAGGTGCCCGCGGCGGCGCTCCCCAGGGCTCCGCTCTTGCCGGCGGGCGGCGCCGCAATGGCAGGAAGGGCGAGGCAGCCGCTGAGGACTTGCGCCCCGAGGCGCTCGCCCGGCAGATGAAGAAGCTCGAGGCCGAGATGCACAAGCGCGCCCGCAACCTCGAGTTCGAGGAGGCCGCCCGCCTGCGCGACGAGATCGAGCGCCTGAGACACCTGGAACTTGGCATTGCCTAGAGCGTTGCACCGTGGGAAAGCAAGTGAGTAAGCGGCAGGCCGAGCAAAGCGCAGCGATGCGACTTTGAGCCAATGAACACCTCCCAGGCGAGACCCACCGGATCGGTGCTCCTCACGGTCATCGTGGTCGTGGCCGTGCTGCGGCTGGCGCAGGACCTCTTTGTCCCGCTGGCGCTCGCCGTCCTGCTGACATTCCTGCTCTCGCCGGTCGTCGGACGGCTGCAGCACTGGCGCCTCAACCGGCCGATCGCCGTCATCCTCTCCATCGCCCTGGCGCTCGCCCTGGTCGTCGGCGTGGGTGCGGTCATTTTCGGCCAGCTCTCGGACCTCGCGCACCAGCTGCCGCAGTACGAGCTGCACCTGCGCGAGCACATCGCCCACCTGCGGGGCTTTCTGCGCGGCGGCGTCACGGACAGCCTGGACGCCGTCGATCGCCTGACGGCGCAGATCGAGCGGCTGAGCCCCGTCGCCGGCGTCCCGGCCGGCGTGCAGAAGGTGCAGATCGTGCAGCCGCGGGCGAGTCTCCTCGAGATCGCCAAGGATGTGGTCGGCCCGCTGGTCAAGCCCCTGGGCTGGGCGCTCGCGGTGATGGTGTTGGTCGCCTTCATGCTGCTCAGGCTGCCCGACCTGCGCGAGCGCCTCATCCGCCTGTTGGGTCCCCGCAATCTGCAGGCGACCACCGCGGCGCTCGACGATGCCGCCGCGCGGGTGAGCCGCTACCTGCTGTCGCAGCTGCTCATCAATGCCATGACCGGCCTCTGGGTGGGTGTGGGTCTGGCGCTGATCAACGTGCCGAATCCCGGCCTCTGGGGCGCACTCACGCTGGTGCTGCGATTCATCCCGTATGTCGGGATCTGGGCGGCGGGAGTCATGCCATTCGCACTGTCGTTCGCGGCA
>DASYGA010000373.1:0-9211 GCA_036000265.1 Steroidobacteraceae bacterium | reverse complement strand
AAACCGTCTATCCGGTCTGCAGTCCCGAATTTGCCCGCCGCCACTCGATCCCGGGAGCGGCGGCCCTGCGCGAGCAGCGGCTGCTGCACGTTGCGGAAGTCGATCCGCCGCTGTGGATGTCCTGGTCGGACTGGTTCGCAGCCGAAGGCGTGCCAGCGGGCAAGCGGACTCACGATCTGATATTCAACAACTACCAGCTCGTCCTGCAGGCGGCGCTCCTCGGGCAGGGAATTGCCCTCGGCTGGCGGCCGCTGATCGACGATCTCGTGCAGAATGGCCAGCTCGTGTGCCTGAGGCAGGTCCCCGTGCGCACCGCGCGCGGCTACTACATCGTGGAGCCGCCGGGCCGTGGGGATGACCAGGTGGTCTCTGATTTCCATCGCTGGCTGATGGAAGAGCGCGGCAACGCCGCGCCGTTTGCCGCCTGAGCGCTGCGGAGGAGGCGGAGTGCCGGGGCTGGATGTACCGGCGCTCCCGAGACGATGGCCCGTCAATGAGCGGGCGACGGCAGTACCGGCGCGGCGACGCCGACGTCGTCGCGCCACTGTTGGTTTCCGGCCCGCCGCCTTCGTTGCACCACTTCTTCATTCAGTTGGTACATGCCGGGCATGAGGTGGGTTGCCACCTCGGGTCGCCGCGCGAAATGCATGTAGCTCTCGTGGGGAACAAAGGTGGGCCAGTCCGGCTCTCCCGGTGCTTGGGCGACCCCGGTGCGGGCGAAGGATGTCCAATAGGAGATCATCGCGTCGGACAGGGCCTGTTCGCCCGGACCCTGCGCGCGCGGCCAGTTCGGCAGCGGCGGCGCATCGGGGCCGATGCGGCCGAACACATAGGGGATCTCGCTGGCGTGGAAGGCATGCAGTCCCCGGGCGCGTGCCGCGGGGTAGCCGTGATCGAAGAAATAGAGATAAGACGGCTCGCCGACCGTCGCCTCGTCCCGCACGATCCGTTCGGCTCCCCAGCCGAAGATGGCATCGCGCCCCGCTGCCATCATGCTGGCTCTGACGTGACCCGCCGGATAGAGTCGCAGGAACTCCGGTGCCAGATCGCCGTAACGGCTGCGGATCTCCTTTTCATACACTGCGCTCGAGGAGGGTACGGGCGGCAGGAAGCCGGGCAGCGTCTCTATCTCTCCTGCGTTGAATCCCATCAGCACCGGCACGTGCGCCTCCTCCTTGCGATCGAAGGTGTCGACGAGCTGACGCTTCAGCGCCCAGCCGTCGATGGTGCCCGTGGGGCGATAACCTGCCTGCAGCGCCGCCGCGTTCAGTCTGGCCGCGTCCATGGCCCGCAGCGCCGCGAGGTCGGTCGCGTGCAAGCTCTTCTCGATCCTGGCGCCAATTGCTTCCGCCGATGGCAGGCCGTGGTCCGCCTGCTTCAGCTCCGGCTCGGAATACATGCCCAGGCTCTCGCCGATCGCCTTCTGAAAGAGGCCGTGCGCCAACGGACTTGCCAGAAGATAGGCGACACAAAGACCTCCGGCCGATTCGCCCATGATGGTCACGTTGTGGGGATTGCCGCCAAACGCTGCGATGTTGCGCTGGACCCAGGCGAGCGCTGCGATCTGATCGAGGAGCCCGTAATTACCGGATGCGCCATGCGGCGACTGCGCGCTCAGCGCCGGCAGCGCCAGCCAGCCGAGCGCGCCCAGACGGTAATTCATCGACACGAACACGATCCCGTGCGCCGCGAAGTTCCTGCCGTCGTAATAGGGCTCGGACGTGCCGCCGTACACGAGCCCGCCGCCGTAGATCCAGACGATGACGGCTGCATTCATTGCATGCGCGGGGGCCCACACATTCAGGAAGAGACAGCTCTCGCTGAAGTTGGAGATACCGTCGTCATAGATGCTCTTCGCCGGCCAGCGTGGCTGGATGCAGTTGGCACCGAAGCGGCTTGCGTCGCGCACGCCTTTCCAGCCACTCGCCGGGACAGGCGGCTTCCATCGCAAGTCGCCTACGGGCGGCTCAGCGTACGGGATCCCCTTGAACGATCGGACACCCTGCACATCCGCTTGCCCCGCGAGGACACCCTGCGCGATGGTGACGACGGGCCTGTTCGCGGAAGGTGCGGCGATCGCAGTCGCGCATACCAACAGCGCCGCGATCGATAACGCTGCCCCGACCCGGCACTTACGCGCGGCCAGCGCAATCACCGGCATTGCGCCGCCTCGGGGGGCAGCTTGGGCGAGATGAGGCCGACATTCCAGTTCCATGGGATATTCCCGGCCGCCACACGCCTGCAGACGACCTCCTCGTTGAGCCGATACATGCCGGGCATGAGATGGGTCTGCGGATGCGGCGTGTCGGTGAAGTGCATGTATGCGCCCGCCGATCCGTAGGCCGGCCAGTCCGGCTCGTGGGCTGCCTGCGGCTTGCCGGCGCGCGCAAAGCTGGTCCAGTAATCCAGCATGGCATCGGACAAGGTGTCTTGTGGAGGTGAGGCAGGGACCCTCGGCCAGAGCGGCGGTGTGGCATCGAGCGTGCCGAAGACAAAGGGAAGCTCACTGGCATGGAAGCCGTGCAGGTGAGCCGCGTCGGCGGCGGGATATCCGTGATCGAACAGATAGAGGTAGGACGGCAGGCCGAGTGCGCTTTGCTTCTTGACCAGGCGCACCGCTGTCCAGCCATACAGCCCATCACGGGTCGCCGCGAGGATGCTTTCCTCCATGTTGCCGGCCGGGTAGAGGTGCAGGAACTCGCCGGCGAGCGGGCCGTAGCGATCGCGAATCGTCTCTTGATACTGGGCGGCGCTGGCCGGCACGGGTGGGGCGAGCACCCGCAGCGAGCGGATCTCGCCGCTGTTGAAACCGGCCAGGATGGGCACGTGCGCCTGCGCGCCTTGGTCAAAAGCGGTGACCATCTGTTGCGGCAGCACGTGTCCATCGACGGTGCCCCATGGCCCGAACGCGGCCGCCGCCGCCGCATTGGTCAGCTTCAGGGGGTCCATTGCCTGCAGGGCGGCTATGCTGGAGGCGTGGAGCGCAGCCGCGAGCCGCAAGCCGCTTGCCTCGCCGGACGGCATACCATACCGGCTCTCCTTCAATGACGGCATGGAGATCATGTAGGCGCTTTCCGCAATCGCCTTTGCGAAAAGACCACGCGCCTCCGGCGACACCATCAGGTACATGACGCTGAGACCCCCCGCAGACTCGCCAGCGATCGTGACGTTCGCCGGGTCGCCGCCGAAGGTGGCGATGTTGCGCTGCACCCATGTCAGCGCGGCGATCTGGTCGAGGAGGCCGTAGTTGCCGGAAATGCCCTGCGGCGACTCTGCGCTCAACTGCGGGTGGGCCAGCCAACCGAGTACGCCCAGCCGGTAATTGATGGACACCACGACGACGCCGTGCTCGGCAAGGCGGGCGCCGTCATAGAGCGGATCGCGGCTGGCGCCTCCCCAGAGCGCGCCACCGTATATCCAGAAGAATACCGGCGCATCGTGCGCGTCGGCTGGCGCCCAGATGTTAAGGGTAAGGCAATCCTCGCTCATCGGCATTGGCTGCTCGATGTAGACACTCACGAAGGTGTTCGTCGGCTGATAACAGGCCGGCCCGAACGCGGTAGTCTCCCGTACGCCCTGCCAGCGCGGCAGCGGGAGAGGCGGCTTCCAGCGCAGCTCCCTAACCGGCGGGCGCGCATACGGGATGCCCTTGAAGATGCGCAGGTTGCCTTCGATCGTGCCGCTCATGCTGCCGGCTGGCGGGTCCACCTGCGCGCTGCGCTGTGCCTGCGCCAGGGCGCGCGAGGCAGGGGTGCTGGCGGCGTAGGACGGCGCCATGCCAAGCAGGCAGGCAGTGGTGCCGGCAATGACGAGGAGAGCACGAAGCTGGCTCATGGGCGGGCGACTCCGGTTGTGTGGCTGTCGCGCCGCAGGACGCGCGCCAGCGCCAGGAAGATCAGGATGGCGATGACATAGAACGGCGTCAGAGCATACAAGGCGATCTGCAGCGAGTGCTCGGGATGGGAGGCGTGGAAGAAGTCGCTCATCGCGCCGACGAAGGCGGGTCCCAGGCCCAGGCCGATGAAATTCATGACGAGCAGCAGCAATGCCCCGGCCATTACGCGCTGATCCGGCCGCACTTCCTCCTGCACGAGCGCGATCGAGGAGGAGAGATAGAAGTAGTTCAGGAACATCGGTCCGGCGAGAAGTAACAGGGCGAGCGGCCAGGATGGCACCCAGACGAATGCGACATAGAACGGAATCGCGAGCACCAGGGAGGCTGCGGGCACGGTGGCGTAAGCGCTCTTCGACCGTCGGGTGAGCCGATCGACCACCTGCCCGGAGACCAGCATGCCGGCGCTCATGGCCACACCGACGACGAGCGCGTACCAGATGGCGATCTCATCCAGCGTCATGCCCTTCTCGCGCATGAGGAAAAGGCTGGTGAAGTTGCCCAGGCCGTAGGTGATCATCTGGGTTGCCCCGCTGCCGAGGGCGGCGAGCACCAGGATGGGCCGCGAGAAGAACATCGCCACGGTCTCGTAAAGGCCGGATGGGGCCGCGGCAGGACTGGCCGGCGCAGGATCGAGACCGCCGCGCGGCGGGTCGCGCAATATCAGCCGGGTGGCGATCGCCACGAGAATTCCGACAGCTCCCAGGGCGAGGAAGGCGTCCCGCCAGTTGAAGGCGGCGGCGATGGCGGCCCCGAAGGCGATACCCAGCGCCGCGCCGATCGGCGGACCGAGATTGTAGATGCCGAATGCCTTGCCGCGGCGGCCCGGCGGGAAGTAGTCGGTGATCAGGGCGTAGGAGGGCGGGACGCCGCCGGCCTCACCGACGCCTACCATCATCCGTGCGACGACGAGCTGCGGATATCGTATCGCGAGGCCGCAGCAGGCGGTCGCAATGCTCCAGATGGCGCAGGAGACGGAGAGGACGTTGACTCTGTTGGTCTTGTCGGCGAGCCAGCCGATCGGGATGGCGATGAAGCAGTAGAAGAAGGCGAAGTAGAGTCCGCCGATGAGGCCGAGCTGTCCGTCCGTGATGTGCAGGGTGTCCTGGATGGGCTTCGCCAGGATGGCGAGCAGCGACCGGTCGAGAAAGTTCAGAACATACACGCCGCAGAGCACGACGAGCGCGATCCACGCACGCGGTCCCGGAGCATGCGCCGCCTGCGGGGAAAGTCCGGCGCCAGCGGGAGAGTCATCTAGTGCGGTGGCTTGTCGGACGGCCATTCTCCCCTGAAGTTGTAATTCATTAGGACGAGAGTGAATAGGCTACCACAGGCCGGGCGGCACCCGAAAAGTGATGAGATGGGTCAGGCCGACCGAGCCGACGAACGCCGTCCGGCCGTCGGAGCCGCCGAAGGCGAGGCTGGTGGGGAGGCGCAGCGGTCCCGCGACCGCCATGCACGCCAGCAGATGATCGAGCGTCCCATTCCGCTGCTCGACCGCGCACGCCATGGCTTCTACAGCCGCTGCGTTGGCGTCCGAATACACTACGTGCGCCGCGCCGTCCCGGTCGATCACCTGTATGGCGTTCTGGCTGATGATCGTGAGCCAGATGTTGCCCGCGGGATCGAACGTGAGGCCATCGGGTAGAGCGCCCCGACCGAGAGTGTCCGGTCCCACGCGCTCTTTTGCCCCGAGGGAGCCGTCCTGCCGGATCGCAAAGCGCACGATGCGGCCGCCCAGGGTTTCGACCGCGTACAGATGGCGGCCGTCGGGCGATACCTTCACTTCATTGGTGAGGTCGAGACCGTCGGCCACGATTTCCGCGCGCCGGCCGTCGCCGTCGATCCTGACAATGTACCCGTCGCGCTTTGCGGATTGCAAAGCAGGTACCCACGGCAGATGGCGCGTCATCACGGAGAGCCAGATCCGCTGCGGACCGTCTGCGCAGGCGAAGTTCACCGCTCCCAGCGGCACTCCATCGATGCTCTCGAGCAACACCCGTGTCCGTCCGTCCAGCGTGAGGTGATAGAGCCGGCCATCGCTGAGGCCCGCGACAACGAAGCTGCCGTCGGGTCGGCGGCTGAAGCCGTTTGGATCTGCGATTCCGGTGCCGAAGACTTCCGGCTGCCGGCCGGCATGCACGCGAGAAACAGCGCCGCGGGCATCCGACGCCCATACGCCTTCCCGATCCACCCAGACGCATTCGGGACGCTGCAGATCCCGCCCGTAGGGAACCAGGTCGGCCGCAGTCAGCTTGAGCGTCGAGAGAGGCATCAGCGCCGCTTGCCCGCCGGGTCCGCGCGCGCCTGTTCCGCCTCGAACCGATATTGCTCGAAACCGGCGCCGGGAACGAGCTCTCCGTCCCGGTCGGCGACCCGTTCCCACTGCGCAAGGATCTCTTCGGCGCTCAGCCGCTCGTCCGGCAGGTGAATACCGCGGGTCATGGTGACATGCGCCAGCTTGAAACTGCCGGCGCCCGCGAGCACCACCTGCTTGTTGGGCGCAGCTTCGCTCGCCAGGGCGACCACGGCGGGACTGACCCGCTGCGGATCCAGGGCCGCCAGGTCCTCCGGCGACCATAGATCATGGGTCATCTGAGTCGCGGCGCTGGGCGCGAGACAGTTGACGTGGATGCCGTGGCGAGCCCCCTCGAGTGCCAGGGTCTGCATGAGGCCGACCAGCGCCATCTTGGCCGCCGAGTAGGCCGACTGGCCGAAATTGCCGTACAGGCCGGAGGAGGAGGTCGTGAAGATGATCCGCCCGTAGCCGCGCTCCTTCATGTGGGACCACACGGCCTTGGTGCAGTTGACCGAGCCCATGACGTGAACGTCCAGCACCAGGCGAAAATCCGCCAGATCGAGCTTGGCGAAGGTGCGGTCCCGCAGGATGCCGGCGTTATTGACCAGTATGTCCACCCGCCCCCAGCGGCGCAGGGCCAGCGCCACCATCGCTTCGACCTCGCCGACATGCTGCACGTTCGCGGTGCTGTCCAGCGCCTCGCCTCCCGATCGGACGATCTCCTCGCAAACCTGAGCGGCGCCCGCTGCATCGAGATCGTTGACCACGACCCGCGCGCCGCTGTACGCGAGGGCGAGCGCATGCGCCCTGCCAAGACCCCGACCTGCGCCGGTGACGATGGCCACGCGCTGCCGCAACAAACCCGTCATAGGTGCCCCCTCATCCGGTGACGTAGCCGCATCGGCCTACCAAGATATTATTTCGCGTGTGAATGAACTTGACAAGCGATTCTCGAGCTGCGACGCTTTGGCTGCCACGCCAATGGGCGAGGTCCAAAGAAGCGCGGGGGAACCAATGAAGATCAGTGCATTCGTCAGCCTCGCCCTCGTACTGGGCGGTGCCGCATCGGCCGCAACATCATCGCCAACGCGCGCTGCGGCGCGCGGCCCGCAGGACCCGGCAGCCGGCGGTTCCGCGGAGTCGGCACCGGCGCTGCAGGAGGTCGTGGTCACCGCGGAGAAGCGCACCACCAACCTGCAGCAGACGCCGATCGCGGCCACGGTCCTCACGGGGACGCAACTGCTGCACAACGGGGTGATCACGGTCGACCAGCTGGAGACCGTCGCGCCCTCGCTCGCGGTCGACAATTTCGGCCAGGGGAATGAGTTCAACATCCGCGGCATCGGCAAGGGCGAGCACAACACACAGACCCAGGCCGGTGTCATCACCTACCGCAACGGCGTCGCCTCATTCCCCGGTTACCTCGAGGACGAGCCGTTCTACGACATCTCCAATATCGAGGTGCTGCGCGGCCCGCAGGGGACCTTCGCCGGCGAGAACTCGACCGGCGGCGCGGTCTACATCACCGAGGCGCCGCCCAATTTCCACGGTGTGAACGGCTACGTGGTAGGGCAGTACGGCAATTACAACGACACCATGCTGCAGGGTGCAGTCAACCTGCCGGTGAGCGATACCGTCGCGACGCGCGTCGCGTTTTATGACGAGTACCGCGACACGTTCTTTCACGTTACCGGCCCGTATATCGGCGGCAAGGGCGCGCTGAAGCAATCCTCGATCCGGTTCAGCCTGCTGTGGCAGCCCTCGGATAACCTCAGCGCCCTCTGGCAGACCGATTACTCCTATGTGGATAACGGCGGCTATATGGCCTCTCCGGCCACCGCGAAAACGCCGCTATACGATGTCACCGCGAACGGTCCGGATGCGGCCATCGACCAGATCGCGCGAACGACCCTCAACGTCAACTACAAGATGAACAGCGGCATCACGCTGCGCTCCATCACCGGCATTCAGTGGGGCCGCTCCGTCTATCAGGCCGATCTCGACGGAACCGACAAGCTCGGCTTCACATTCAAGGATCTGGTCCCCGGGGAGATGTATTCCCAGGAGTTCGATCTGATCTCGCCGGAGAAGGGGTTTCTCACCTGGGTGACGGGCGTCTATTACCAGGGGCTGGACTACTCCTACCCGCTGGGCCAGGGATACGTGCTCGGCTATCCGCCGGGCGTGTACGATCAGTACATCGAAGGCAAGGTGCCCAACGACACCGCCGCCGCCTTCGGGCAGCTGGGCTTCCACTTCACCCATGGCTGGCAGTTCCAGCTCGGTGCGCGATATTCCTGGAACGACACGACCAACCGGATCTACAACGTGGTTCCGGAATTTTTCTACAATGAATACGCGCATCAGAGCGAGCACGATGATCGGTTGACCGGCAAGGCCAATCTGAGCTGGACGGTGAACGACGAGAATTACCTGTATGCATTCGTCGCCACGGGCTACAAGCAGGGCGGACTCAATCTCCCCATCGGCACCCAGTATCAGCAGCCGTTTCGCGCCGAATACGTGACCGATTACGAGCTGGGCTGGAAGTCCTCGGCGCTCGACGATCATCTGCGCACGCAGCTCGACGGCTACTATGACAAGTACCACAACTTCCAGGTGAGCATCGGCGACCCGCTGCTGCCGACGCAGGGCCTGGAGGTGAATAGTCCTTCGCCGACGACGCTGTACGGGATCGAGCTGTCCGCGCAGGCAGTGCTTGGCCAGTTCTCCTTCGATGCCAACCTTGGATGGGAGCACACGAGTCTCGGGACTTTCTTCGCCACCGATAATCGCCTGCCGGTCGTGGGGACGTGCGACCCGGCGGCCGGACCGCCATCCTCGAGTTGCCTGGCCCTGGCGGGGCATCCTCAGACGTATGCGCCGAGCCTGACCTACAACTTCGGTCCGCAGTACGTCGTCGATCTGGACGGAGGCGGCGTGCTGACGATGCGCGCGAATTATTCGCATGTTGGGGCGCAGTGGGCCACCCTGTTCGACGACGCGGCGTTCGGTGATTA
>DASYGA010000313.1:0-11428 GCA_036000265.1 Steroidobacteraceae bacterium | reverse complement strand
TGATGATGGGCTCGCGGATCTCATCGATCTCGTTCACCGGCGGCAGCTTTGCCGGGTTGTCCACGTAGACGAGTGAGCCATCGGTGCGCGCCACTTCGTAGACCACGGTCGGCGCGCTGGTCACCAGATCGAGGAGATCCGCGAGCCCGTCATCGTGGCCAACATCCTCGTGCCTCCCGATCACGTCGGGTCGGTGTTGAAGCTCTGCAACGACAAGCGCGGCACGCAGAAGAAGATGCAGTACCTGGGCAGCCAGGTGTCGCTGCAATACGAGCTGCCGCTCGCCGAGGTGGTGCTCGATTTCTTCGACCGGCTGAAGTCCTCGAGCCGCGGCTATGCGTCCTTCGACTACGAGTTCTCGCACTTCGAGGCGGCGCCGCTGGTCAAGCTCGACATCCTCATCAACGGCGAGAAGGTCGATGCGCTCTCGATCATCGTGCATCGCGAGAGCGCCTATCAGCGCGGGCGCGACCTGGTGGACAAGATGCACGAGCTCATCCCGCGGCAGATGTTCGAGGTCGCCGTGCAGGCGGCGATCGGCAGTGCCGTCATCGCGCGCGCGACTGTCAAAGCGCTGCGCAAGAACGTGCTGGCCAAATGCTACGGCGGCGATGTCAGCCGCAAGCGCAAGCTCCTAGAGAAGCAGAAAGAAGGCAAGAAGCGTATGAAACAGGTGGGCCGGGTCGAGATTCCCCAGGAAGCGTTCCTTGCCGTCCTGAAGATCGGCCGCAAGTAGGCCGCCGGCATGCCTCCGGTCTTCATGCAGGTCATTCTGGCCCTCTCCTGGCTCGCCCTGCCGGTCGGGCTCCTCTGTATCGTCGACGACTGGTTCCTGCGGCCGCGGCGGCAGATCGCCGCCGCGCCGCAGCCGCTCACCGACTCCGCGCTCATGTCGCTCGCCTACCACGTGCTGCCGATTCTGATCGGCGCGGCGGTGGTGCGGCTGCTCGTCGCCGAGCAGCTCGACTTCAGCGCCGTGCTGGTCGCAATCTCGGCGGTGACGGGGGTCATCTGGGCGGCGGACGCATGGGTGTTGCGCCGGCTGCGGCGGCGCGCGGCAAAGGCGGCGGGCAAGGACCCGACCGCCATCCGGGAGCCCGGCACGGTCGACTACGCGCGCAGCTTCTTCCCGGTGGCTGTGGCGGTGCTCGTGCTGCGCTCGTTCCTGTTCGAGCCGTTCCGCATACCCTCCGACTCGATGATGCCGACGCTGCTCGACGGGGATTTCATCCTGGTCGACAAGTTCTCCTACGGCCTCAGGCTCCCGGTCATCAACACCAAGATCCTGGACACGGGCAGCCCGAAGCGGGGTGATGTGGTGGTGTTTCGCTATCCGCTCGACCCTTCTGAGAACTACATCAAGCGGCTGGTCGGCCTTCCGGGCGATCATGTGACGGTGCGCGACGACCGGCTCATCATCAACGGCAAGGTGATACCGTTCAAAATCACGGACACCTACACGGACGGCTGCTACATCAACATGCAGCTCGCCCTCGAGCATCTGGGCGCCCACACTCACCAGGCCCTGCTCTGTCCCGTGCCGCTCGAGGTCACTCCTTATCCCTTGCCGGGATGCCGGCGCAGCGATGCGCGCGGGTACGTCTGCGGCGGTACGGCGCCCCCGGGCGCGGAGGCCCTCATAGAGCCCGAGGTGGTCACCAAGGTGGTGCCGCCGGGGGAGTACCTGATGGTAGGGGACAATCGGGACAACAGCGACGATGGGCGCGTCTGGGGCTTCGTGCCCGATGCCAATCTGGTCGGCAAGGCGACCTATATCTGGTTCGATTGGGACCCGCAGCGCTCCGGCGGGCCCATCTGGAGCCGAATCGGCAAGAAAATCGAGTAGCGGGGGTTCGACAATGCTAGCGCGTCAACGTGGCGTGACCGCGATCGGGTGGCTGATACTGCTGGTCCCGTTCGCAATCATCATCTATGCGTGCATCCGGCTGTTGCCGGTATACATGAACTACATGGAGGTCGCCCGCTCGCTCAACGAGCTCACGAGCGAGTACGGGACCGGCGGCGCGACGCCGCAGTCCATCCGCGAGTCCTTGCAGAAGCGCTTCGATGTCGAGGGCGTGGATTACCCCACGGTCAAGGACATCAGCATCGCGCGCAGCGGCCGGGGGTGGGCGGTCGAGGCTGCCTACTACGACCAGGCGCCGCTCTTCGCACACATCACCCTGCAGGTCCAGTTCGACAAGAGCGTCATGCTGGGCGGCGGTGGATAACAGCTCCGACTGGCCGCTCCCATGGGTGCGGGCCGAGCTCGGCTACGAGCCGCGCGACGCCTCGCTCTTTCGCGCGGCGCTCACGCACCGCAGCGCACCGGGCGCCAACAACGAGCGGCTGGAATTCCTCGGCGATGCCGTGCTCAATCTGGCGGTGGCGCACCACCTCTATGTGGCATTTCCGCAAGCTACCGAAGGGGATCTGAGCCGGCTGCGGGCGAGGGTCGTCAGCGGCGAGCCGCTGGCGGAGGTGGCCGCCACGCTGAGCCTGGGGGAAGCGCTGCACCTCGGTTCCGGCGAGCTCAAGACGGGCGGCTTTCGCCGCCGGTCCATTCTCGCCGATGCGCTCGAGGCGGTCTGCGGAGCCCTGTACCTCGACGGCGGGCTGGCAGCAGCCGAGGCGGTGATCGAGAGGCTGTTCGGGCCTCTTATCGCTGCGCTTCCGGCCCCGCACGAGCTGAAAGACGCCAAGACGCGCCTGCAGGAGTACCTGCAGTCGCGCGGACTCGCACTCCCCCGGTATGAGGTGGAGCGGGTCGAGGGGCAGGCGCACGAGCAGAACTTCCATGTGATCTGCGCGGTGCCGGCGCTGCGGCTGTCGGCCGCGGGCTGCGGATCGAGCCGCCGGCGTGCCGAGCAGGAGGCTGCCGAGCGCATACTGGCGGCCATGGACTCTGGCGCGGGTACTCGAAATGACTGATTCTCCCACCGATTTTCGCTGCGGCTTCGCCGCCCTCGTAGGGCGCCCGAACGTCGGCAAGTCGACGCTGCTCAATGCTCTCATCGGGCAGAAGGTGAGCATCGTCACTCCGCGGCCGCAGACCACTCGCCATCGGATCATCGGGCTGGCCCAGTTGCCGAACGCGCAGATCGCGTTCGTCGATACGCCGGGACTTCACAGTCAGGCGCGGCGCGCGCTCAACAAGGCGATGAATCGCACGGCGGCGGCGGCTCTGGAAGAGGCGGACCTGGTGGTGCTCGTGGTCGAGGCGCTCCTCTGGAGCGCCGAGGACGAGCTGGTGCTGAAGCGCATCGCCCGCTCGGGCCGGCCGGTGTTGGTTGCGGTCAACAAGGTCGACAAGGTGAAGCCGCGTGAGCGGCTGTTGCCCTATCTCGCCGAGCTCGACGGTCGGCACGGATTCCTGGCGCTGGTGCCGATCTCGGCGCTGAAGGAGAGGAACCTCGACGATCTGCGCCAGGCAATCGTGGCGCACCTGCCGGTCTCGGCACCGCTCTTTCCCGCCGGCGACCTCACCGACCGCGGCGTGCCGTTTCGGATCGCGGAGATGATCCGCGAGAAACTGACCCTGGAGCTCAACCAGGAGGTGCCCTAC
Organism: Steroidobacteraceae bacterium; assembly: GCA_036000265.1. Classification (GTDB taxonomy): domain Bacteria; phylum Pseudomonadota; class Gammaproteobacteria; order Steroidobacterales; family Steroidobacteraceae; genus 13-2-20CM-66-19. The sequence continues at coordinate 7,863 of DASYGA010000313.1, read as the reverse complement.
GGGATCGCGGTGGAGGTGGAGAGGCTGGCCGAGGAGGACGGGCAGCTCAATGTGGATGCAGCCATCTGGGTGGATCGCGAGGGTCAGAAGCCGATCGTCATCGGCGCGAAGGGGGAGCGGCTGAAACGGGTGGGCACCTCGGCGCGGCTGGCGTTGAACGCGTTGCTCGGCCGTCGGCTACACCTCACCCTCTGGGTGAAGGTGCGGGAGAACTGGGCGGACAACGCCCGGGCGCTCAGGGAGCTGGGGCTGGAGTAAGAGAGCGATGAGCGCGCATCCCCGCCGCGTTCTGCTGGCGCCGGGGTATGTCCTGCACCACTGGCCATACCGCGATACCAGCCGCATTCTCGAGGTGCTGGCGCGGGATCATGGGCGGTTGACGCTGTTTGCGCGCGGCGCGCGGGGCGCGAAGCCGCGCTTTGGCGGCGTGCTGCAGCCTTTCGGCCTGCTGCTGCTGTCCTTCCATGTGGGGCGGGAAGCCGGACAGCTCACCGGGGCGGAAAGCGGGGAGAGCGTGCCGCCCGTGCCTGCGGGGAGCCTGATGGCGGGGTTCTACCTCAATGAGCTGCTGCTCAAGCTGACGACGCGGCACGACCCGATGGTGGAGGTGTTCGACGATTACCGGCGGGCACTCGAGGGGCTGCGGGCGGGGCGCAGGATCGAGGGGGTTTTGCGGATATTCGAGAAGAGGCTGCTGGAGGCGGTGGGGTATGGGGTGGATCTGACCTCGGAGGCGCGCACGGGGAAGAGGGTCGAGGCGGCGGGGTTCTACCGGTTTGAGGCTTCGCAGGGGATGGTGCCGGCGAGGGAGGCGGATGCGCAGGCAGTCGCGGGGAGCTCGCTGCTCGCGCTGGCGCGGGAGGAGCTGGGCGAGGAGGGGCGGGGGCTCGAGGATGCGCGCCGGGTATTGAAGGCGGTGCTGGCGGAGAGGCTGGAGGGGAAGGAAATCGTGACGCGGCGCGTGGCACGGGCGCTCGCCGGAGCTAGGACACGTTAAGCGTCCTGGCCCGGCTGAAAGGCACCGGCTCGCCTTGGCGCAGGGGGTCGCGTACTTAGCGCTAGTACGCAAGAATGCGCGTTTGACTGCTGGAGTAGGCGGCTTTGGCTCATTCGTACATTGCACTCGGCATCAATATCGATCATGTGGCTACCTTGCGGCAGGCGCGCCGGGGGAAGGAGCCGGAGCCGGTGCAGGCTGCGCTGGTGGCGGAGATGGCAGGGGCTGACAGCATCACGTTGCACCTTCGGGAGGACCGGAGGCACATTCAGGACTTGGATGTCACGACGCTGAAGGGGCTGTTGAAGACACGCATGAACTTGGAGATGGCGGTCACCGAAGAGATGCAGCGGATCGCGGGGGAGGTGCGGCCGGACGACTGTTGCTTCGTGCCGGAGAAGCGGCAGGAGGTGACCACCGAGGGGGGGCTGGACGTGGCGGGACAGGAGGCTCGAATGAAGGAGGCTACCGCGAGGCTCGTGGCACAGGGGATCAAGGTCTCGCTCTTCATCGATCCGGAGGCGCGGCAGGTGGAGGCGGCGGCGCGGATCGGGGCGCCGGCGATCGAATTGCATACGGGGGCGTATGCGGAAGCCACGGGGGCTGCGAAGGCTACGGAGCTGCAGCGGTTGCTCGAGTGTGCGCGGCTGGGGGCGGGACTCGGACTCGAGGTGCATGCGGGGCATGGCTTGAATTATCACAATGTGCAGCCGGTGGCGGCGATCCGGGAGATCGTGGAGCTCAACATCGGGCACGCGATCATCTCGCGGGCAGTGTTCGGCGGGCTCGCGGCGGCGGTGCGGGACATGAAGGCACTGATGACGACGGCGCGGGCATGATCTTCGGGATCGGGGTGGATGTGCTCGAGGTGAAGCGGATCGGCGAGACGCTGGAGCGGTTCGGGGAGCATTTCATCGACCGTCTATTGATGCCGCAGGAGCAGGCGCAGCTCGCGCGGACGCAGCGGCGGGTGCGGTTCATTGCGATGCGCTTCGCGGCGAAGGAGGCGATCGTCAAGGCGATGGGGACGGGGTTCGCGCATGGGGTTTGGATCAGGGATGTGGGGGTGGTGCAGAACGCCTGGGGGAAGCCAGAGGTGGTATTTTCCGAGCGGGGGGAGCGGGTGAGAAAGGGGCTGGGAGTGGGCGAGGGGCATGTCACCCTGACCGATGAGGCAGGGCTGGTTGTTGCGGTTGCCGTTCTCATGAGGTCGGGGCCATCATCGTGACTTCAGTGGCTGTTCAGACCTCGGCGGCTCACTTGCAAAAGCCTTTTCCGCGAACGCCGTAAATACATTCATGTAGGCTGCCGCAAAAACATCCTGTTTTTGAGGCTCGCGGAAAAGCCTTTTGCAACCGATCCGCCTCTTGACTTTAGGTGCTCATGAATTGCTTGGTGTTTGATATCGAGACCGTGCCGGACGTGGAGCTGGGGCGGCGGTTGTACGGGCTCGAGGGGCTGGCGGATGCGGAGGTCGCCAAGGCGATGTTCGCGCTGCGGCGGCAGGGCTCGGGCGGGGAGTTCCTGCCACTCGAGCAGCACCGGGTGGTTGCGATCTCGTGCGTGCTGCGCAGCCGGGACGGGCTGAAGGTTTGGAGTCTGGGGGATGTGAGCTCGCCGGAGGCGGAGCTGATCGAGCGCTTCTTCGATGGCATCGATCGGTTCTCGCCGGATCTGGTGTCCTGGAACGGGTCGGGTTTCGATCTGCCGGTGCTGACCTATCGCGGGCTGCTCGCGGGGGTGCAGGCGCCACGGTACTGGGAATCGGGCGATGGCGATCAGGCGTTTCGCTACAACAACTATCTCAGCCGCTTTCACTGGCGGCACCTCGACCTGATGGATGTGCTGTCGGGATTTCAGGCCCGCGGACGGGTTTCGCTGTCGAACATGGCTTGCCTGTTGGGGTTGCCGGGCAAGCTGGGGTTCTCCGGCGCGCAGGTGTGGGACGCGTATCTCGAGGGGAATCTCGTCGGGATCCGGCGCTACTGCGAGACGGACGTCCTCAATACCCACCTCGTGTACCTGCGCTTCGAGCTGTTGCGCGGACGCCTTACCCGGGAGGGATACGCCGAGGAGGTGGAGCGGGTGAAGACGCTGCTGCGCGGCGGGAAGGAGCCGCATTTCGCGGAATTCCTGCGGGTATGGGAAGGCGGCGCATGAGGGGAGGAAGGGTCGAGCGGATAGCCGCCGTCCACCGCGAGCGGGAAACGGCTGACGTCGTCGATCTGACTCACGACGGCGAAGGGGTCGTCCGCGCGGGCAAGACGGTGTTCGTGGCGGGCGCGCTTCCCGGCGAGACGGTGAGCTTCGAGCGCACTCGCAAGCATCGGCAGCACGATGAGGGCCGGCTGTTGGAAGTGCTGCGGCCGGCGCCGGAGCGGGTGGACCCGCGCTGCGCGCATTTTGGCGTCTGTGGCGGGTGCGCTCTGCAGCACCTTGCGCCCGAAGCGCAGCTGGCCCGCAAGGAAAAGGAGCTGCGCGACAATCTGGAGCGCGTCGGCCGTGTGCAGTCTCGCAGCTGGCTGCCGCCGTTGCGCGCACCGGTATGGGGATACCGCAGGCGTGCCCGCCTCGGCGCGAAGTACGTGCCGAAAAAAGGCAAGGTGGTCGTCGGCTTTCGCGAGCGTCTGGCCCCTTACGTCGCCGATGTCACCCGTTGCGAGGTGCTGGCGGCGCCGGTGGGTGCCCTGGTCCAGGCACTGAGCGAGCTCTTGGGCGCGCTCGACATTCGGCAGCATGTGCCGCAAATCGAAGTGGCGGTGGCTGACAACGTGGCGGCGCTGGTGCTGCGTGTGCTCAAGACGCCGAGTGAGGAGGACCTTGGCAAGTTGCGCGCCTTCGGGGCTCGGCACGGGGTTCGGCTGTACCTGCAAAGCGGCGGCCTGGATTCAGTCAGAGAGTTGCCGCCCGAAGACGCCGTAACTTCCACGCCGGCACGGCCCGCGAACGACCTCACCACCGAGCCAGCCGCCGAAGCACGCCCGGGCACGCCAGCCCTTTCCTACTCACTGCCTGACTTCGGCCTGGAGCTCGAGTTCGCGCCGACTGACTTCGTGCAGGTGAATGGGGCGGTGAATCGCGCTCTGGTTACGCGTGCGGTGGAGCTCCTGCATCCGGGCCCGGATTCCAGGGTGCTCGACCTCTACTGCGGCCTCGGCAACTTCACGCTCGCGCTCGCCAGGTCAGCCGGCCGCATCGTCGGGGTGGAGGGCGAGCGGGGCCTGGTGGAGCGGGCGCGTCACAACGCACGTCGCAACCGGATTTCGAACGTCGAATTCCACGCGGGCGACCTGTCCAAGCCGACGGACCTTCCGGCGGAATGGCTCCGCGGTCCGTACACGCACGTTCTCATCGATCCACCGCGGGTCGGCGCCGCGCCCGAGATGCTCGCCGCCATCGCGCGGGCCGCCCCGGAGCGGGTTTTGTACATCTCGTGCCATCCGGGCAGTCTCGCGCGGGATCTGGGCATCCTGGTGCACGAGCACGGTTTCATCGTCGAATCAGCCGGAGTGGTCGATATGTTCCCCCATACCGCGCACGTCGAGTCGATGGCGCTGCTGGTGCGATCATGACCCTCGGGCCGCTGATGATCGACCTGGAGGGGACCTCCATGACGGCCGAAGAGCGGGAGATGCTCCGCCATCCGCTGGTGGGCGGTGTGATCCTGTTCACACGCAACTACGCCGAGCCGGAGCAACTTTCGGCACTGGTGGCCGACATCCATGCTGCGCGCAATCCGACCCTCATCGTGGGGGTCGACCACGAGGGAGGACGCGTCCAGCGCTTCCGCACCGGCTTCTCCGCATTGCCGCCGCCGCGGCGGATCGGCCACGAATACGACGCCGACGCGCGCGCGGGGCTCGAGTTGGCCCGGAGCATGGGTTGGCTGATGGCTGCGGAGCTGCGCGCGCACGGAATCGACCTGTCGTTCGCACCCTGCGTCGATATCGACTACGGCGTAAGTTTCATCACGGACCGGGCTTTCCACCGCGATTCAGACGCCGTGGGCGCGTTGGCCACCGCTTATGCTCATGGCATGAAGGATGCGGGCATGGCCGCCACGGCGAAGCACTTCCCCGGTCACGGCGCCGTGGTGGCCGATTCCCACCTGACGTTGCCCGTGGACCGGCGGGAGCTCGCCGACCTGTCGGGGGATTTGGCTCCCTACCGGCGCCTGATCGCCAACGGCCTGCCCGCCGTCATGGTCGCCCATATCCTCTTCCCGGCAGTCGACGCGGCACCCTCCAGCCTGTCGGCGCGCTGGATTCGCGACGTATTACGCGGAGAGATGCGCTTCCAGGGGGTAGTGTTCGCTGACGACCTGTCGATGGGGGGAGCCGCGGCGGCTTTCGGGGATGTCGTGACCCGGGCAACGCGGGCGCTGTCGGCAGGTTGCGACATGCTCCCGGTGTGCAATCAGCGCCCCGCGGTGGTGGAGCTGCTGGATCGCCTTCGTCTGGAGCCCGAGCCGGCGTCGGGCCTGCGACTGGTGAGACTCCATGGGCGCGGCCGGGGGCGCCCGGAGGAGCTCAAGAATCGCCCGGAGTGGCCGAGAGCACAGGAGTGGCTGCAACGTTGCGCAGCTGCTCCGGCGCTGAAACTGGATTCTGGACGATAAAGCGGAAACGATGAACAACTGGTCGGCTGAAGCCTGGCAGATGGTCGTGGATAGCGCGCCCGAGGGCGTCGTTGTCTGCGACGCTGCGACTTCGGACCACCCCGTGATCTATGCCAACGCCGCGTTCGCCGCCATGAGTGGCTATGCGGTCGGCGCGCTATTGGGAAAGAACCTGCGCATGCTGCAGGGTGGCGACCGCGAGCAGGACGGACGGCAGCGGATGCGCGAGGCCGTGGAGCGCGGCGAGACCGCGCGCGTGCTGATGCGCAACTACCGCCCGGATGGGTCGCTGTTTTGGAACGAGGTAGTGATCCAGCCGGTCCGCAACCCCGCCGGCCAGCTCACCCATTTCATCGGGTATTATCGCGATGCCAGTCAGCGGCTGAAGGACGGCGAGAAAACCTTGCCCGGCCTGCCCTCATGGCTGCGGGAGGATCGCCTCACCGGCCTGCACTCGCGCGCCTACTTCGAGGAGCTGCTGCAACGTGACTGGGTGCTCGCACAGCGCGATTCGCACGAGATCGGGCTGACGCTCTTCGACATCGACGACCTCACCACCTACAACGATACTTTCGACAAGAGCGCCGGCGATGCGTGTATACGCCGGGTCGCGCGCGTCATAGCCGCCTCGTACCGCCGCGGCGGTGATCTCGTTGGACGTTGGGAAGGAGGCACGCTGGCGGCGCTCACCCAGGGCGATGCGGCACAAAAGGCCTCGCAATATGCGCAGGTCGTCGCCCAGCGCGTGCGCGACCTGTTGATCCATCATCCGCGCGCCGGCGCCGGGCGATACCTCACCATCAGTGCCGGTGTTGCCAGTCTCGTGCCGCAGCGCGGCATGCCGCTCGAGGCCCTGCTCGAGGGCTGCCGGGCGGCGTTGAAGCGCGCCAAGACAACCGGAAAGAACGGCATCGTCATGGCCGAAGAGCGGGATTTCGGCTGAGACCTCCGCGGCGAACGATTTTTCAGCGGCTTTGTCCGAGAACGGCAGTACGGTGCGCATTATTCTCGTAGAGATGCGCTCCGAATGCCCCAGCTACCCTCACTCGTAGACAAACGAGTCCTCCGGCCGGGTCCTCCGCAGCCTGAGAGGCGAGTATTGGCGCCGCGCGAGCCGCGAGACTGGCCGCAATGAGAGGACTTTGACCGATCACGATGGCGACGAGCCCCTCGCACTTGCATTGCCGGACCCGACGCCGGGACCCGAACGCGCGTTGAGTGCACGACAGGAGCTCATGACCATCAAGCAACTCTTCGCGCAGGATGCGCAAGCCTTGAAGATCATAGATGGTCTTGGAGAAGGTCTCTCTGCCGAGCAGATCCGCGACGCCACAGGTCTTTCCAAGACCGACTACGACTCGGCCCGGCGGCGGATGCGCCGTAAGTTGCTCAGAGAGGGGTTGACATGCGAGCCAGAGTGACGAGAGGCTCATCCGAGCGGGCGTTGATCCGCATCCTGGATGCGTTCGCGCAAGAGCTGATCGATGTCTCGGACCAGGAGATCCTCGAAGTCGCGAAAGATCTCGGCATGGATCCACAGGCGAAAATGTCGGCAGCCTTCGCTGGTGTAACTTAAAGACTCCCCGCGGCAAGTAAGGAGGGGATGACCTGAAAACCGCCGTCGGCCACGGCCCACGGTGGATGCGCGCCGACAAATGCTCCCTCGGGAGGCGAGCGTCGAACGAAGCGGGCCGGAGCCGGGAACCGAGCCACGTCACGGGCAGTCACACGTAGTCAAGCTGCCGCGGGGCGACGGTGGAAGCGCTTCGAACATCGAGTAAGAATCGGTACGTCGTCATTCTCGCGGTCGCGGGCGTGCACGCGCTGGTGCTTGCCGTATTGCTGAGCAGGTCCACGACGGCGCTCCTGCCTTCGTCAGCGGTGCCGCCGATGGTAGCTTTTCTCCTGTTGCGTCCAGGACGTCCGCACGCGCCGGTCGTGCCCCCGCCACTGAATCGAGCCTCGGTACTGATCGCCCCGATTGTCGAGCCAATTAATGTCGCGCCTCCCATTCCGCTGACCACGACTCCGGACCGTCAAGCCATCGATTGGAACGCCGCAGCAAGGCAGGTTGCAACCGCCGTGCTGAACGCCCGGAAGCGAATCTCGTTCGGCTTCCCCCCTGGCGGAAAGAGTGCCATTACGTTGGGCGTTCCTTCACCCCATACTCCAGCCCATTACGCTGGCGAGTCCGACCGGACTGCGGCCGGTGAGCATATCGACTGGACGAGCGATCGCTGTTACGTGG
>DASYGA010000298.1:0-41706 GCA_036000265.1 Steroidobacteraceae bacterium | reverse complement strand
GTCATCTTGTCGCGCGCCGGAAGGTTGATCCAGAGCTGGAACCCGCGCATCCGTCCTTCCTGCTGCTCCGGCATCTCCGAATGCACGATGCCGCTTCCGGCCGTCATCCACTGGACGCTGCCGGGAACGAGAACGCCCTCGTGGCCGTGATTGTCACGATGGCGCATCTGCCCATCGAGCATGTAGGTGACCGTCTCGAAGCCCCGATGCGGATGATCCGGGAAGCCGGCAATGTAATCGCCGGGATTGTCCGTCCCGAACTCATCGAGCATCAGGAATGGATCAAGATCCGGCAGCCGCGGCTGGCCGATCACCCGCGTCAGCTTGACCCCGGCGCCGTCGGATGTAGGCATGCCGCGCACGATGCGCGAGACACCGCGTACGGAAGGAGTGTGCATGAGATCCTCCTGCCCGCCGTGCGGCGGGGTTTCGAGCCCAATATGGGGGCGGTTTCAAGTCCCATAAAGCTAAAGAGGCACTGAAAGTCAAAAACGCGCCGTATCTGTGCGAACGCGGAGTCTATTCACGTTGAGCCAGGCGCCGCGCGCTGTCAGGCTGCTCGCCGGGCTGACACGGGCGCATTAGACTTCATGATCTCCAAATCACAGGCGGAGAGCCTTATGACTCCCTCCCAGTCGCGCCAGCCGATCACCGTCGAGGAGTACTACACCCGGGCGCAGATCGGTCTCATCGACCCTGATGCCAGGGTCGAGCTGATCGAAGGCGAGGTCGTCGATATGGCACCCTTGGGGAACCGGCATGGGCATGCCGTGGATTTGCTTGCGGAAAGACTGTTGGTGCTGGCGAAAGGCACCGCCATCGTGCGTGTGCAAGGCGCGCTTCGATTGAGCGAAGTAACGGAGCTGCAGCCAGACATTTCGCTACTCAAGATGCGGGAAGATCGCTACCGTGATAGTCAGGCGTGCGGGCCGGACGCATTGCTCGTCGTCGAAGTAAGCGACACAACTTTGCGTAAGGATTTAGACGTCAAGATGCCGCTCTATGCGCGTCACGGTGTGCCAGAAGTATGGATTGTCGATCTGCAGAATAGCCGGATCCGCTTTCACCGCACCCTGCAGGGTGGCCGGTACCGGGACGTCACCTCCGCCCCCAAGCCCGGCAGCACGCCTGTTCCGGGCCTGACGGCAGCCGAGATCGACCTCGGCGCGCTCCTCGCCAGGTAAGCCGTTGATATCGCATGAAAACTACCCCGCAAGGAGTGTCCGCAGCCCCTCTTTCGGAGGAGAGCCCGGCGGTTGAGTTTGCGCCACTTGGCCCGACTATAGGAACCGAGGCAGGCGGCCAAGCGTCCATTGAATGAGGAGAGCGAGATCATGCAGCAGACAAGCAAGGTCGAGCGGCCGCAGCCGCAGGTTGTGGACTATAGCGCCGCAAGGGCCAAGGCAATCGAGTGGCTGGGCGACCGCTATCTGCTCGCCAGGCCCATCAACCGCAAAACATCTCCCCCACCCAGTGCGCCACGATCAACCCCCGGCGCGTTGGGGCTCCTGCCGGCGGGACAATACTCCCGCCGGCCTTTTAACCACCTTCGGGTTGTAGGAGGCTCGTATGAATCGTCAAATGATTCTGTTGCGAGTGGAACAGGGCGTCTGGGAAGGCTGGCAGTGGATGGCGCTGGATGATTTCCTGCAGCGCGTCCGCCTCGATGCCTGGAAGCAGGGCGAGGAGTCCATGGTTGGAATGATCCTGCCGGCGGGACGTCAGGGCAGGCTGAACTGATCCGTTGGCCGGAGGCTCGAGATTGATCGGAAGTTCGGGGAAGCGGCACCGGGAAACGCCGGGAGACGGGTCATGAATATCGGGTTCATCGGGCTTGGGAAGATGGGCAGCGCCATCGCCGGTCGGCTGCTCGAGGCCGGGCACGCGCTGCGCGTCTGGAACCGCTCGCCGGAGCCCGCACGGAAGCTCGCAGAGCACGGTGCGCAGATCGCCGCCAGTGCCGAAGAGGCGTTTCGCGGCGATGTCGTATTCTCGATGCTCAGCGACGACCAGGTCACGCGCGCTGTACTGCTCGACAGCGGTCTGCTCGGGCGTGCCACGCCGGCCGAATCCCGCATACACATCAACATGGCCACCGTTTCGGCGGCGCTCGCCGATGAGCTTGCGCAGCGGCATCAGGAACGCGGTGTAGGTTATGTCGCTGCGCCCGTCCTCGGCCGCCCGGACGTCGCTGCCGCCGGCAAGCTGACCGTTCTCCTGGCGGGGCCGCGCCAAGCCGTCGAAGCCGTACAGCCCCTGCTCGAGGGCACGGTCGGCCACAAGGTCTGGCGCTTCGGCGAGCGCGCCTCACAGGCGAACGTCGTCAAGCTCGCCGTCAACTTCATGCTGGCGGCGGCGATCGAGTCGATGGGCGAAGCGGCTGCGCTTGCCGCGGGCTACGGCATCGAGCCGCGGGATCTGTTCGAGCTCATCGGGCAGAGCATTTTCCCCGGACCGGTGTATCAGGGTTATGGACGCCTGATCGCCGACGCACGCTTCGAGCCGGCGGGCTTCAAGGCGCGCCTGGGTCTGAAGGACGTGCGCCTGGCACTGGCGGCCGCCGAAGCGGTCATGACGCCCATGCCGATAGGCAGCCTGGTCCGCGACTCCATGCTCGAGGCGCTGGCGCGGGGCGAAGGCGAGAAGGAGTTCGGCGTGGTGCTCGGCCGGGCCGCGATGCGCCGCGGCGGGAAGTAGCGGCTTCACACGCCGCGCACTGCCGCCGGCACGCGGGTGCACGTGCTCTGCGCGGTCGGTGCGTGGCCCGGTGGCGCTCGAATATAATCGGCCCATGTCGAATCAGCATGGGCCCGCATGAGCGCCCGTCCGACCGTTTTGCTCACCGATTTCGCGTGGCCTGATGTCGCGATCGAGGCGGGTCTCATCGAGGGCGCCGGCTGCCGGCTGGTGACCGGCCCGGCGGAGCCGGCTTCGGCCCAGCTCATTGCCGGCCTTGCTGCCGAGCACCAGCCAGCAGCCATCATGACGAACTGGGCACCGGTGAGCGCCGCCGCGATTGCCGCCAGTACGCCCTTGCGCATCGTCGCGCGCCTGGGGGTCGGACTCGATAACATCGCCGTCGACGAGGCCACCCGGCGCGGGATCTGGGTGACGAACGTTCCGGATTACTGCGTCGAGGAGGTGTCCGATCACGCCGTCGCCATGGTGCTGTCGTGGGCACGCGGCCTCGTCCATTTCGATCGGGAAGTGAAGGCCGGCAAGTGGGCTCCCGCGAGCGCCAGGCTGCGACGAGTACGCGATCTGACCTGCGGCATCATCGGCCTCGGGCGCACGGGGCTGCGGACCGCACACAAGCTGCGCGGCTTTGGCGTGTGCCTGCTGGGGCATGGGCGCGGCGCCAATACTGTCGATGGGATCGAGACGACGGCTCTGGAAGACCTGCTCAGGCGCTCCGATGTCGTGATCGTCCATCTGCCGCTCACCGCGCAAACCCGCCACCTGCTCGATGCCGAGCGGTTGGCGCTCATGAAGCCCGGCGCGTTTCTCGTCAACGTGAGCAGGGGCGCGGTGATCGACACCCCTGCACTCGTCGCGGCGCTCGATCGCGGCGCCCTGGCCGGCGCGGCGCTCGACGTGCTGGAGGACGAGCCGCACGTCCCACCCGGCCTGCTGCGGTCCGACGTCATTCTCAGCCCCCACGTTGCGTTCTCCTCGGATGCCTCGCTGCTCGACCTGCGGCGCAAGGCCAGCGAGGAGGTGGTCCGGGTGCTGCGCGGGGAGCTGCCCCGGAACGCGCGCAACCAGCCGCAACCGCACATGGCCCGCGTCGCTCGATAGGAGGTGCTCGACATGAACCTACTGGCATGCACGCTACTGGCATGCACGCGCCGGGTGCTTTGCGCGGCGCTCGCCGCTCTGATGCTCCTCCCTGCGGCGAACGCGCGGACCGCACTGCTCTCCGCCACGCTGTCTGTCCGGGTGGACGGCGGGGTGGTACGGGGCGCCATCGAGAACCACGTCATTGCGTTCAAGGGTATTCCGTACGCGGCGCCACCCGTAGGCGCTCTGAGGTGGGCGCCGCCGCAGCCGGTGACGCCCTGGACCGGCGTCAGGCCTGCCGTACATTTTGGCCCCGACTGCGCGCAATTGCCGACGCCCGGTGACGATGCGCCGTTGCGAACCGCCTCGAAGGAGAGCTGTCTTTATATCAACGTGTGGCGCCCGCAGGCGCGTGCCGCGCGGGGATTGCCCGTGATGGTCTGGATCTATGGCGGCGGGTTCGTGGACGGCGGCACTTCGCCGGCCGTGTACGAGGGCACGCAGTTCGCGCGCGACGGCGTGCTGCTCGTCAGCTTCAATTATCGCCTCGGAAATTTCGGCTTCTTCGCCTTTCCGGCGCTCGACCGGCGCGCGGCCGGAGCGCTGCGCGGTGACTACACCTTCATGGATCAGATCGCGGCGCTGCGCTGGGTGCGGCGCAATGCGGCTTCCTTCGGCGGTGACCCGCGCAACGTGACGATCTTCGGCGAGTCCGCCGGCGGCATGTCGGTCAATGCTCTTCTGATGACTCCGCTCGCGCGCGGCCTGTTCGCCAAGGCGATCATCGAGTCGGGCGGCGGCCGCGGCAACATCTTGCGCGAGCGGCCGCTGCGCGGCTCGCCGGACTCCGCGCAGGCGATGGGCGTCAGGTTGGCTCGTCACCTGGGTGTAGAGGGCGAGGGCGAGGACGCGCTCGCCAGGCTGCGCGCCTTGCCGGCGGCGACGCTGATCGACGGCTTGAACATGGCGACCATGGACAGCGACCACACCTACGTCGGTGGTCCCATCGTGGATGGCCTACTCTATCCCGGCGCTCCGACCAAGGTCTATGCAGCCGGTGGCGGCGCGCGCGTGCCGGTCATGATCGGCGCCAACACGGATGAGATCGGCAAGCTGACAGCCGGATCGCTGCCGGCCCTGTGGAAAAGTTTCGGCCCGGATTCCGGGGCGGCACGCCGCCTCTACGACCCGGACGGCCAGCGCACTCTACAGGAGGTGTCCGCGATGGCGGGCAGCGATCAATGGATGGTGGAGCCCGCTCGCGCGATTGCCCGCCTGCTGTCCGCACGCGGCCAGCACGTGTACGAGTATCGCTTCGGTTATGTCGCGACCGCACGACGCAACATGCTCTCCGGCGCACCACATGCCTCGGAAATCCCGTTCGTGTTCGATACTGTCGCAGCGCACTACGGAAAGGCCACGTCGCGCGCGGACGAGGCAATGGCGCGCGCAGTGCACTCCTACTGGGTCGCGTTTGCGCGGACCGGACGGCCCGACGCGCGCGGGGAGCCCGTCTGGCCGGAGTATCGTGAGAGTACGGACGAGCTCATGAGCTTCACCCATCGCGGTCCGGTGCCGGAGCGTGATCCGTGGAACCGGCGGCTGGATATCGCCCAGCGCGCCGCCGAGCGGGCAGGGCACTGACGGCTCCTTCCTAGCGGCGCTTGGAGCCGGCCATCGTGGCCGACCATTCCGCCGGCGGGTCGAGATGGAACGTGTACTGCGCGAGACAGGCTTGCACGAAGCCGCTCCCTGTGTGGCCGGCGCCGCGCAGGACGGCACGATGGGAAAGCCAGACCGCGCAGGCCGCACCGCAGAAGAAGGCGCGATGCGCCGCACGGATCAGGGACCGCAGCAAGGCGGGCCTGCGTGCCCGCAGCTCCAGTATCAGGTCGGACTCGTAGCCTATGTGCGCCAGCTCGTCGGCGATGAGCGTGCGGCATAGGGACTTCAGCCGCTGGCATCCGGTCAGAGACTCGAGCGCGCGGTAGTAAACATTGCCGATCAGCTCGGCCGTGATGAGGACGTGGAGGTAGAGCTCGAATCCGGCGAGCCGCCGGACGCGGCGGAACAAGGTGTCGCTCCAGTGTCGCGGCCGCGTGGGAATACCGTGCTGGTCCATGAACTCGCGCAGCAGGCGCGCATGGCGCTGCTCCTCGCGAATGAAGAGCTCCGTGATTCGCGGCAAGAGCTCATCCCCCTCAGCAGCCGCGAAGCGGCACGCCGCGCGCAGGAGCCCGCTGCCGTCGGACTGCTCTCCGAGTTGGAACCTCGCCAAGGAGCGTGTGATGAGCCGGCGCTCCTCCGGCCGCAGGGCGTTCGCCGGCGCGCCTGCCGCCCCGCGCGGCTGCTCCGCGTGGTATTCGAAATGGTTCAGCCAGACCCTGAGATGCGTGAGCATGGTAATGTCCCGCCGTTGCGCCTGGATCGAGAGTCTCGAGGCGAACCCGGCCGATGCGGTGACGCAATTGTGGCGAATTCGGGCAGCGGGAACCGTTTCCCGGGGCGCTGCGTTCGCGTAGGCGGGTCTCAGGGATAGCCTTCGGGAGGCCAGGCCTACGACAGACAAGCCCTTGTTCGTGGAGAGGCATATGAGACATCTCGGTGGAATCGCCGCGTTCGGGTGCGCACTCGCGCTTGGGGGAATGTGGGCGATCACCGCAGCGGCGGCACGCAACGCAGCTCCGGGCGCCGCTGGCGCCGCGGCTTCCGATGGGACCGCTGCGACGGCCGCCATGGGTGCAAAGCCCGCCCTCTGGCGGACCTATGACATGATCATCAATCTGCAGAAACTGCCGCGCACCTACACGTGCGACCAGCTCTGGTACGAGCTTCACGGCATCCTGCTGCGGCTCGGGGCCTGGCCCTACAGCATCAATATCCTGCCGTACCACTGCAGCCCGAAGCCGAGCGGCAGCCTGAGATCCCCGGATGTGCAGGTGGGCTTTCAGCTGCCGTTCTTCCTGCAGGGCGCTGCCGCCAAATCCGCTCCGGCGCAGGCCGTGGAGCGCACCCTGCAGCTCTCGCCCGGAAAGCCGGACACGCTGCATGGCTCCGATTGTCAGCTCATGCAGCAGATCAGCGCGACCCTGCTGGCCTCACTGCCCGTGCGCATCGATGCCCAGCGCTTCGATTGCTCGGCGCCGCCGCGGCGCGCCGCCAACTTCGATGTCACGGTGACTTTGCCCGTGGCCGTCAAGCAGCGGACCGCCGCTACTTCGGCGCCGGTCCCTCACTGACGCGCACCAGGTCGCCGGGACGCATCCACTTGCGGAACGCCGCCTCGATCTGCTGCGGACCGAGCTCGATGTAGCGCTGCGCGGCGATCGTAGGCTCATCCAGCGGCAGGCCGAGATCGGCGCGGCTGATGATGCCGCCGGCGATCGCGTCCACGCTCGATTCGTCGAGGGGAATCTGCCTCACCAGCAGCTCCTTGACCCTGAGCAGTTCCTCCTTGCCCACGGGCGCGCGCTGCATGTCGGCGATCTCGCGCCGCACGATGGCGGCGGCCTTGGCGACATTCGGCGGATCGCAGGCGTACTCCACGAGGTACGCGCCGCGGGTTCTGCCCGCCTCCAGGGTCGAGTTGACCGAATAGACGAGGCCGCTCTGCTTGCGCAGCGCGATGCTGAGGCGTGTCGAGTAGAAGCTGCCGCCGAGCACCGCGTTGCCGAGCTCCAACGGGTAATACTCCGGGTTGCTGCGCGTCAGCGGCAGTGTCTGCGCGAGGACCACGATGTCCTGCACCCGGCTGGAGTCGGGTACCGCAACGACGTCCGGCTTGTTCTGCGGCACTTGCGGCAGATCCGTCGGCGGCTTCGGTCCGATCGCCTTCCAGGAGCCGAAGTACTTCTGGATCACCGACAGCGCCTGCTGTGGTGTCACCTTCCCGATCACGACGATGGTGGCGAGGTCCGGCCGGAAGACTTTGCGGTAATAATCCTGCACCTTCGCGGGAGTGAGCGCCCGCAGGCTCGCGGGCGTTGCGATGCGCAGGCTGGGATCGGTTGCCGGGAAGAGCGCCTGGCGCAGGGAGTGGCGGGTGAGAAAGCCGGGACTCACGTTGCGGGCGGCGACGCTTTCGGCGAGCTGATCCCGCAGGACCGCCAGCGCCTTGGCCGGCAGGTAGGGATCGAGCTCGTTCTGCGCCAGCAGTTGCACGCCGCGGTCGAAGTGCTCGGGCAGGACCTGGACATTGAAATCGGAGCCGGCCTGCTCGCTGGCGCCGATGGCATCGAGCGCCTGCTGGAATTGCAGGCGGTGCAAGCCGTTGCTGCCGAACATGAACATGCGGTCGAGCAGATCGCTCACGCCTTCCTCGCCGTGCGGCTCCTCCAGGCCGGGCTGCGCGAGAATGTGCCCGTAGACGCTCACCGTGTTGCTGACGTCCTCCGTCTGCACAATGAGTCTCAGGCCATTCGGCAGCCGGGTGACCACCGGATGAAGCGTGGAGGGCGGCACGCTCAGGCGCCGCAGCGCGACCGCCGCCCAGGTTGGAAGCGGCGTCGGCTTGGCGGCACCCAGCGAGATCGACTCCTGCCCGCCGAAGCCGCCGCGTGCGGGCACCGGCTTGCCCGACCCGCGGGGCAACATCACAGCGGTCACGGCATGATCGAGGTCCAGGTATTTGCGTGCCACCCGGTCGACATCCTGCACCGTGACCTTTTCGATCTGCGCCAGCTCCGCATCCGGCGAGCTGACCTTGTACAAGGCGAGCGCGTCCGACCAATCGGAGGCGAAGCCGGCAATGGAGTTCTTCTGGAACTCGGCCGCCCGCCGCTCCTGCAGCTTGGCCGCCGCAACGAGATCGGCCGGCACGCCGTGCTCAGCCACATCACTGAGGATCGAGCGGATGGCGCTCTCGAGCGCCTTCGGGTCCTGTCCGGCGGCGAACGACACCGCGGCATAGGCGATGCCGGCCTGCGGCAGCGGGTCGAGCGAGAAGTCCGCATCCAGCGCCTTGCCTTGCGGCACCAGGCCAAAGAGCGCGAAGCGGCGGCTGTCGAGGACGTCCGAGAGTACCTCGAGCGCCGCGAAGTCGGCGCTGTGCAGCCCGGGGGTGCGCACCGCGATCATCGCCATGCCATTCGGCTGATCGGTGCTCATGGTGAAGGCCGCGGCTCGCGGCGCGCCGAGCCGCACCTGTGGGCGCTGCGGCAGCTGCTTCGGCTGGATCCCGCCGAAGAGCCGCTTCACCTCGAGCAGAGTGGATTGCGGATCCACGTCGCCGGCGATCACCAGGATGGCGTTGTTGGGTGCATACCAGGTGTCGTAGAAGTGCTGCAGCATTCCCGCCGTGGTGGCCTGGAAGGAGGGGCGAGTGCCGAGCGCATCATGGGCATAGGGAGTGCCGGCGAACATTGCGGCGCGCATCCGCTCGTAGAGGACATAACCCGGGTCGGACACGTCCTGCGCCACCTCCTGCTCGATCGCGCCGCGCTCCTGCTTCCACTGGCTTGCAGAGTCGAGCGCCCCGGCCATCCGGATCGCCTCGATATGCAAGGCGACATTGAGATCCTCTGCCGGGACCGTGAAGAGATACTGGGTCACGCTCTCGCGGGTGTTGGCATTGAAATTGCCGCCCATGACACTGCCGATGTCGGCGAGCTGATCGGCGCTGAGGCCGGGGCTGCCGCGGAACATCATGTGCTCCTGCGCATGCGCCGTCCCCGGAAACCCCTTGGGCGCCTCGTCGGACCCCACCAGGTAATTGACCGACGTCGCGACCACCGGCGCCAGCGGATCCCGCACCACGACCACCCGTAACCCGTTTGTCAGCGTCTCCCGCGCGACCTGCGTCGCGAGCGGATTGGCCGCTGCAGCGGCATGAGACGCAGCTGCCGCCAGTCCGGCGATGCAGATGGCGAGAGCGGAAATCAGGGTTACGCGCATGGGGTGTCTCACAGCAAAGAAAAAGGGAGCCGGTCCAGCGTGATAGCAGGACCGGCTCCCCGGCTCTCAATACCGTACCGCGGCCGGGACCAACCCGTGAACGGCCGCGCTCGGCATCACAGGTAGGACCCGCCGGGCGCGTATTGGTTCGCTGGCCTGCCTCAGGCAGCTTTCAGCTGCTGCGCGGCGAACTCGTAGTTGGCCAGCTTCGCCAGGAAATTCTCGGTGAAGTCCGGGCGGCGGTTACGGAAATCGATGTAATAGGCGTGCTCCCACACATCGAGGACGAGAAGCGCCTTGCCCTCGCCACTGGCGAGCGGCAGGCCGGCGTTGGCGGTCTTCGAGACCTTCAGCCGCCCATCCTTGCCGAGCACCAGCCAGGCCCAGCCGGAGCCGAACTGGCCGGTCGCGGCCGCCTTGAAGGTTTCCTTGAATTTATCGACGCTGCCGAAGTCGCCGGCGAGCTTTTTCTCGAGATCGCCCGGGATGCCGCCGCCAGTGGGCGAGAGGCAGTTCCAGAAGAAGCTGTGGTTCCAGTGCTGGCCGGCATTGTTGAACACCGGAGTCAGGTCCTCGCGCCCGTGAGCGAGCTTGATGACTTCCTCGAGCGACTTGCCCTTGAGGGCATCGTTCTTCTCCACCAGGCCGTTCAGTGCGGTGACATACGCCTGATGGTGCTTGCCATGATGGAACTCGAGGGTCTCCTGGCACATGCCGCGGGCGGCGAGCGCGCCGGGCGCAAACGGAAGCGGGGGTAGGGTGAAGGTCACGGGTGCTCTCCGGCAGTGAGTGGAAAAAGGGATTCGCGCGAAGCGGATCCCGAAGGCTAGGAAATCGCTCCGAATTTGTCTACTTTCGTCACTATCTTGTTCAGCCCCCGCTCAGCGAGGGGCGGCGAGAATGCATAATCGCCCGTTCGAATCCAGGCCGGGCCAAGTCGGACGATGCACCTGCAGGCACGAGAGTTCGCGCGCGTACCTCTGTCGCTGCTCACGCGGCTGCGCTTGATCCTGTTCGGGCACGAGGACCTGGCGGGCATCGTGTTCTGGGCCACGCTGGTCGGATTCTTCGGCGCGCTGGCGAGCGTGACGTTCCGCGAGTCCATCCGCCTCTTCACGCGCCTCTTCACCGGCTTCACCTATATCGGCGAGGGATCCGGGCTGGTCGATGCCGCCTCGAGCCTGGTCTGGTGGCACCGGGCGCTCGTGCCGGTCGTCGGCGGGGTGCTTGCCGGCGCGGTGCTGCATTTCGTCGGCCGCACCTTCGTCTCTTCCAAAGCCGTCGATTACATGGAGGCGGTCATCGTCGGCGATGGCAAGATCGGCTTTCGCGCTTCCATACTGCGCAGCTTCGGGTCGCTGCTCACCATCGCCTCGGGCGGCTCGATCGGACGCGAGGGCTCGATGGTGCAGCTCTCCGCGATGCTGGGGTCGCGGCTCGGTCTCTTCGCGCGCGCGCCCATTCCGCGCCTGCGACTGATGGTGGCCTGCGGTGCCGCAGCAGGCATCGCCGCCGCCTACAACGCGCCCATCTCGGGCGCGTTGTTCGTCTCGGAGATCGTGCTGGGCTCGACGAACATGGAGAGCTTCGGCCCGCTGGTGGTCGCATCCGTGATCTCGAATGCCACCACCCACCGCTTCCTCGGGTATGGGCCGGTCTTCGACGTCCCGCACGTGATCTTCGTCTCCAATGTGGAGCTGATCTTCTACGTGATGCTGGGCATTCTGCTCGGCCATCTGGCACCGCCCTTCCTGGCACTTCTCGACTTCGCAAAATCGCAGTTCGTACGTCTGAAGCTGCCGCTTTATTGGCAGCTCGGCCTTGGTGGCGTGATCGTAGGTGCCATCTCCATTTTCGTGCCGCAGGTCTGGGGCAACGGCTACAGCGTCGTCAGCCACATTCTACAAGGCCAGGTCCTCGGTCTGTGGCTGCTGGCAATACTGGCTGCCAAGGTCGTCGCGACATCGGCGACGGTGGGCTCCGGAGGCGTCGGCGGTGTCCTCACGCCATCACTCTTCATCGGCGCCGCCGTCGGTGCGCTGGTCGGCGGTGTGCTGCATACCCTGATGCCACACATTGCCTCCGTTCCGGCGGCGTACGCGCTGATCGGGATGGGCGGGTTCCTCGCTGCGACCACCCAGGCCCCGCTCACTTCGATCCTGATGATCTTCGAGATGACTCTCGACTACAACGTCGTTCTGCCCCTCATGCTCGCCTGCGTGACGGCGCATTACACGGCGAAGGTCTACCGCAAGGGGCAGTCGGTCTATCACGCGAGTCTCAGTCGCGCGATCGTCGCGGAACACGGCGACGATTGGCGATTGCGCACCGTGGAGGCGCTGGTGAAGCCACCCGCTGCCGTCGTCACCGCCACGACGAGTCTGGCGGACATCTTCGACCAGTTGCCCAAGCGGCCGCTGCAGCGGGTCTATGTCACGAGCGGCGATGACCTGGTAGCCTGGTTCGATCCGCGCAAGGTGCTCGATCGGCTGCAGAAGGGGGAGATAGACTGGGGCCTGCCGGCCGAGGCGGTCGCCCTGCCGGTGAATTTCGCCCTGGCTCCCGACATGTCGCTCTGCGAGGCGCTGGATGGCTTCCTGCGGGAGCAGGCCACGGCGCTGCCGGTCACCCCCGGGCAATGGCGCCACACGCTGATGGGCGAGGTATCGCGCAGCGATGTGCTGCTCGCGATCCAGGACCGTCTCACCTACCCCAAGTAGATGGGTTAAAAGTCGGCTGCGCCGCTTTAGCCGCGCCCATTCGACATCGTGCGCCCCCCTGAGATCCGCCGACCCGAGACGAAGTGTCCCGGGAAACGGGCGGCCTGCGCCCGCTTACCACCAGCTTGATTGCCAGGATTCGCCATCAGTGATCAGGGGACTGCCCGTTTGGCGTCACGAGCGGCGCTCCGCCATCGCTTGTACTGGACCTCGACGGCGCCAGGCGCCGCGACAAATCAAGAGGGCCAGATCATGAGCATCCTGAGCAACAAGTTTCGTATCGGAACGGTGGGAATCACAGTGGCCGCGATGTCCCTCGCGGCTTTGCCCGCAACGGCGGCCGAGGCGCGGGCGCCGCAACATGCATCGAAGCAGGAGAACATCGGTGTCTTCACCGGGCTTGCGGTGGGAGCGGCGGCGGCCGGGCCGATCGGCGCGATGGTGGGCATGGTCGCCGGCGCGTGGCTGGGCGATCGCTATCACCGCCAGAGCGTCACCAACCATAACCTCGCGGCGCGCAATCAGGACCTCACCGCGAGCCTCGGCCGCAGCGAGCGGGAGCGGCACGGACTGGCGGGCAGGCTGGATCTCACCGCGCAGTCGCTGGCGAGCACCCAGGCGCAGCGCGCCGAGCTCGATCGGACGGTGCAGCTGTCCGATGACATCGAGACCGACGTGGCCTTCAGGACCGCCGATGCCTCGATCAACGATCAGCAGCTTGCGGCGTTGCGCAAGCTAGGGGCGCTCGCCGCATCGCTGCCGCCGGGAGCCACGGTGCGGATCGACGGTTATGCCGACCCGAGGGGGCCCGCGACGCTGAATGACGATCTCTCATTGCGCCGCGCGGAGACCGTGGCCCTGATGTTGGAGCAGGCGGGCTGCCCGCAGGACAGGCTGGTCATTGCGGCGCATGGGTCTGCCGATTCGACCAGCCCGCGGGGCGATCTCGATGCCTACGCGTTCGACCGCCGCGTGACCGTGCGGTTGCAGGGCGCCGCGGTGGCGCAGGCGGACGGGCCCGGGCCCGCGGTCGCCGATGCGACGCCGGTCACATCCGGCTCACCGTAATCGATCGCCGGCAGCGATTGAATGCAACATAACCTGCGGGCCGGGTGAGGTGCGTCGCAAATCGGCGAACCGCTGCTTCACCCGGTCCGCGGCGGCTGGCAGGCTGTGCCAAGAGTGAAACTCCGCTGCCACGGAGAAGTGACATGCTACCGACAGTGACCATTGAATCGACTCGCATCGTCTCGACATTCGACATGGAGCTGCTGCTGGCCAGCGTCGCCGTCATCGCCACGCTCGCGTGGATGATGATGACTCGCTTCCGCCACCATCGTCACCGTTGATCGCGCAGCACCTCGGCGAGCGTGCCGAACATCTGGTCGATGTGGGCACGCTCGACGACGAGGGGCGGTGACAGCGCGATGATGTCGCCGGTCTGGCGCACGAGCAGGCCGCGCTCGAAGCATTCGAGATAGACGCCCTGAGCGCGCGCGCCGGGCCGGTCCGCGGCCGGCTCCAGCTCCATGCCCAGGATCAGGCCGTAGTTGCGTACATCGATGACGTGCGGCAATCCGCGCAGTGAGTGCGCGGCATCCTCCCAGTACTGTGCCAGCGACTTCGCGCGTGTGAGCAGTCCCTCGCGCTCGTAGATCGCGAGCGTCGCGAGCGCGGCCGCGCAGGATGTCGGGTGCGCCGAATACGTATAACCGTGGAAGAGCTCGATCGTCCCCTCGGGTCCTTGCATGAAGGCGTCATGTACGGACCGCTTCGCGAGCACGGCCCCCATCGGCACGACACCATTGGTCAGGCCCTTCGCCGCGGTGATCATGTCGGGCACCACGCCGAATTCCTGCGCGGCAAACGGCGCCCCGACACGCCCGAAGGCGGTGATCACCTCATCGAAGATGAGCAGGATGCCGTGCCGGTCGCAGATCTGGCGCAGCCGCTCGAGATACCCGCGCGGCGGCAGCAGCACTCCGGTCGAGCCCGCGATCGGCTCAACGATCACCGCGGCGACGGTCGCGGGGTCGTGCAGCGCCAGCAGCCGCTCCAGCTCATCGGCCAGCTCCGCCCCATGAGCGGGCTGGCCGCGGGAAAAAGCGTTGCGCTTCAGGTCATGGGTGTGCGGCAGGTGGTCCACCCCCGGCAGGAGCGAAGCCGACCACATCTTGCGGTTGCCACCGATGCCGCCGACGGAGATGCCGCCGAATCCCACACCGTGATAGGCGCGCTCGCGGCCGATCAGCTTGGTGCGCGCCGCATCGCCGCGCACGCGGTGATAGGCGAGTGCGATCTTGAGCGCGGTGTCCACCGACTCCGATCCGGAGTTGGTGAAGAACACGCGATCGAGCCCCGGCGGCGCGATCCGCGCGAGTGCGTTGGCGAGCTCGAAGGCCGAGGAGTGGGCCATCTGGAAGCTCGGCGCGAAATCCAGGGTGGCGAGCTGGCGCGCGACCGCTTCGGTGATCTCGGCGCGCCCGTGACCCGCATTCACGCACCAGAGACCCGCGACCCCGTCGAGGATCTGCCTGCCTTCGGGCGTGAAGTAGTGCATGCCGCTCGCGCGGGCAAGGAGGCGCGGCTTCGCCTTGAACTGGCGGTTGGCCGTGAATGGCATCCAGAACGCTTCGAGTGAATCGCGGGTGGGAATTTCGGCTGCCATGAAGGTGCTCGCAGTTGGCGTCAAGGGTGGCCGAGGGCGGCCAAAGGTGGCTATGTCGGGTACGGGGCTCTTATGATAAGGAAATGCCGCACCTGGAGACAAACCGCCGGGCTCGCTCGCGCGCCCCTGGCCGCGCACCGTGACCACCCGTCAATTCCTGGCGAGCGTGCCGCGCGGGCTCGCTGATCTGCTGGCAAAGGAGCTGACGACCCTCGGCGCGACCGATCTGCGGGAGCGGACCACCGGAGTGGCATTCAGCGGCACCCTGCAGACCGCATACCGCGCCTGTCTCGAGTCCCGGCTCGCCAACCGGGTATTCCTCGAGATCGCCCGCTTCGAAGCGGCGAGCGCCGACGACTTCTACGCCGCGGCCCTGGCACTGGACTGGGCGCAGCATCTGGGACCGGGCGCGACGCTCGCCTGCGATTTCAGCGGCAAGCATCCCACGATCACGCACAGCCACTTCGGCGCCCTGAAGCTCAAGGATGCCATCGTCGATGCGCTGCGGGATGCAACCGGTGCCCGGCCCGACATTGTGTTGGACCGGCCGGACGTGCGCGTGCACGCGCACGCCCACGGCGCGCAGATCACGCTCTCCCTCGACCTCGCCGGCGAGAGCCTGCACCGCCGCGGCTATCGCGGTGCGGCCGGCGAGGCGCCGCTGAAGGAGAATGTCGCCGCTGGTGTGCTGGTGCGGGCGGGATGGCCGGAGCTGGCGGCCGCCGGCGCGCAATTCCTCGATCCCCTGTGCGGCTCCGGCACGCTGGTCATCGAGGCGGCGTTGATCGCCGCGCGCTGCGCTCCGGGCCTGCGCCGCGATTATTTCGGGTTTCTCGGCTGGCGCGGGCATGACCCGGAGCTGTGGCAGCGAGTGCGGAACGAGGCGAAGGCGCGCTGCCTCGCCGATGTGCAGCCGGCGGCGATCATTCGCGGCCATGACCGCGACCCGGCGGCGGTCAGGGATGCGCGCGCGAATGCGCAGCGCGCAGGCATCGCTCGGTGGGTGGAATTCGAGGTACGGCCGCTGGCGAGCGCGGCGCCCGCTCCGGAGACGAGCAGCCCTGAATTGCGCGGCGAATCCGGCCAGCATGCCGAATCGTCCGGCCAGGTCTCCGATCTGGCGGGCGAGCATGTCGGCCAGGCTTCTGCGGTGCGATCGAATGCCCCGGGTCTACTCTGCACGAATCCGCCCTACGGCATCAGATTGGACGATC
Organism: Steroidobacteraceae bacterium; assembly: GCA_036000265.1. GTDB lineage: Bacteria > Pseudomonadota > Gammaproteobacteria > Steroidobacterales > Steroidobacteraceae > 13-2-20CM-66-19. Next base: position 25,432 of record DASYGA010000298.1, on the reverse strand, counting down.
TCGATGCGGCGCGCGCGGTCCATCGCGAGCTCGGAGAAGTGCTGCGCGAGAGATTCCAAGGCTGGCAGGCGGCGGTGTTGACCGGCGCGCCCCAGCTCGGAATGGAGCTCGGCATCCGCGCGGCCCGCACCCACACGCTCTGGAACGGCGCGATCGAGTGCCGGCTGCTCAGGATGAGCGTCGAGGCGGCAAGTCTGCGCCGGCCAGGCACCATGGCGCGGGAGGTCTCGCCGCTGCGCGACACCCCGGGCGCACGCATGTTCGCCAATCGCCTGGCGAAGAATCTGAAGCGGCTCAGAAGCTGGGCCGACAAGGCGGGCGTGTCCTGTTACCGGCTGTACGATGCCGACATGCCGGAGTACGCGTTCGCGATCGACGTTTATCGCACCGTGCAGCCGGAAGAGACATGGCTCTTCGTTCAGGAGTACGCGGCCCCGGCCGAGATAGAAGAGGAATCGGTGCGCCGGCGCCGCGGCGAAGCGCTGGCCGCGTTGCCGGACGCGGCCGGTGTGCCCTCGGAGCGCATCAGGCTGCGCACGCGCCGCCGGACGCCGCGCGGTGAGCAGTACGACAAGGTCGCCGAGCGGTCCGATTTTCACGTGGTGCTCGAAGACGGCCTGCAGCTCATCGTCAACTTCGACGATTACCTGGATACGGGCCTGTTCCTCGATCATCGCATCACGCGGGCGCGCCTGCGCCAGGCGGCGGCCGGCAAGCGCTTCCTGAATCTTTTCGCCTACACCGGCACCGCCACGGTGTATGCGGCAGCGGGCGGCGCAGCCGCAACCACTTCCGTCGACATGTCACGCACCTACCTCGATTGGGCGCAGCGCAATCTGGCGCGCAACATGAAGGGCCCCGCGCACGGGGCGGTCGCGCGGGCGCAGCATGAGTTCGTGCAGGCCGACTGCCTGGAATGGCTGCGCGAAGGCTCGCGGGCGAGCGAGCAGTACGACCTCATCTTCCTCGACCCGCCGACTTTCTCGAACTCCAAGCGCATGCAGGGGGTGCTCGACATCGAGCGGGATCACCCCACGCTGATCGATGCCTGCACGCGCCTGCTCGCCCCGGGCGGGCTGCTCGTCTTCTCGACCAACGCGCAGCGCTTCCGGCTCGACCCGGCGCTCGCCGGGCGCCACGCGATCGTCGATGTTTCGGCCGCCACGGTGCCCCGCGATTTCGAGCGCAACGCGCGGATTCACCGCTGTTTCGAGATACGGATTTAAAGCGCGGCGGCGGGGCACATCCTTGTGCCTGTGCTTTACAGTTGACCAAGGTTCCTGTAGGGTCGGATCGGTATGTTCCCTGCAATGAAAACGCGCAAGATTACCCTCAAGAAGCCCCTGTCCGGGGCCTTGGTGGATCTCGCGCGCGCCTAGCAGAAGTCGGGACATCGCGAGTCAACCAGAGGCCCCGCCGGCACCGCCGTCGGGGCCTCGTTCGTTCTGGAGTCCGTTCATGCAGTCTGGTCGTTCAGCCGGCTCGCCGCCGGTAGTCGCGATCGTCGGTGCCACCGGCGCCGTCGGTATCGAGCTCATCCGCTGTCTCGAGGGGAGGGAATTCCCGCTCGCGGAGCTGCGCCTCTTCGCCTCGGCCCGCTCCGCCGGGAAGACGCTGCCCTTCAGGGGCCAGCCGCTCGTCGTGCGCGAGCTGAAGGAGGACAGCTTCCGCGGCGTCGACATCGCGCTCTTCTCCGCCGGCGGCAGCACGTCCAAGCGATTCGGGCCGCTCGCAGTGGAGCAGGGGGCGGTGGTGGTGGATAACTCCTCCGCCTTCCGCATGGACCCGGCGGTGCCGCTGGTCGTGCCGGAGATCAATCCGGAGGCGGTGCAGACTCACCGCGGCATCATCGCCAACCCCAACTGTTCCACCATCATCGCCATCACCCCGCTCTGGCCCATACACCGCATCAATCGCCTGCGGCGGATGATCGTCTCCACGTACCAGGCCGCCTCCGGTGCCGGTGCCGCCGCCATGGAGGAGCTGCGCGAGTCGACCCGCGCCTATCTCGAGGGTCGCCCGTACGAGAACAAGGTCCTGCCGCACCCCTACGCGTTCAATCTCTTCAGCCACAACGCCAAGGTCGATCCGCAGAGCGGCTACAACGAGGAGGAGATCAAGGTCATCCGCGAAACGCACAAGATCTACGGCGATGACTCCATCCGCATCGCCGCGACCTGCGTGCGCGTGCCGGTGCTGCGCGCCCACTCGATCGCCATCAACTTCGAGTGCGAGCGTCCCATCACCCCGGAGCAGGTGCGCGATGTCGTTCAGACCGCGCCCGGCGTGAAGCTGGTGGACGATCCGGAGCGCAACTACTTTCCCATGCCGAAGGACGCCTCGGGCCAGGACGCGATCCTCGTCGGCCGCATCCGCCGCGATGTGAGCGATCCGAGCGGCCGCTCGATCGCGCTCTTCGTCGCGGGAGACCAACTCCTGAAGGGCGCCGCATTGAATGCGGTGCAGATCGCAGAGCTGCTATAGCAGATCGCGCAGGCGGTAATACAGCATCGCGAGCACCAGCGCCGGGCGGCGCAGCAGCGCTCCGCCGGGGAAGTCCTGGTGCGGGATGCGTGCGAACACGTCGAAGCGCTCCGCCTGACCGGCGATTGCTTCGGCGACGAGCTTGCCGGCGATGCCGGTGAGCGCGATGCCGTGGCCGGAGAATCCCTGCAGGAAATACACGTTGGGCATCAGCCGGCCGAAATGCGGTGCGCGATTGAGCGTTATGTCGACGTGGCCGCCCCAGGAGTACTCCACGCGCGCGTCCGCAAGCTGCGGAAAGACCTGGAGCATGCGCGCGCGCGTGGCGCCGGGCGACTCGAACGAGCCGAGGCCGGAGTAGCTGACCCGGCCGCCGAAGAGCAGCCGGTGATCGGCCGACCTCCGGAAGTAGTCGAGAACCCAGTTCATATCGCTCACCGCGGCGTTGTTGGCGATGAGCGCGCGTGCGCGCTCCGCACCCAGCGGCTCGGTGGCGATGATGTGGGTGCCGACGGCCATGATCTTCGAAGTGAGCGCCGGAGCGGTCGTGCCGAGGTACACGTTGCCGCACAGCACCAGGTAACGCGCGCGGACCTCGCCGCCCGGCGTACGCACCCGCGCCGAGGTGAAGCCGAGCGCGCGCGTGTCCTCGTAGATACGCGCGCCGGCGCCCTCCGCGGCCGCGGCCAATCCGAGCGTGTAGTTGAGCGGATGGAGGTGCCCGCCGTTGGCGTCATAGAGGGCGCTGACATATCGCTTGGTGGCGAGCGTCGCCTGGACTTCCGCCCGCGGCATGTAGCGCACCGAGTCGTACTGCAGCTTCTCTTGGAGCTCCCCGATCTCGACGCGCAGCTCGCGGTCGTGGCGCGGCTTCACGGCGGTCAGCATGTAGCCGTCGACCCAGTCGCAAGCGATCGAAAAGCGCGCGATGAGCTCGCGCATGAGCGCGAGCCCTTCGATGGAGACGTCCCAGACTGCCCTGGCGGCGGTGGGACCGATGAGCCTTTCCAGCTTGGCCTGGCCCGAGGCTACGCCGTGGATCGCCTGGGCGCCGCTGCGGCCGGAGGCACCCCAGCCAACGTGGTGCTGCTCCAGCAGCACCACCGAAAAGCCCCTCTGCGCGAGGTGCAGGGCCGCCGAACAGCCGGCAATACCGCCGCCCACCACGCATACGTCGCATTCCACCGAGCCGGCCAGCGCCACCCGCTCGGGAGCGGCCCGCGCCGAGGCGGCGTAATAGGAGGCGGCGTGGGCGGCGGGCATGGAAGGGGGTTCTTGGGATTATGTAAAGGAAGGAAGGGAGACGGAGTCTCAGGGGAGAATAGCCAGGCGCGTGTAGGGACGGCAATTGAGGGGGCGTACCAAGGCACTCCTTTGCCTGTGCTGTGGTGTAATTACAGAGTGATGAAACCGGCTCGCCCCCTCATTGGCCTCCCCGCGGACCGGCGGATGATCGGCCTCCATCCGTTTCACGCCGTGGGGGAGAAGTACGCCCGCGCGCTGCTGGAAGCGGCGGATGCGCTGCCGGTCATCATCCCGGCGCTCGCCGGGGAGTTGCGGCTCGATGAGCTGATCGAGCGTCTGGATGGGCTTCTTTTCACCGGCAGTCCCTCGAATGTCGAGCCGCACCACTACGAGGGGCCGCCGAGCCACCCCGGCACCCTGCACGATCCGGCGCGTGATGCCACCACGCTGCCGCTCATCCGCCAGGCAGTGCGCGCGGGCTTACCCGTGCTCGGGATCTGCCGCGGCTTCCAGGAGGTCAATGTCGCCTTCGGCGGCAGCCTCCATCAGCGGGTCCACGAGGTTCCCGGGCACCTCGACCACCGCGACGATGAGAGCCAGCCGCTCGAGGTGCAGTATGGGCCGGCACACGAGGTGATGCTCGAGCCGGGAGGCCTGCTACGCTCCATGGCCGGCGCCGATCGGGTGCGGGTCAATTCCCTGCACTGGCAGGGCATCGAGCGGCTCGGTCCGGGTCTCGCTGTCGAGGCGCGCGCGCCGGATGGACTGATCGAAGCATTCAGAGTCGAGGGCGCGGCGCGGTTTGCGCTTGCGGTGCAGTGGCATCCCGAATGGAAGGTGATGGACAACCCGCTGTCTCGATCCCTGTTTTCGGCCTTTGGCGCCGCATGCCGCGACCGCGCCGAGGCCAGGTGAAAGGCAACCATGGTGAGTGAGATCCGTCAGTTCTTCCGTGACCACGGCATCTCCGAGGTCGAGGCCATCATCCCCGATATGGCGGGCATCGCCCGGGGAAAGATCATGCCGGCAGAGAAATTCGCCGAGGATGGCGGCATGCGCTTGCCGGAGAGTGTCTTCCTGCAGACCGTCACCGGCGATTATCCGCCGGAGACCGGTGCCGCGATGAGTCCGGCCGAGATCGACATCGTTCTCAAGGCGGACCCGAAGACGGTGCGGCGCGTGCCCTGGGCGGCGGAGCCCACGGCGCAGGTCATCCACGACTGCTTCTACTCCGATGGCCGCCGGGTGACCATGGCGCCGCGCCACGTGCTGCGCAATATCGTCGAGCTTTATGCGCAGCGCGGCTGGGAGCCGGTGGTGGCGCCGGAGCTGGAGTTCTATCTGGTCGAGCAAAACAAGGACGCCGACTATCCGCTGAAGCCGCCCGTGGGGCGCTCCGGCAGAGCGGAGCCCGGGCGGCAGTCCTACAGCATCGCGGCGGTGAACGAGTTCGATCCGCTGTTCGATGACATCTACCAGTTCTGCGAGGATCAGGAGATCGAGATCGACACCCTCATCCACGAGGACGGTCCGGCGCAGATGGAGATCAACCTGATCCATGGGCCGCCGCTCGACCTCGCGGACCAGGCGTTTCTCTTCAAGCGCACCGCCCGTGAGGCGGCGCTGCGCCACAAGATATACGCCACGTTCATGGCGAAGCCGCACGCCAAGGAGCCGGGCAGCGCCATGCACATCCATCAGAGCGTCCTCGACGTGAAGACGCGGCGCAACATCTTCAGCAATCCCGATGGGACGCCGTCGCCGCTGTTCTTCGCGCACATCGGCGGCCTGCAGAAATACCTGCCGGCGGCAATGGCGCTCTTCTGCGCTAACGTCAACTCCTATCGCCGCCTCACCCGCTATCTCTCGGCGCCGATCAATGTGCATTGGGGCTACGACAACCGCACCGCGGGGCTGCGCGTACCGATGTCCGGGCCGGAGGATCGCCGCGTGGAGAACCGCGTGGGCGGCGCCGACGCCAATCCCTACATAGCGATCGCGGCGTCGCTCGCCTGCGGCTACCTCGGCATGGTCGAGGGGCTGCAGCCGAGCGATCCCATCACCGGCAGCGCGCACGACCTGCCCTTCGGGCTGCCGCGCTCGCTCGATGAGGCGCTGCGGGAGCTGCGCCAGAGCGAGCCGCTGGTGAGGCTGCTCGGCGAGCCGTTCGTCTCCGCCTTCACCATCGTCAAGGAAGCCGAATACGAGGTCTTCCTGCAGGTGATCAGCTCCTGGGAGCGGGAGCACCTGTTGCTCAACGTCTGACGATGAGACGATTGCTCTCCATGGCCCTGGCGGCGGCGCTCGCGGCGCTGCTTGCGGGCTGCTCCGGCGGCTCGCGGGGCGGCGACAATGTCGTCAACGTCTACAATTGGTCGGATTACATCGACCCGCAGGTGCTGCAGGACTTCGAGAAGCAGTACGGCATCAAGGTCAACTACGACGTCTACGATAAGAACGAGGTGCTCGAGACCAAGCTCCTCACCGGCAACACCGGCTTTGATGTCGTCGTCCCCTCCGCCCCGTTCCTCGAGCTCGAGATCCGCGCCGGCGCGCTCGAGAAGCTCGACAAGTCGCAGCTGCCCAATCTCAAGTACCTCGATCCTGCGGTGCAGCGCAGCGTCGAGCAGTACGATCCGGGCAATCAGTACGCCGCCGACTACATGTGGATCACCTCCGGGCTCGGCTACAACCTGCAGGCGGTGAAGTCCCGGCTGCCCGCGGCTCCGGTCGACAGCTGGCGGCTGCTCTACGATCCGGCGGTGGTCTCCAAGCTAAAGGACTGCGGCGTCACCATACTCGACGAGCCCACGGAGGTCATCGGCACGGCCCTTCTCTATCTCGGCAAGGATCCGAACAGCGAATCGCCCGCCGATCTCGCGGCCGCCATGAAGGTGCTCATGGCCATCCGGCCGTACGTGCGCTATGTCAACTCATCGCGGTACATCGACGATCTGGCGAATGGCGAGATCTGCCTCGCGCTCGGCTGGTCGGGAGACGTGAAACAGGCGAAGGTGCGCGCGCAGCAGGCCGGCAGGACCTACACCATCGCCTATTCCATCCCGAAGGAGGGCGCGGTGGAGAACTTCGATGTGCTCGCGATACCCGCCAATGCGCCGCATCCGCACAATGCCAACCTCTTCATCAATTATCTGCTGGAGCCGCGCGTCGCCGCACGCAATTCCAACCTGGTGAAGTATGCCAACGGTGATCTGACATCGCGGCAGTACCTGGACAAATCGGTCTTGGATGACCCGGGTATCTATCCGCCGCCCGCGGTGATGCATACGCTCGTTCCGGAACGAGCCAAGTCGATGGAGTTCATGCGCCGGCTCACCCGCGCCTGGACCGATTTCAAGACGGGAAGCTGAGCGGACAGGAATTCGGCCGATGAACGCCCAACCGTCGACGGCGCCCGATCCGGCGCCGCCCTACGTTCGCCTCGACGCCGTCAGCAAGAGATTCGGGGAGTTCCTCGCCGTGGATGCGGTCTCGCTCGAGATCAGGCGCGGAGAGATTTTCTGTCTGCTGGGCGGCTCCGGCTCCGGCAAGACGACCCTGCTGCGCCTGCTGGCGGGTTTCGAGACGCCGAGCGCCGGACGCATCTACATCGATGGGGAGGATATGAGTGCCGTGCCGCCGTACGAGCGGCCCGTCAACATGATGTTCCAGTCGTACGCGCTTTTTCCCCACATGAGCGTGGAGAAGAACGTCGCCTTCGGCCTCGAGCAGGAGCGGCTCGGGCGTGAGGCGATCCGCCGGCGCGTAGCGGAGATCCTGCAGATCGTGCAGATGAGCCCGTACACGGGCCGCAAGCCGCATCAGCTCTCCGGCGGGCAGCGGCAGCGGGTGGCATTGGCGCGGGCGCTCGCCAAGCGGCCGAAGCTGCTGCTCCTCGATGAGCCCCTGGCCGCGCTCGACCGCAAGCTGCGCGAGCGCACCCAGTTCGAGCTGCTCAGCATCCAGGAGCGCCTCGGCGTCACCTTCATCGTGGTCACACACGATCAGGGGGAGGCGATGACTCTGGCCACGCGCATGGGCGTCATGGAGCACGGACGCATCGTGCAGGTGGGCACGCCGGCGGAGATCTATGAGGCCCCGAGCAACCGGTTCGTCGCCGACTTCATCGGCTCGGTGAATCTTCTCGAGGGCAGAGTGGCGGCCGTGGAGCCGCACGCGATCACCATTCGCTGCGAGTCCCTCGGCTGCACCGTCCGCGCGGCGCGGCACGTGGAGTGCACGGCCGGAGATACGGTCTGGGCGGCCATCCGCCCGGAGAAGATCGTCCTCGCGAGCGAGCCACCGCCAGGGGAGTTGCCAGGGCAGCCACAACCGGCGGACAACCGCGTGCGCGGCAAGATCAGGGAGGTCGCCTACATGGGCGATGTGTCGATTTGCCTGGTCGAGATCGCGTGCGGCCAGGTGATGCGGGTGACGCTTCCCAACCGCTCCAGGCTGGCCGCGCAACGCGACCTGAGGCATGCGGCGGTCGACCTGTCCTGGGATGCGGCAAGCCCCGTGATCCTGACACGTTAGGGCAGGCCCGATGGAGCAGCCCGAGATTCGCAGGCTCATGGAGCCAAGGCGCCGGTTTCCGGGCCGACAGCTCGTGGCCGGCATCCCCGCCTTCTGGCTGGTTCTTTTCTTCCTCATCCCGTTTCTGATCGTCCTCAAGATCTCCTTCTCCGAGGCGCGGCTCGCCATTCCGCCATATGCGCCGCTCCTCACCTGGCTGCACGGCTTGCCGGTTGCGAACATCCACCTTGCGAGCTACGCCTATCTCTTCACCGATCCGCTCTACCTGCGCTCCTATCTTTACTCGCTCATGGTGGCGGCGGTCTCGACCTTCTTCTGCCTGGCGATCGGCTATCCGATGGCGTACGCCATCGCGCGCGCCGGGGAGGCGTGGCGCAGCTTTCTCCTGATGCTCATCGTGTTGCCGTTCTGGACGTCCTTCCTGCTTCGCGTCTATGCGTGGATAGGGCTGCTGCAGAACGACGGGCTCATCAACAACGTACTGCTGAGTCTCGGCCTGATCCACCATCCGGTCACCCTGCTGCAGACGGATTTCTCGCTCTATGTCGGCATCGTCTATTCGTATCTGCCTTTCATGATCCTGCCCCTTTACGCCAACCTGGAGAAGCACGATCCGGCGCTGCTCGAGGCGGCGGCAGATCTCGGCGCCCGGCCGCTGGCCGCATTCCTGCGCATCACGCTGCCGCAGTCGCTGCCCGGAATCGCCGCCGGCTCGCTGCTCGTCTTCATCCCGGCGGTCGGCGAGTACGTGATTCCGACACTGCTCGGCCGCACCGACCAGATCATGATCGGGCGCATGCTGTCGGACGAGTTCTTCGACAACCGCGACTGGCCGGTGGCGAGCGCGGTGGCGATCCTGATCCTGCTGCTGCTCGTCGTGCCCATCGTGCTGCTGCAGCGGGTGGAGCGGCGGTCACTGGACTCGGAAACATGAGGCGGCAGGGGCTGTTCCCGCGCACCGCGCTCGTCCTCGGGCTCGTCTTCCTCTACCTGCCCATCCTCTCGATGATCGTCTACTCCTTCAACAACAGCCGTCTCGTGACGGTCTGGGATGCCGCGCACTCCCCGACCCTCAAGTGGTATGGCGTCCTCCTTTCCGACGGCGAGGTCCTGGATGCGGCCTGGCTGTCCCTGCGGGTGGCGGTCTGCGCGGCTACCGCCGCCACCGTGCTCGGCACCCTCGCGGGCACGGCGCTCGCCCGGTTCGGCGCTTTCCGCGGCCGCTCCCTCCTCGTCGGGATGACGACAGCTCCCATCGTGATGCCGGAGGTGATCAGCGGCCTGTCGCTGCTGCTGCTCTTCGTCGCTCTCGAGCAGGCCATCGGCTGGCCGCGCGGCATGGGGGCGATCACGATCACGCTCGCCCACATCTCCTTTTGCATGGCTTACGTCACGGTGGTGATACAGTCGCGCCTGGCCGGGTTCGACGAGTCGCTGGAGGAGGCCGCGCAGGACCTCGGTGCCCGGCCGGCGAAGGTGTTCTGGCGCATCACGCTGCCGCTCATCCTGCCGGCGGTGCTGGCCGGGTGGCTGCTCGCCTTCACCCTGTCGTGGGACGACCTGGTCATCTCGCAGTTCGTCGCCGGGCCCGGCTCGAGTACGCTGCCGATGGTGATCTTCTCCAAGGTGCGGCTCGGCGTGAGCCCGGATGTGAACGCGCTCGCCACCCTGATGGTCTGCGTGGTGGCGGGTGGAGTGGTGATCGCGACGGTGTGGATGCGTCATCGACAGAGACGGCGTGAGCGCGATATGCAGCTCGCCGCCGCGGCTAACATTTGATTGGAACGAGCGTATGTCACGTAAATTGCTGGGTATCGATGTCGGGGGCTCCTTCATCAAGGCAGGCGTGGTCGACGTCGAGGCCGGATGCCTCGTGGGGGAGCTCATCTCCGCCCCGACGCCGCAGCCCTCGGCGCCCGAGGCGATGATGCCGACCATCGCCGGGCTCGCTGCGAAGCTGCCGGCGACCACGGGTGCGGTAGGGCTCGCCTTTCCGGCGGTGGTCAAAAGCGGCAGGGCGCGTACCGCCGCCAACATCGACCAGGCCTGGATCGGCGCGGACGGGGCCGCCCTCATCCGGCGCACGCTCGATCGTGACGCGCTCTTCCTCAACGACGCGGATGCCGCAGGCCTGGCGGAGATGCGCCTGGGCGCCGGCCGGGGCGTGAAGGGCTCGGTGGTCATGCTGACCTTCGGTACCGGGATCGGCTCGGCGCTGTTCATCGGCGGCAAGCTCTTCCCCAACACGGAGCTCGGGCACATGGAGCTCAACGGCATGGACTCCGAGAAGTACGCCTCGGCGCACGTCAAGGCCATGCTCAATCTCGACTGGCGGGCATGGATGGACCGGGTCAACGTCTATCTCGACCGGATGCAGGCGCTCTTCTGGCCCGACCTTTTCATCCTGGGCGGGGCGATCAGCGAGCGCTTCGCGGATTTCGCGCCGCTGCTGCGCTGCGAGGCGGAGGTGCGTCCGGCGCATTTCGGGAATCAGGCGGGCGTCCTCGGTGCGGCGCTCGCGGCGGCGGAAGCAGATGTCTAGCAAGCTGCCCGACGTCGGCACGACGATCTTCACCGTCATGTCGCGGCGGGCGCGCGAGCTCGGCGCCCTCAACCTGGGCCAGGGCTTTCCGGACTACGACATCGACCCGCGGCTCGCCGAGCTCACCGGTGAGGCGATGCGCCAGGGCTATAATCAGTACGCCCCGATGGAGGGGGTGCCGGAGTTGCGCGAGCGCATTGCGGGCAGGCTGGCCGCGAGCTACGGCGGCGACTTCGATCCGCAGTCGCAGGTCACGATCACGCTCGGTGCCACCGAGGCGATCTACTCCGCCGTCCAGGCCGTTGTCGGCCGGGGCGAGGAGGCCATCGCCTTCGATCCTGCGTACGACTCCTATGAACCGGCTGTGCGCCTCGCGGGCGGCCGCTGCGTTCGCTTGCCGCTGCTGCCTCCCGATTTCCATTACGACTGGGATCGCGTGCGCGCCGCCGTCACACCCCGCACGCGGTTGATCCTCTTCAACACTCCTCATAATCCGGCGTGCACGGCCGCAACGGCAGCAGATCTCGAGCAGCTCGCCGCGATCATCCGCGGGCGTGACATCGTGGTTCTCTCGGACGAGGTCTACGAGCACGTGCTCTTCGACGGGCGCGCGCATGCTTCCGTTCTGTCCCATGCGGAGCTGCGGCAGAGCAGCTTCGCGGTCTATTCGTTCGGCAAGACGCTGCATGCGACGGGTCTGCGTGTCGGCTACTGCATCGCCGCGCCGGCTCTCACGAGCGAGCTGCGCAAGGTCCATCAATTCAACACCTTCAGCATCGCCCACCCGCTGCAACGCGCCATTGCGGCGTATCTGGCCGAGCGGCCGCAAACGGGGCGGGATCTGTCCGCCTTCTTTCAGGCGAAGCGCGACCGTCTGCGCAGCGCACTCGCGGACTCGGGCTTCGTGCTGCCGCCGGCGCACGGAACCTTCTTTCAGCTGCTCGATTTTGGCGGGCTGCTGCCGGCGGGTGACCTCGAGTTCGCGGAGCGGGCGCTGACCGAGGCGCGGGTCGCCACCATCCCGCTGTCGCCGTTCTACGCCGTGCCACCGAAGCTGTCCGTCGTGCGGCTCTGCATCGCCAAGCGGGATGACACCCTCGATCAGGCGGCGGCCCGCCTGGCAGGCTTCGCGGAGCAATTGAGACGGGCAGGATGATGAGGTTTCGTGAGGGGCTTCCCGCCCGGCGGGATGCGGATCGGTTTACTCTCCATGCCCCATGAAGAAGTCCACCCGGGTCAATCATCCGCCGCCGGTCGAGCTCGCCGCCGACAATCATGCGGTCGTGGCGCCGATCTACCAGAGCGTCAAGTTCGAGTTCGACACGCTGGCGGAGACCGAGCGATACCTGCGCGGCGAGCGGCCCGGATTTTTCTATACCCGTGCCTCGAACCCCACCACCCGGCAGCTCGAGCTGCTGCTCGCCGAGATGCAGGGGCGGGAGGAGTGCCTGGTGACCGCTTCCGGCGTGGGCGCGGTAGCGCAGACGCTGCTCGCCCTCACCAAGCAGGGGGACCACATCCTCTGCTTCGTCGAGACCTATAACCCGACGCGCTATCTCGTCCGCCGGCTGCTCGGCCGCTTCGGCGTGACGCACACGATGCTGTCGATCGAGGACATCGCCGGAATCGAGCGCGCCCTGACGGCGCACCCGACGCGGCTCGTCTGGTTCGAGAGCCCGACCAACCCGGTGACCAAAGTCGCCGATATCGCCGCGATCACGCGCCTGGCGAAGGCGGCCGGCGCCGTCGCCGTCATGGACAATACCTTCGCGGGCTTGCACCAACATGGCGAGTACGACATCGACTGCTTCGTGCACAGCCTGACCAAGTACGCCTCAGGGGCAGGTGATGTGCTCGGTGGCGCGGTCATCGGACGCAGCGATCTGATCCGCTCCCTGCGGACGGACTTCGGGATGATTGGCGGGACGCTCGATCCGCACGCTGCCTATCTCATCCTGAGGGGCCTCAAGACCTATTTCGTGCGCTACAAGGCCCAGTCGGCGAGCGCGCAGCGTGTCGCGGAGCTTCTCGCCTCGCATCCGGCGGTGGCACGCGTGCACTACCCGGGGCTGCCGTCTCACCCGCAGCATGCATTGGCGCGCGCGCAGATGCAGGACTTCGGCACCATCGTGAGCTTTGACCTCAAGGGCGGCCTCGAGGCGAGCGGCCGGTTCGCCGACGCGCTGCAGCTCTTCGCCATGGCGGCGAGTCTCGGCTCCACGGAGTCGCTGGTGGTGACGGCACAGATGATGGGCGGGCGGGACCTCACGGCCGATCAGCAGGCGGTCTCGGCTATCACAGAGGGCACCGTACGGCTCTCGATCGGGCTCGAGGACATCGACGACCTGCTGGCGGATGTGACTCAGGCCCTCAGCGCCTGAAGAGCCACGCCAGGATGGAAAGGACGAGGCTGAGGATCAGCATCGTCGTGATCGGGAAGAAGAACTTGAAATGCGGGCGATCGATGACGATGTCGCCCGGCAATTGAAAGAGCGGCAGGCGGCGCACCCAGGTCCAGAGGAGCCCGAGGACGATGAGGACGGTGCCGAGGACGACGAGTAGGCGGCTCATGAGCGCGGCAAGTCTATCGCTTTTTCAGGCACTGCTCGCGACCCGGACGCGGTGCGGGTGGTAAGGCAGGACCTCGAGCACCTCCCCGTCCAACAGCCGCCGCTGCACCTGTCGCCAGAACCTCCCCGTGAAGATCTCCCCGTGCGTGCGCAGCAGGCTCGCGCGCACCGGCGCATCGAAGCCCACGAAATCGATGAAGGTCTCCGGGAAGACATCGTGCTCGCCGACGTAGAACCACGGCTCGGCGCGCATCTCATCCTCGGGGTTGGCCGGCTGCGGCACATCGCGAAAATGGCAGTCGGTCACCAGGCAAAGCTCGTCGTAGTCGTAGAAGATGACGCGCCCGTGGCGGGTGACACCGAAATTCTTGAGCAGCAGGTCCCCTGGAAAGATGTTGCTGTGGGCGAGATCGCGGATGCATTGCCCGTAATCGAGCGCCGCCTGTTCCGCAGCCGCCGGGGAGGCGGCCCGCAGATAGAGGTTGAGCGGGGTCATGCGCCGCTCGATGTACATGTGGTCGAAGACCAGATGCTCTGCGGCCTGATGCACGCTGAGGGAGGCTTCGCTCAGCAGTTCCTGCAGCAGCTCCGGAGCGAAGAGGTCCTTGCGGAACCGCAGCCGGCGGAACTCCTGCGCATCGACCAGCCGGCCGGCGCGGTCGTGACGGAAGACGAGCTGGTACCTGGCCATCACCTCCTCGCGCAGCACGCTCTTCGGGTACGGAAAGCGATCGCGGATGACCTTGAACACCACATCGAAGGAAGGCAATGTGAAGCACACCATGACGAGTCCCCTGTCACCCGGCGCGTGCACGAACCGATCCGGCGTATCGGCGAGATGGCGCATGATCTCGCGGTAGCGCTCCGTCTTGCCCTGCCTGGCGCGTCCCAGAACCGTGAAGAGCTCGCTCACGGGCTTCTTCGGCATCAGGGACTTGAGAAACACCACGGCTTCCGCGACGTGCTCGAGGTCGGCGTGGAAGTATGAGCGGGAGAAGCTGAAGACGATGCTGACATCGCCCTCCGCGAGCATCACGGCATCGACCAGCATGCCGCCGTCGGAGTTCTTGAGCGCAATGACCAGCGGCACGAGGAAATTGCGTCCAATCAGCCGCCCGACGACGTACGCGCGCGAGATCTGGTAGAAGACCGGCCGGACCACCTCGACCCGCTGCACGGCGCGCTGCTCCGCGCGCGCGGCCAGGTGCGTCTGCACCTCGGTGATCACATGGCGGATGCTCTGGTCCAGATCCTTCCACGGGGAGTGGAACCGCACGTCGCCGAGCAGGTCCTCGATGAGCAGCGCGAGCGAGCCATGATTGATGTAGGTATTGGTGGTGACCGTGGAGGTGACGTGCGCCAGCGGGTCGAGCTCGGTCGCGACGAACTCGATGTCCGGCGCCACGCCGACCGTGCCGAAGAGCCGCCGGCTGATCGAGCTGAAGAAGGTCTTGGTGAATTCCGTATCGGGAAGGCCGGCGATGCGCGCGGCGAAGTCGGCGCGGATGTGTGTCCAGAGGCTGCGATCCTCCGCCTGAGCGCCGAGCATGGCTCTGAGCTCCGCCACCGTGCTGGCGACGAACCGGTCGTAGAGCTCGATGCGCTCGACGGCATCGCGCTGGCTGCCTTTCCAGTCGCGGGCATCGAAGCGCACCGGCGCGCGCCGCGTGATCGCCCGGAACTGCGCGTTGTATTCGGCGAAGGCGCCGGCAATCCGGCGGGCGGCCAGGGGCGCGCTGCTGTCAGTCAAAGTATGTCGGCAGCTCCGGGTGCAGGTGGTGTTGATACAGCCGGTCGATCTGGGAGGCGAGGACCCGGCCGGTGGAGAGCTCGGGGAGCGCTTGCACCGCAAAGAATTGCACGGCGTCGGTCTCGCTGCTCACCGCGGGCTCGCCGCCGGTGCGCTCGCAGAGGAAGAAGAGCTTGTAGATGTGGTGAATACCGGGGGGATGCGGATGGCGCAGCTTGTCGATGAGCGCGGCGAGCTTCAGCGCCCGGGCGCGGTAGCCGGATTCCTCGAAGATCTCGCGGACCACGGCCCCTGAGGGGGAGTCGTTGATGTCGACCCAGCCGCCGGGGAGGGTCCACTTGCCGTCGGAGCGCTCGCGCACGAGCAGCACTCGGTCATCCTCGAAGATGCCGCCGCGCACGTCGACTTTGGGGGTGGCGTAGCCTTCCTCGCCCGCCCAGAAGGCTTTCGCCTGGGCTATGGGGATGTCGAGCTCGGTGGCGAGGATGGAGGCTGCCAGCTCGGTGAGCTGGGTATAGCGCTCCTTGTCGAACGGGTCGTGGGTGAAGGCGAGGCCGTTTTGGGCTATTGCCTGGATTTTGCGGGCCCAGTCGAGGGGGGTCACTGGATCCGGCTCCGCGACGCCTCGACTGAAAGGCATTTTCCGGGAACGCCGTAAATACATCCTTGTAGGCTGCCGCAAAAACATCCTGTTTTTGAGGCTCCCGGAAAATGACTTTCAGCCGAGTCGCCGCTCTTGCACATTCGGATCAACTTTGATCCATGGCTTTTCACATGTTGCGGATGAGGGCGTCGCCGAAGGCGGAGGTCGGGACTTCGGTCGCGCCTTCCATCAGGCGGGCAAAATCGTAGGTGACGGTTTTCTGGGCGATGGTCTTGTCCATGGCATGGATGATGGCGTCGGCGGCCTCGAGCCAACCCATGTAGCGGAACATCATCTCGCCGGAGAGGATGACGGAGCCGGGGTTCACCTTGTCGAGGTTGGCGTACTTAGGGGCGGTGCCGTGGGTGGCTTCGAAGACGGCGTGGCCGGTCATGTAGTTGATGTTGCCGCCGGGTGCGATGCCGATGCCGCCGACCTGGGCGGCGAGGGCATCGGAGAGATAATCGCCGTTCAGGTTCAGGGTGGCGATGACGTCGAACTCGTCGGGGCGGGTCAGCACCTGCTGCAGGGTGATGTCGGCGATCGCGTCCTTGACGATGATCTTGCCGGCGCGCTTGGCCGCGTCCATCTCGGCGTTGGCGGCTTTCTCGCCGGAGGCGGCCTTGGTGCGCTCCCACTGCTCCCAGGTGTAGGTGACGCCGGCGAACTCCCGCTCGGCGAGCTGGTAGCCCCAGTTGCGGAAGGCGCCCTCGGTGAATTTCTGGATGTTGCCCTTGTGGACCAGGGTGAGGCTGCGGCGCTTGTTGGCGACGGCGTACTGGATGGCGGAGCGGATGAGGCGCTCCGAGCCTTCCTGGGAGACCGGCTTGATGCCGATGCCGGAACTCTGCGGGAAGCGGATCTTGCCGTAGGCCTTGGGGAAGTGCTGCTTGAAGAGCTCGAGGAATTTCCGGTTCTCGTCGGTACCGGCCTCGAATTCGATGCCGGCATAGATGTCTTCGGTGTTCTCGCGAAAGATCACCATGTCTACCTTCTCGGGGTGCTTCACGGGGGAGGGCACGCCCTTGAACCAGCGCACCGGGCGCAGGCACACGTACAGATCGAGCAGCTGGCGCAGCGCCACGTTCAGCGAGCGGATACCGCCACCGACCGGCGTGGTGAGCGGACCCTTGATCGAGACCAGGTAATCGCGGCAGGCGGTGACGGTCTCATCCGGCAGCCAGCTGTTGAACTGGCGGTTCGATTTCTCGCCGGCGAATACCTCCATCCAGTGGATCTTGCGGCGGCCGCCGTACGCCTTCTGCACGGCCGCATCCATGACCCGCACGCTCGCGCGCCAGATGTCCGGGCCGGTGCCGTCTCCCTCGATGAAAGGGATGATCGGATTCTCGGGGACGACGAGCTTGCCGTCGCGCAGGGTGATCTTGGCTCCCTGGGCGGGCGGCGTGAGCTTCAGGGGCGCGGCGGTGGACATTAGGTGAACTCCTAGCGGGATCTTCGATCGGCCGGGCAGCTCTGGGCGCCGCGGCGGGCTGGAAATGCTATCACAGGTGCTGTTGGGGCCCGTGCCAACGGGCCATCCCGGGCGGCAGGGGCCGGTCCGCACATTTTGCTGCGCTGTCCCTTTCCGGCGAGCGCCCGCATGCGCGAAGCGGACGAGTGTGCGAAACTTGCCGCGATGTACGACGCGAGCGAAAGCGGCGCCCGCCCGATGGCAAAGCCCTCCCTCATGCGCCAGCTTCTCGCCGTCCGGCCCGTCCAGGCGCGCGAGCAGGCGGGTGCCGAGCGCCTCAAGCAGACCCTGAGCGCCTGGTCGCTGATGTCGATCGGCATCGGCGCGACCATAGGCACCGGCATCTTCGTGCTCACGGGCACGGTGGCGGCGAATCAGTCCGGGCCCGCAGTCACCCTGTCACTGCTCATCGCCGCCTTCGGCAGCGGGCTCGCGGCGCTCTGCTATGCGGAGTTCGCAGCCTTCCTGCCGGTGCCGGGCAGCGCCTACAGCTACACGTATGCCACGCTCGGGGAGGCGATCGCCTGGTTCATCGGCTGGAATCTGCTGCTCGAGTACGCCATATCGGCCTCGGCGGTGGCGGTGAGTTGGTCGGCGTACGTCGTCAATCTTCTTTCCGAGGTGCACATCCATCTGCCGGCGACCTGGGTCAACGCTCCGCTGCAGGAGAGCGCCGGCCACCTGGTCGCGACCGGCGCGATCGTCAATCTGCCCGCGATCCTGATTGTCGGGGCGATGAGCGCGCTCTGCTATATCGGCATCCGGGAGACGGCGGGTGCCACCAACGTGATGGTGGCGCTGAAGGTCGGGGTGATCGTGGTTTTCGTGGTGGCGGGCCTGAAGTACGTGGATCCGGGCAACTGGCATCCCTACATCCCGCGCAACACGGGCACTTTCGGCCACTTCGGCTGGACGGGCGTTCTACAGGGCGCGGGGATCATTTTTTTCTCGTACGTGGGATTCGATACGGCATCCACCACGGCGCTGGAGGCACGTAATCCGCAGCGCGATCTGCCCATAGGGATCATCGGTACGCTGGTGGTCTCCACGGTGCTTTATGTCGCGATGGCGGCGCTGATCACCGGCATGGTGCCCTATTTCAAGCTCAATGACGCGGAGCCGGTCGCGGTTGCGCTCGATGCGCACGCGGGCCTCGCCTGGCTCAGCGTGTTCCTCAAGCTCGGCATCATCGCCGGCATGACATCGGTGATCCTGACCTCGCTCCTGGGACAACCTCGCATCCTGCTCTCGATGGCCGATGACGGGCTGTTGCCACCGGCCATGAGCCGCTGTCATCCCCGTTTCAAGACGCCGCACGTCGCAACTGCGGTCACCGGCATCGGTGCGGCCCTGATCGCCGGCGTGTTTCCGCTCGACGTGTTGGCGGACCTGATTTCCATGGGCATCCTGCTGGCGTTCGTGGTGGTGTGTATCGGCGTGCTCGTGATGCGTTACACCCGCCCGGAGGTGCACCGCCCGTTCCGGGTGCCGGCGGCCTGGCTCCTCTGCCCGCTCGGCGCGCTGGTCTGCGCCGGGATGACCTATTTCCTCTCCAACGCCACCTGGATCAGGCTGGTGGTCTGGACGGCGATTGGTACCGCCATCTACGCCTTTTACGGGTACAAGCACAGCAGGCTGCGATCATGACGCCCGAAGAAGAGGATCTGCTCGACGAGGAGTACTGGGAAAACGCGGACCAGGCGACATTCGACCTGCGGGAGAAGACTCCCGCCGCCGAAGGCTACTGGATGCCCGCGGAATTCGAGCCGCACGAGGCCACCTGGCTTCTTTGGCCCGAGCGCACCGACAACTGGCGCGAAGGCGCGCGTCCCGCGCAGGAGGCCGTGCTCAAGGTCGCGAACGCCATCCGCCACTTCGAGCGGGTCCGGCTCGGGGTCAGACCCGAGCACATCGAAAGCGTGCGCGAGATCGCGCCGGCCGGAGTCCAGCTCGCGAGCATCGACTACGATGACATCTGGGTGCGCGATACCGGGCCGACGTTCCTGGTCGCGGAGCAGCCGGATACGCTGCGCAGCGTGCAGTGGCGCTTCAATGCCTGGGGTGGCCTCTACCAGCCGTTCGCGCGCGATCTGACGGTTCCGCGGGAGATCTCCGCCGATGCTTTCGGCAGGGAGATGCGGGACCGCTATGCCGCGCCGATCGTTCTCGAGGGTGGCGCGATCCACGTGGACGGGCAGGGCACGGTGATGCTGACGGAAGAATGCGTGCTCAACCCCAACCGCAATCCAGGCATGACCCGTGAGCAGGTGGAAGCGGTGCTGCGGCAATATCTCGGCGTCGACCAGTTCATCTGGCTGGGCAAGGGCGTGTTCAATGACGAGACGAGCGGCCACGTGGACAACCTCGCGTGCTTCGCCGGGCCCGGCCGGGTATGCCTGACCTGGACGGACGACAGGAATGACCCTCAGTACGCGATCTCGCTGGATGCCTGGGAGCGTCTGAACGAAGCGCGTGACGCGCAGGGCCGGCGCCTGGAGGTCTTCAAGGTCCCGATGCCCGGTCCGCTCCATATGACTGCGGAGGAGGCGAACGGGCTGGTGCCGAGCGAGTCGATGAAGCGGCGCCACGCCGGTGATCGGCTGGCGGCGAGCTACGTGAACTTCTACCTCGCCAACGGCGGTGTCATCATGCCGTTACTCGATGCTCGTACCGACGAGCAGGCGGCCGCAGTGTTGCGCCGCGCCTGCCCCGGGCGGGTGATCGTCGGCGTTCCCGCGCGCGAGATCCTCCTCGGCGGCGGCGGCATCCACTGCATCACCCAGCAGATACCGAGCTACGAGATCCCCCGCACCAGGCCCGGGCCGGGCAAGCGGCTGCACTAACCCGCGAGCTTTGCGGCGGCGTCCAGCCAGGCACGCTGCGCGCGCTGGTAGTGACCGGGCGCGATCCGCGCCTGCTCCAGGAGCTCGCGCGCGACCCGGCGAGCCTCGTCCCGCAGTCCCTGGGTGTCGAGCAGCTGCGCGTACCTGACCGCCGCTTCCGCGCCGGGATAGGAGTGGGCGAGCATCCGGTATTGCTCCAGCGCTTTTTGCATGCTGCCTTCGCCCTCGAGTGCGCGGGCGTAGAGAAGCTGCCCCTCCGTCGAGCGCAAGTCGGGGTTGCGTTGGAAGAGCTCTTCGAGCGTGGCGCGTGCCGCGGCCGCGGCGCCGCTGCCGAATTGCGCGCGGGCGAGGCCCAGCATCAGGTTGGGATCGTGCACATACAGTCCGGTGAGCGCCTGGCGGTACTGCTCGATCGCCTCCTCGTAGCGTCCGTGACGGACCAGCTCATCCGCGTACCGCTGGCGCGCGGCGACGTTGCCGGCAATCCGCGCCTCGCTCTCGAAGCGGCGCAGGTCCGCGAACGGGTCCACGGCGCGCTTCAGTCCGCGGGCAGTGCGCTGCGCCGCACGACTGCGGAAAAGGTCCGGCAGGATCTCGATCGCGATGTAGGCAAGCGCGGCAATGGCGCCGATCCCGGGCCAGATCAGCACCCAGATCCAGAGCCAGTTGCGGCCGGTCTTGATGCAGTGGACGATGGCCGTCCCCTGAAGGACATAAGGCAGCAGCAGATACAGGATTCCCATGCCGCAATCGTAACGCATCTTGCGGCGGCGCCCTTGCCGGGCGTTGCCGCTGCTCGATGCGATATGCTCCGCGCCATGGGGTGGTCACGATTCATCTGGAGCCGCCGCGCAGCGCGGGTTTCAAGCATGGGGGCCGCGTGGGCCCTGCTGTGGCTCGCGTGCCCGATGATGGCAGCCGCACAACAGGCCGATATGCCGCAAGCGGTTGCGACAGCCGCCGCAGAGCCTATCGGATCGATGCCTCACCGCCTGCGAGTCGGCCTGGTGCTCTCGGGCGGCGGCGCGCGCGGCATCGCGCACGTGGGCGTCCTCGAGGTGCTCGAGAAGCTGCACGTCCCGATCGACGCCATCGCCGGAACCAGCATGGGGGCCGTGGTAGGCGGCCTCTACGCCAGCGGCCTCTCGCCGCAGCAGATCGAGGCGATGCTGCGCTCCATGAACTGGCAGGAGGCCTTCCGCGATCGCCCGCCGCGCGAAGACCTGACACTGCGGCGCAAGCAGGAGGATGAGAATTTCCTGGTCAAGTTCCCGATCGGCATCAAGGGCGGCCGGCCGGTGCTGCCGATGGGCCTCATCGAGGGGCAGAGCCTCACCGAGATGCTGCGCCGCCTGACATTGCCGGTGGCGCGCATCACGAACTTCGATGAGCTGCCGACGCCGTTTCGGGCGGTGGCGACCGACCTGGAGACCGGGCAGGAGGTCGTCATGGGCTCGGGCGACCTCACCAGCGCGATGCGCGCCAGCCTGTCGGCGCCTGGGGTGTTCGCTCCCGTGGAGCGCGGCGGCCGGCTGTTGGTCGACGGCGGCATTGCCGATAATGTGCCGGTGGACGTGGCGCACGAGATGGGCGTCGACGTGGTGATCGTCGTCGATGTCGGCTTCCCGTTGCTGCCGCGCAAGAAACTGACCAGCGTCACGGCGATCTCCAACCAGATGCTCGCGATCCTGATGCGGCGCAAGTCGCAACTGGAGCTCGCGCGACTGGGCCCGCACGACATCCTGATACGTCCGTCACTCGGCGACACCTCGTCATTCGATTTCGGCGATGTCCACCGCCTGCTCGGAGGCGGCGCCGCGGCCGCCAGGCAGATGCGCAGCCGGCTCGCGGCGCTTGCAGTGAGCCCCGCGCGGTACGACGAATATGTACAGCGGCGCGCGGCCCTGCGCCGGCCGCCGCCGCGCATCGACTTCGTCAAGGTACAGACGGGCTCGAAGGCCTACTCGCAGCCGATCGAGGCGCTGTTCCATGACATGGTCGGCAAGCGGCTCGACCCGGACCTCATCGGCCAGCGGATCACCACGCTCTACGGCGAAGGCGGTCTCGATACCCTGGATTATCGGGTGATTCGTCGGGACGGCGAGTACGGGCTGCTGGTCGACGCGCGGGGCAATTCGATAGGTCCCAACTACGTGCGTTTCGGCCTGAGCCTGCAGGATGATTTCTCCGGCGATTCCTACTACGACCTGGCGATGCGCTACGTGATGTCGGACATCACGCGCGCGGGCGGGGAGTGGGTCACCGATGCGCAGATCGGGCAGACCTCGCTCCTGTCAACGGAGGTATTCCTGCCGCTGTCGCACTTCTCCGGCTGGTTCGCCATGCCGCACATCTCGGTGGAGAATCGCAACCTGCCGTTTTTCATCGGCCAGGCGGAGCGGGCGCAGTACCGCGTCGACACCTTCGATTACGGGCTCGACTTCGGCAAGCAGTTCGGCAACTGGGGGGAGATCCGCACCGGCATCTACCGCGAGGAGGATCGCTCCCACCTGACGATCGGCGATCCGTACGACCCGCAGCTGCCGTTCCCGCCGCATCAGATCTTCGGCTCGCGCAACTACTTCGCGCGCCTCACCTACGACACCCTGGATGACATCAACTTCCCGCATTTCGGCGAGCAGGCGATGCTGCAGTGGACCGGGGAGCGCAACCTCGTCGGCGGGGAGCCGGACCTGAACCAGGTGACCTTCGATTTCCTCGCCGCCCATACCTGGCGCGACCGCAATACCCTCTCGCTCTCGCTCTCGGGCGGCAGCGACCTCGAGCGCCCGACGGACCTGCTGATGGAGTTCCCGCTGGGCGGGTTCCTCAATCTATCGGGACTGAAGCAGTTTTCCCTGTGGGGGCCGCATTACGGCATCGGGCGCCTGCTCTTCTACCGGAAAGTCGACCGCGGCGGTCCGGGGTATTTCGACGTCCCGATATACCTCGGGATGTCGGTGGAGGCGGGCAACGTGTGGCAGAACATGAGCGACGCCAAGTTCACCAATCTGCACAAGAATGCGAGCCTTTTCCTCGGCCTCGACACCCTGCTCGGCCCGGTGTACCTGGGCAGCGGCTTCGACGATCATGGCAATCAGTCGTTCTACCTGTTCCTCGGCAGAACGTTCTGAGGCTACGAGCCGGCGGCTGAGGCTATAGCCCGCGGCTCTCGGCCAGATTCTCGACCTTGTCGAAGACCAGCGACGGCTTGTCGCCGCCGCGGGAGTACTGGTGGCGGCGGCTCATCTCCGCCAGGGCGGCATCGCGCTCATCGGGCGTGGGGTACCAGTGGGTGCGGTGCCATTCCGGGCCGAGAAGCTTGCGGAAGGGATCTCCCGGCGGCAGGCTGACGCGGACGCCGTAGGGGCGCTGCTTCTCGATGACCGGCGCCCGGAGGTTCTGTGGCTGGCTGATACCCATAGGGGCGGCAAGCTTAAGGGCCGGACGGCCGGGCTGCAAGGACGGGGACCGCGGCGCTTGAGTTGCCTTGCGCAGATCCCCACACTGGGGTCATTGCCTCGGGAGACTTGCCATGGCCCTGCTTCGCAACAAGACTACTCTGCCCGGCGCCGCGGACGCACTGCCTGGCCGCAGCACGCCGCTTCAGGTGCCGCAGACGCATTACGTCAATGGCCACAGGATCGTCGCCCCCTTCCCCGCGGGGCTGCGCGAGGCGGTGTTCGGCCTCGGCTGCTTCTGGGGCGCAGAGCGGCTCTTCTGGCAGCTTCCCGGTGTCTATTCGACGGCGGCCGGCTACGCCGGCGGCATCACGCCAAATCCAACATACGAGGAAGTCTGCACGGGCCTGACCGGCCATGCCGAGGTGGTCCGCGTCATCTACGATCCGCAGAAGATCGACTACGAGGATCTGCTCAAGGTGTTCTGGGAAGCGCACGACCCCACACAGGGCATGCGCCAGCAAAACGACATCGGCACGCAATACCGCTCCGCCATCTATGCCACCGACGCCGCGCAGCGACAGGTCGCCGAGGAGTCCAGGCGCGCCTACCAGGGCCGCCTCAGCGCCGCGTCAAAGGGCGAGATCACCACGGAAATCCTCGACGCGCCGCAGTTCTATTACGCCGAGGACTACCACCAGCAGTATCTCGCGAAGAACCCGGAGGGCTATTGCGGGCTGAAAGGGACGGGGGTCTCGTGTCCGATCGGTGGCAGCGTGAGGGTTGCCGCGCGCTCATGATCTGACCGCAGAACGCGGAGCTTTGAACGGTAGAGAGTATCTACCGGAATCCCACGGCGGTTTCGTTACCGCGATACCAGCGGGGCCGGCCAAAGCCGGCCCCGCTGCTCTCCTGTCACTCGACGGTGATGGAGTTCACCGAAGTGCCCCAGTTGGCGAAGCCGTCCCGGGTGCCGTTGCAGGTTCCAAGCTTGGCGAAATCGAATGCGCTGCCGGTGCAGTTCGCGTACTGGATGTACTCGTTGCCGAAATAGATCTTGCCAGTGCGGGGGTCGAAGACGCCCTGGGAATAATCGCCCAACCGTGGCCGCGTTGACCCCGGATAGCCCAGGTACTCGGTGAAGCTGTCCTCCGGCGACCGGCCCAGGTCAACCACATGAATCGTCCGGGACAGCACGCCCTTGCTTCCGGGGAGCACCTGGGCGTAGGCGGTCGACGGGTAGAAACCTCCGCCATCCGCCCCAAGCGGGCCGCCGTTCCCGGTGAGTGTGAACACCAGTATGGGCAGCCCGTCGTCCGGCGCGATCAGGTCCGGCATCGACAAGTCTTCGTGCATCGGCGCGATGTAGCCCTGGCCGGCGAGCGTGAAGGAGCCCCCGTGGTCGAATCTTTCGGTGTCGACCGCGTAGTACACGGCGCCCATGTGGTTCTCTGCCAACGCTATGCCAGGGAACACTTCGCTGACCTCGCTGGAGATCGCCCCCCAGAGCTTGCCCTGGGCCTGCGAAGCCTGGGTGAAGTTATCGCCGTTGGTCGCGATGCCGCCCTCGGGGCAACTGATCGGAGCCGGAGATCCAGTCGATAGGCCCGCGGCACCGCATTCGTCGCCGAGCGGTATGGGACCGGCCTTTTGCGGCGCGGTGAGCCCGGGATCATAGTAAGAGTCGACGCCCGAGAACAGTTGACCGCCGAACTGGATTGCACTGCAACTCTCGCAGGCCGGGCTGTCGAGCGCGGAGAGCTCCGTCCAGTCGAAGACTGCGAGCCGGGAGTCACCGGTGCCGTAGAAATCGAGCGATTCCAGCATGAACGCCGAGCCGCCATGGCTGTTGTCGAACTGTGACGGGTCAGGCGGCATCGCCGGAATAACCGAGTACCAGCAGGTGAAACCCGGCGCATGGTACATGTTGTCGGAGGCGCAGGT
>DASYGA010000295.1:0-9713 GCA_036000265.1 Steroidobacteraceae bacterium | reverse complement strand
CCCCGCGGCCGCCATCGTCGAGCTGTTGGAAGCGCACGGACATCCGACCCAGGTGTGCGGCGGGATTTGTGAGGCCGCAATCCCGGTGGAGCAGGGAGCCGGAGCCTTGCTGCTGACGGAGGAGTCCCTCGACCCGCAGCGCCTTCCCGAATTGCTCAGGAGCCTCGAGCGCCAGCCTGCATGGTCCGAGCTGCCCGTGGTTCTGCTCGCGAAGAGGGGCGAGCGCTCGACGGAATCTATCGACCGCCTCGCCACGGCTGCGCGCAGCATCACTTTGCTGGAGCGGCCGCTCGGCACGACGACCCTGCTGCGCAGCATCGAAGTGGCGCTGCGCTCCCGACGGCGGCAGTATCAGATCCGCGACCTGCTCGAAGCGCAGCGCGCGCGCGCAGCCGCCCTGCGCCACAGCGAGGAGCAGCTGCAGCTCGCCATCGCGGCGCTGCGCGAGGCGGACCGTCGCAAGGATGCCTTTCTCGCCACGCTCTCTCACGAGCTGAGAAATCCGCTCGCCCCCATCCGCAATGCCGCGGAAGTTCTGGCCTCGCCGCAACTCACGCCCATGCAGCTGCATTGGACGCAGAGTGTCATCCAGCGCCAGGCAGCGCACATGGCATCGCTCCTCGATGATCTGCTCGAGCTGACGCGCATCAGCCAAGGTAAATTGCAATTGCGCAAGCGGGGCTGCTCATTGCAGAGCGTAGTGGATGCCGCTGTAGAGACGGCTCGGCCGCTGCTCGAGAAGAAGAAACATCTGCTCCAGATTCGGGTGCCGCAGGACATCCCCCCCTTCCTGGCGGACCCCGTGCGGCTCGCTCAGGCACTCTCCAACCTCCTGACCAATGCGGCGAAATACACCGATCCGGGCGGCCGGATCGAGTTGTCGGCACGCCTCCAGGAGCGGCTGACGATCACGGTCCAGGACAATGGCATCGGCATTCCGGCCGAGCAGCTGAAGAGTCTATTCACCATGTTTTCGCAGGCCCCCTCGGCACTGGATCGCTCCGAAGGCGGCCTGGGGGTGGGCTTGGCCCTCGTGAAAGGCCTTGCCGAGCTGCACGGCGGGACCGTTGAAGCGCAGAGCGGCGGCCCAGGCCTTGGAAGCCGGTTCGTCATCGTGCTGCCGTTCGAAGCCGCCTGCGAGAGCGACTTGCCTGCGCAACAGGAGTCCTGGGTGGCGCCCTCGGGGACGCTGCGCGTGCTGATCGCTGACGACAACCACGACGCCGCGGACAGCATGGCGATGTTGATCTCGATGGATGGGTATGAAGTGCGGGCAGTGTACGACGGGCGCGCCGCAGTGACCGCCGCAGGATCGTTCCGGCCAGATGTTGCGCTGCTCGACATCGGGATGCCGGAGCTGGACGGATATGCGGTCGCGAAGGTGCTTCGCGGACAGCGTGGTGGTATCGGAATCTACCTGATCGCGCTCACCGGCTGGGGTCGGCAAGAAGACCGACAACGTGCTCTCGAAGCGGGCTTCGACACACACCTCACCAAGCCCGTCGATCCCCATCAGCTGCGGAATCTCCTTCGCGAACGGGCTCCGACAGCTTCCGCCGACAGAGTCAAGTCGAGGAATTAGCTCCGGCTCTGCGGGGAGGGCTCGCCGGGGCGGCGCTGAGCTCCTTCAGCCTTTCTTGGTGATGACCACTTCGAGGTACTCACCCGGGATGACCAGCGTCCCGTCGTGAGCGACGTTGAGCTCGCCCAGCAGGGCGTATATGTCCGCTTCGAACCGCGCTCTCGCATCAGGCTCGATCGCCTCGAACGCCTTGAGCACCGGTCCATAATGGGTGCGGAAGAACTTCACCCAATGCTCGGGCGATCTGTAGCGGAAGACGTAATGCGTGCTCTTCGCGGAAATCATCGCCGCATCCGCACCGAACAAGGCCTCGAGATGAGCCTTGGTGCCCCATAGCAGCGGCGACTTGACGCCCGGTGCGGGCGGGACGTACTTGCCGACAATCTTGAACAGCTTGCCTATGAAGCCTTCCGGCGTCCAATTGGCCACGCCGATCCTGCCGCCCGGGCGGCAGACGCGCATGAGCTCTCGTGCCGCCTGCTCCTGATTTGGCGTGAACATGACACCGAACGTGGACAGGACGACATCGAAGCTCTTGTCCGGGAAGGGCAACCGCTCGGTGTCCGCCTCCTGGAAGGTGACGGACAGGCGCTCAACCTCGGCGCGCCTGCGGCCGTGCTCCAGGAGAGAGCCCACGTAGTCCGTCGACACGACCTCCGCGAAGCGGCGGGCAGCCGCAAGCGTGGCATTGCCGTTGCCTGCCGCGACATCGAGCACCCGCTGGTTGGAGCGCAGGTCGATGGCCTCACAGAGCGTCTCGCCGACGATCTGCAAAGTGACGCCGACAGCGGCATAGTCGCCGGAAGTCCACGCGCCTTGCTGCCTGGCCTTGATCGCATTGAGATCGATGTTCGTCGGGTTGACTGTTCGTACCTGCGTGTTCATGGGGGCTTCGCCGTTCAGCCGGATGGAACAGGACTCGAGGTACGTTTTACACTTCACGGCAGCACGTGTGTATGCTCGGGCGTCCTGAAGATTTGATGTGGCGTCCGGAATGCTTTGGGCGGGAAAATGACCGGCGATGCGCTCTCTGATCTGCTGCGGACCGTGAGACTGACGGGGGCGATGTTCTTCGATGTCGCGGCAGCGGAGCCGTGGGTAGCCGAGCAGCCGCCGGCGGAGCTCATCCTGCCGAGGATCCTGCCGGGTGCCGAGCGCCTCATTTCCTATCACGTGGTCATCGAGGGCCGATGTTTCGCGACCCTCCTCGGCGATGAGCCGATTGCGCTCGAAGCCGGCGAGGTCATCGTCATCACCAACGGCGATCCGCACGTGATGTCGAGCAGCCCCGGCATGCGTGCCGGCCCGGTGACGCCGGATGCGATTGCGGCGGCAAGTGCCGGGCCGTTGCCGTTTTTCGTCAGATACGGGAGCGGGGGCGCACCGTCCGCCAGGCTCGTATGCGGGTTTCTTGCTTGCGATGCACGGCCGTTCAATCCACTGCTCGACAATCTCCCGGCGGTGATGACGGCGAGAGTCTCGAGCGAGGATCCCGGCAGCTGGCTCGCCCCGTTCATTCAGCTGGCCGTCACGGAATCGGCCAACAGGCGCGCCGGCAGCGAGAGTGTCCTCGCCAAGCTCAGCGAATTGATGTTCGTCGAGGTGGTGCGCCGATACCTCGCGACCATGCCGCCCGAGCGAGCCGGTTGGCTTGCGGGGTTGCGTGATCCGTACGTCGGGAAAGCGCTATCCCTGATGCACGGGAGTCCGGCGCATGAGTGGACGATCGGTGAGCTGGGGAAGAAAGTCGGCCTGTCGCGTTCCGTGCTGGCCGAGCGCTTCACCGACCTCCTGGGCATGCCGCCGATGCAGTATCTCGCCAGATGGCGGATGCAGATCGCGGCCCGCATTCTCTGTGATGCAAGCACCGACATAGCCGCGATCGCCGAGCAGATCGGCTACGAATCGGAGGCGGCGTTCAGTCGCGCCTTCAAGAAGCTTGTTGGCGTGCCGCCTTCCGTGTGGCGCCGCCGCGCCCGCCCGATACCTACGCCATGACAAGTGCCGGATGAGCTTTCGCTTCGGGCACGCCCCGGGGCATCAGGCCGCGAGCTACGTTGGGCAAGTCGCCTCGCTTTCACGGCGACAGGGCCGCAATCTCGCGGGCTCAGCGCAGCGCGATCGACGGCGCGAACGTTGCCGCTCGAGAGACATGATCGTCGGCCGGCACACGGAACCATGCGGCGTACAGCGCCGGCAGGAAGAACAGCGTCAGCACCGTGGCCACCGTGATCCCGCCCATCAGAGCCACCGCCATGGGACCGAAGAAGGCGTCCGGCATCAGGGGAATCAGCGCCAGCACCGCCGCCGCCGCCGTCAATGTGATCGGCCGGAAACGCCGGACCGTCGCGCCGACGATCGCCTGGAAGCGGTCGGCGCCGTCACGGATATCACGGTCGATCTGGTCCATCAGGATCACGGAGTTGCGCATGATGATCCCGAGCATGGCAATGGTGCCCAGCATGGCGACGAAGCCGAAAGGCTTGTGAAACAGCAGCAGCGCTCCGGCGACGCCGACCAGGCCCAGGGGCGCGGTGAGGAGCACCATGAAGGTGCGCGAGAAGCTCTGCAGCTGGATCATGAGAAGCGTGAACACCGCGAACAGCATCACCGGCATTTCGGCATTGATGGATGCCTGTGCCTTGACGTTGTTCTCGACCGCTCCACCCACCTCGATCCGGTAGCCCAACGGCAATTCGGCGCGCAAGCTCGCAAGGCGTGCGTCGATGGCATCGGTCACGTCGATGCCCTGCGCATTGCCAACAGTGTCCGCGCGTACGATCACCGTCGGCTCGCGGTCGCGCTCCCAGATGACACCGTATTCCAGGCCATACACTGGCTGGGCGATCTGCGACAAGGGCACCGACTTGCCGGCAGCGGTGGGTATCATCAGGCTCGAGAGGTTGTCCAGGCTCGCCCGCTCCGCCGGCGGTACCCGCAGGTCCACCGCAATCAGCTTGTCGCCTTCCCGGTAGTAAGTCGCCGTGTAGCCGGAGAGGGACATCTCGAGGAATTGCGCCAGCTGGTCGCTGCTCACGCCGAGCAGCCGCGCCTTCTCCTGGTCCACCTGCAGGCGCACGGTCTTGCTAGCCGGCCCATCCCAGTCGTACTGCACATCCGTCGCCCGCGGATCGGCCCGCACCACGTCGGCCACCTGCGCAGCGATCTGACGAACCTTCGAGATGTTGTCTCCAGATACGCGAAATTGTACCGGGAACCCTACGGGCGGTCCGTTCTCCAATCGGGTGACGCGACCCTGCACGTCGGGAAATGCCGCGGCAAGCTCTGACATGATCCGAGTCCGCAACGCCTCACGCGCCGGCACGGACCGCGCAGTCACCACGAACTGGGTGAAATTGCGCTGCGGCAGCTGCTGATCGAGCGGCAGATAGAATCGTGGCGAGCCGGTACCGACGTAGCTCACGTAGTTCGCAATGCTGCCCTGGGCTTCGAGGAATTTCTCCATGCGCTCGGTTGCAGCCAGCGTCGCCTGAAACGAAGCCCCCTCCGGCAGTCTCAGGTCCACCAGCAGCTCGGGGCGGCTGGAGCTCGGGAAGAACTGCTGCGGGATGAAATGGAAGGCCGCTACTGCCAGCAGAAAGAGGCCCGCCGCGGCGGTCAGAACGTATGCCCGCCGATTCACGCACCAGCGGATCACCCGCCGGAAGCGTGTATAGAAGGCCGTGTCATATACGTCGTGCGCATTCTGCCCCCCCGCGTGACCGCTGCCATCGCGTTCCGGCAGTATCTTGTAGCCCAGGTAGGGAATCACCACCACCGCGGCTACCCAGGATGAGAGCAGTGCGATGGCGGCCACCTGGAAGATGGAGCGCGTGTATTCTCCGGTCGACGACTTGGCGAGGGCGATGGGCAGAAAGCCCGCCACCGTCACCAGCGTGCCGGTGAGCATCGGAAATGCCGTGCTGGTATAGGTGAAAGCCGCGGCCCTGATGCGATCGAAGCCCTGCTCCAGCTTCACCGCCATCATTTCCACCGCGATGATGGCATCGTCCACCAGCAGGCCCAGCGCCAGAATCAACGTGCCGAGCGACACCTTGTGCAGACCAATGCCGAGCATCCACATCAGGAACGCCGTCGCAGCCAACACCAGCGGGATCGAGATCACCACCACCATGCCGGTGCGCAGCCCCAGCGTCAGAAGACTCACCACCAGCACGATGGCGACGGCCTCACCGACCGCTGCCTGGAAGTCGTCGATGGAATGCGCCACGGAAACGCCCCCGTCGGTAACCGTGTGCAGGGTGAGGCCGGCAGGCAGCCGCTGCTGAAGTGAGGCGATGGCGGTGCGCAGATGTTTGCTCAGCTGGATGACATTGCCGCCCGCTTGCATGGTTACACCGATGCCGAGCACCGGACGGCCCTCGAAGCGCATCTGCTGTTCTGGGGGCTCTTCATACCCGCGATAGATGTGCGCGATGTCGCCGAGCCGCAGCAAGCGGCCGTCGGCGCGGAACGTCACTTGCTCGAGGCTCTCGATCGTGCGGAACTGACCACTTTCTCGCAGCGTGATGTGATCGCTTCCGGTGTCGTAGCTGCCCGCGGCGGCGACCGCATTCTGAGCCCGCAGCACCGCCTCGATATCGGCCGGCGTGATGCCGAGGGTCGCCAGCTTGCGGTTGGAGATCTCGACGTGGATCACCTGAGTCTGGTCGCCAAAGTAGTTTACCTTGGCCACCCCGGGCACCCTCAGCAGCTCCTCCCGCAGCTCGTCGGCATAGTCGCGCAGCTCGGCGAAGGTGTAACCGTCACCCTCCAGGGCGTAGATGTTGGTGTAGACGTCGCCGAACTCGTCGTTGAAGAATGGACCCCTCACTCCCTGGGGAAGCTCGTTCGCCATGTCGCCGACCCGCTTACGCACCTGATACCAGGTGGCAGGCACGGTGTCCGCCGACGCCGAGTCCTTGATGTTGAAGAAGATCATAGACTCGCCGGGCCGGGAATAGCTCTGCAGGAAGTCGACGTTGGGCGTCTCCTGCAGCTTGCGCTCGATGCGGTCCGTCACCTCGCGCTCGACCTGCTGCGCGCTTGCGCCCGGCCACAAGGTCTGGATGACCATCACCTTGAAGGTGAAGGGCGGATCCTCGGACTCGCCGAGACGGCTGAAGCCCAGCACACCCAGGATCGCCGTCACCAGCATGGCATACAGCACCAGGCTGCGATGCGCGAGCGCCCACTCCGAGAGATTGAAGCCGCCGCTCATGAGGCGCTCCCATCCGGTGGAGCGGTTGCCTGCACCGGCTCGCCGGGATAGAGCTCATTGACGCCCTTGAGCACGACTTCCTCGCCGGCGGCGATCCCGGCACCGACTACTACGCCCTCCTCCGAGTAACGCTCCACTTGGACGGGCGCAAGAATGAGGCGCCGGGTCTTCGGGTCGATTATCCAGACCGCCGTCTGCGCCCCCCTGTGAAAGAGCGCAGTCATCGGGATGATCAGTTCCTTGGGATCGGCGGCGTCCTCCACTTTCACGCCTGCCGTCATCCCGAGGCGCACTTCCGGTCCCGGATTCAGGATCGCCACTTTGACCAGGAAAGTGCGGGTAGCTGGATCGGCGGAAGCGGATTTCTCGCGCACCGTGCCTGAATAGGCGTGGTCCGTGCCCCAGAGCGAAACGCTGATGCGCCGCGCACCGGTGAATTCGCCTATGCGGTTCTCCGGTACATCGATGTACACCTCGCGGCCGTCCGACCAGGCGAGACTGACGACTGTCTCACCCTCCGCGACCACCTGGCCGACTTCGGTGTCCACCGCGGTGATGACCCCGTCGTGATCGGCACGCAACTCGGTATAGCGCAGCTGATTGTCCCGCAGCTGGTACTGGCGTTGGGCCTGCTGGTCGGTCGCCTGTGCGGCGGCCACCTGATCCCGCTGATGATCAAAAGCCGAGCGGCTTATCGCACCGACCTTCACCAGACGCGCATAGCGCGCCAGGTCTTCCTGCGCGGTCTGCAGGTTGCTTGCGGCCGCGGCGAGTGCGGCGCGGGCGGCACCTCTTTCCAGGGCCGCATCCGTTCCATCAAGCCGCGCCAACAGCTCGCCCCGATGCACCGTCTCGCCCAGCGTCGCGTAGCGGGCCACGATCTTTCCGGGCACCCGAAACGCCAGCGCCGACTCGTACCGCGCGTGCACGGCACCGCTGTACTCCTCCGCCGGACTGCCGCGGATGGCGTTCAGGCGCTCGGCGATCACTGGCTTGGCGGCAGCGCTCGGGCGGACATCGCGGTTGCAGGCGGCAAGCAGGGCGGCGGCCATCACCGGAAGCAGGACCCGGCAAACACGCAGCGCGGCGGACGAGGATCGGTAGTCCATGAGGGCACCAATCTTTACATCGTTAAGTTCGGGGAGTAGATTCTGATCCCATGAACTTAACGACGTCAAGATCACACCGGATATTTTTTCGAGTTTCCCCTAAGATGCCCGAGTGCCCGCCCGAATGAAGAATTGCCCCGTCAGGCGCCTGATCCAGCTCAAGCAGGGCTATCACCACGGCGATCTGCGCAATGCCCTCGTCATCGAAGGGCTGAAGCTGCTGGAGCAGGAGGGGCATTCGGACTTCAGCCTGCGCGACCTTGCACGCCGCGTTGGCGTCAGCGCCGCAGCTCTCTACGCACATTTCGCCGACAAGGGCGCGCTCCTCGCCGCGATCGCCACGGTCGGCTTCGGCCAGCTCAGGGAGGCGTTGGAGGTCACGATCCGCGACGAAGGCGACCTGATGGAGCAATTCCTGCACATGGGATGGGCATACGTGCGGTTCGGCATCGAGCGCCCGGCGCTGTACAAGCTGATGTTCGCGAGCGAGGACCTGCCGGCCAAGTGCGACGAGTATCCCGAGCTCGAGGCCGCCGCCGAGGCTGCATTCGGCACTCTCACCGGCGTGCTCGAGCACTTGCAGCGACGGGGACTCGTGCGCGCCGGCGATCCAGAGACAGACGGCCTCAGCGTGTGGGCGCACGTGCACGGGCTGACTTCGCTGATCATTACCGGCCGCGTGGAGTGCGCTTGCGATCCGGCGCCCCAGCCGGCCGAGGTCGTGCGCTCGAGCCTCGAGACTCTTCTCGGTGGATTGCGCAGTCCGGCGCGCCCAGTGCGAGTCCCCGCCGCCGCTCCTTGATGAGCTGATCGCGAGGCGGCGGTGAACGTGCCGCCTCGCGGGCGGCCATCGAGCTCGCAGCGGAGCGCCGGCCGATTCGGAGTTATCCGACGATTTTCCCCTGTTGGTCCAATCGCTTTACCTGGGTCCGGATGCCTTCAATAATGGCATCACTCACGACTTGCGGGAATCCCGAAGGACTTGGCGCTCGGTGTGCAGCTCGAGGTTGTGAGGTGCGTCGACCGCAACTTTCAAATAGGTGACGCCACCGAAGCGGTCACCGCCGACCGTCCAGCAGGCAGTTTGGCATTTGCGCAGCAGGTCTCGGCGCGGGTGTCGGTTGCCTTCGGCATGGTTGTGGCAGTCGCCGAGCTACACTACGCGTAGCCTGGCGGCCCGGCAACTTTCGAATCTGGGCTGGGGGTTTTTACCGCGCCATGTGTCGTAGCGAATGCCATCCTGGCAATGCCGCGGAGGCAGTCACCAGAACTCGGCCAGCACCTGGTCCCAGTCAATCGTGACACCAGGAACGGCACTGATCAGTGTTTGTCCTTTGAGCTCCAGAAGAGTCGCGCGTCCGTAATTTCCGCCTTCGAGCCGATAAACCCGCAGTGTGCGATCGACGGGGTGAATGAGCCAGACCTCGCGGACGCCCGCGCGCTCGTACGCGGGGAGCTTGACGATCTGATCGTGGCTGACGGTGCCGGGTGAGAGAACCTCTGCAACCCAGTCCGGCGCACCGCGCAGACCACGCGCGTCGAGCTTCTGAAGGTCACAAACGATAAGGAGGTCCGGTTGCACCACGGTGTCGACCCGGTCATCTTCTTCCGCGGTCTTGGGCAATCGGACGTCAAACGGAGCGGCATATACGCGGCAGGGTTTGCCTTTTAGTGCAGTGGCTAACTGGCGATGAAGCTCACCGACGATCTCTTGGTGTAACCGCGCCGGAGCCGGCGGCTCTCGGACATAAGCGGTGCCATCGATCAACTCGTCGCCGTAACTACCCGACCAGGTCAGGTA
>DASYGA010000372.1:0-9730 GCA_036000265.1 Steroidobacteraceae bacterium | reverse complement strand
TGCGTTTACCGGTCATGAGACATCCTCTGCGCAAAGTGTGGTGAGCGAACTGTCCTCCTCGCACCGCGCCTGTGGAAATGAGACTTCCTCGCCTGCCATAGATTTAGCGTAAGGCTGCACGCCTGCCCGGCGGTCCGGGGTGCTTCGGCCGCTATACTGCGACCCTCTATGGGAACAGAGGACTCTCGCGCCGCCCCGGCCGAGGACACATCGGCCGCCAGCTACCGGGTCATCGCGCTCATCATCGCCTCGGCGCTTTTCATGGAGCAACTGGACGCGACAGTGCTGGCCACGGCGATCCCGACCATGGCGCACGACTTTCATGTGCGGGCACCGCAGATGAGCGTGGCTCTCACCGCCTACCTGCTCGCGCTTGCTCTTTTCATACCTGCCTCGGGGCACGCTGCCGACCGATGGGGCGCCAAGAACGTGTTTCGCGCCGCGATCGGGGTGTTCATGGCGGGGTCATTGGCGTGTGCCGTCGCGCCCAACCTGCCTGTCATGGCCGTGTCGCGCTTCGCGCAGGGAATCGGCGGCGCCATGATGGTTCCGGTGGGCAGGCTGGTGTTGTTGCGCACCGTGTCCAAGCGGGATCTGGTAGCCGCCTATTCGTGGATGCTCATGCCGGGACTCGTGGGCCAGATCTCGGGGCCGCCGATCGGCGGCTTCATCGTCACCTATCTGCACTGGCGCTGGATCTTCCGAATCAACCTGCCGATCGGCGTCCTCGGCATTTATCTCGTCGGCCGCTACATTCCCAATTTCCGTGAGACGCTCCGTCGCCCGTTCGATTGGCCGGGCTTCGCTCTGGCGGGGATCTCCCTTGCCGCCGCCCTGTTCGGCTTCGAGACCTGGGGTCACGGCATGCCGATCAGCGTGGCGGGACCTCTGCTGGCGACGGCTCTCGTATTCGGTCTGCTGTACGTGCGACATGCGGCCCGCGCCGCCCACCCCATCCTCGATCTGTCGCTCCTCGCCATCCCGACATTTCGCCTCTCGTTCATCGGCGGCTCGCTCACACGCATCACTCAAGGCGCGCAGCCATTCCTGCTGCCGCTCATGATGCAGCTCGCTTTCGGCCTCAATGCCGCGCAAAGCGGGCTCATCACCCTCGGAACGTCCCTCGGGACCTTCACCATGAAATGGCTCGTCGGCCCGATCCTGCGCCGTCTGGGCTTTCGCAACAGCCTCACGCTCATCGGAGTGCTGGGCGCCTGCTCGTACGCGCTCTGCGGGCTGTTCCGCCCCGGCTGGCCCTTCCCGCTGATCTTTGCCGTGCTCGTGGTCTCGGGGTTCCTGATGTCGTTCCAGTTCACGGCCTACAACACGATCGCCTACGACGAGATAGAGCCCCACCGCATGAGCGGCGCCAACACCTTCTACTCGACTTTTCAGCAGCTCACGCTTTCGTTCGGTATTTGCACCGCGGCGGCCACGCTGCACGTCTCGACGGCGCTGGCCGGGCGCTCGGTGCCCGGATTCCCGCAGTTCTCCGCGGCCTTCTGGGTCGTCACCGGGATCTCGCTCTGCTCGTTATTCGCCAACATCCGCTTCGACAGCCAGGCAGGCAGGCAGATGAGCGGCGCGCGCTAGGCCTTGTCCGCGCTGGCGGCTGGACGTCAGGCTGCGCCATGCCAGCCGGTGATGCGGCAGAGATTCCCTCCCATGATGAGTGCGCGATCCTCGGCCGAGAGCCACGGCAGTGCCTCGGCGAAGTGCGCGACGCACTCGCGATAGGGATGCTTCAGCCGGGAAAGATCGCTCGCCCAGATGATCCGCCGCGGACCGAAGGCATCGAACACGCGGCGCAGAGGCTCATCGAGCGAGCGGAACGGATACGGATCCGTCGCGTAATCGCCGACTCCTGCGGCCTTGACTACGACATTGGGAAATCGGCCGAGCGCCAGGAGGTCCGGAAGATGCTGAAACGCGCCGGGCCCGCGGGCACCGCGCGGGACTGCAAGATGGTCGACGATGAGATTGAGCCGCGGATGCCGCTCCGCGATTGCTGCCGCGGCATCGAGACGCCCAGGAACCAGCAAGGCCACTGCGAGGCCGGCGTCTTCGGCCGCCGGCCAGACCCAATCCAGAGCTCCCGCGCGCAACGGCTCGATCCGTTCCGGGGAGTTGAGCAGGAACCGCAGCCCCACCATCCCCGGCTGCAGCTTCCAGGCCAGCAGCCGCTCGCGCCCGATCTGCGGATCCAACAGCTCGCTGGACGGCAGCCCCATGACGGCGAACCGCTCCGGCTGCCGCCGCGCGGCATCGAGCGCATACGCGTTGCCAGACGGGTCCCATAGGGGAGGAACGAGCAGCACGCGATCGACTCCCGCCTGTGCCATCTCGTGCTGCAATAGCTCGATCGTGAGTGGCGACTGCCGATGATGGCTGGACGCCTGCCCCTCTTTCCACGGATGCACCTGCGCATCGACGATCAGCATTCCGCACCTCCCGGGATTTCGGGCGAGGATGCGTTGCGACCCGCGGCGGCGGAAATCGCAAAGGCGCGGCAGGCAATCAGTTTATTCGGGGTACCCGGCCCGCGCTGCCTCGGCTCATTCCTTGAGCTCGCGGCTCGCGCGCTTGAGGGCCTGCAGGAACGCGGCCTGAATCTCGTTCGGCTCCCAGCCCTTTCTCATCGTGATGCCGACGATCGGCCCCTCTCCGGGAACATCGAACGGCAGGCCTGCCACCAGTCCGATCCGCTCCTCCGATAGCAGCTCTGTGCGGCTCAACACGCTCAGCATGTCGCTTTCGGCAAGCAGCAGCCGGATGGTGGAGAGGGAGAAAGTCTCCACGGTCGCATTGGGGGGCGATGCATCGGAGAAGATCTGCTCGAAAGCGAGCCGCCGGGGCGAGCCGCGCTGCGGCAGGATCCAGTCGTACCGCCGCAGGTCATCGAGGGAAACGCTCTTGCGGCGGGTAAGGGGATGATTGCCGCGGGCTACGACGAAGTATTTGTCGGTGTAGAGAGGCTCCTCGACGATATCGGCAGCGTAATCGGGGTGCTTCAGGATTCCCAGGATGATGTCGATATCGTCCGCATGCAGCTTCTGCAGCAGCGCGTCGTAACCGCCGCTCGCCATGATGACTCTGGTGTCCTTGAACTTGTGATTGAGCTCGCGGATGGCCTTGGCCAGGAGGACAGTGGGATCGAGGAGCAGAACGCCCACAGCGACCCGGCGCTCCTTGGGATGCTCGAAGCGGTGGATGTCGTCGGTCACGGCCTCGATCTGACTGACGATCAGGCTCATTCGCTTGGCGAGCACCGAGCCTGCCTCTGTGGTCGTCACGCCCGAGACGGTGTGCTTGAACAGCTGGCAGCCGACATTTCGCTCGAGATGCCGGGCAGCCCGCTGAATGGATGCCTCTGAGATGCCTATCTTGTGGGCCGCGGCCACGAAGGACCTGGACTCCCCGATGGCGATGAGGCTGCGCATCTGGGTCCTGGTGATCCGTGAGGCGATCACGGCGGGTGAGGCGTCGACCTTGCCGCGCAGCTCCCGCACCGCCTGCTCGATTGCGCCCAGAATCCGGCGGGCACGAGCCAGCAGCGTGAGGCCGGCCGCGGTGGGGTATGTGCCGGTCGTCGCACGGTCGAACAGGGTGACGCCGAGCAGCTCCTCGAGCCTCACAATGGACGAGGTCACCGCCGGCTGGGAGCGGAAGAGCTCCTGCGAGGCGCGGCTGACGTTCTCCAGGCGGGCTACGGTCTCGAACACCCGCAGCTGCCACAGGCTCGGAATCTTGGACTCGATCACTGGCGGCGAGCACCGAAAGTGCGTGAGGCATCCAGTTTAGCCGGAGTCGCGGCGCAGGTGCCCGGGCCGCGCGCTACCTGCGCGCTCGCGATCAATGGGCGTCGTGCGTGCCGTTGGCGATGCCCGCGGCGCGCCTTTGCTGCGGCGCGAGTGAGGGATGCTGCTTGAACCAGTCGGCGATGAAGTCGACGAACACCTTCACCTTGCGCACGAGCTGCCGTCCCGGAGCATAGGCGGCGTAAAGCGGCCGGTCGGGCACCGGAAAATGCGGCAGGACGACTTCGAGCTGGCCGGCCTTGATCTCCGGATACACCGAGCGCACCGGCAGCAGAGCGAGGCCCATGCCGCGGATCGCAGCTTTCTGCAGCACGAGGTAAGTATTGGAGGAGAAGGCGATCCGATGCGGCTTGACGGTCTCGGCGGAGGCGCCTCGGTTGAAGTGCCACACGGGATCGTTGACGTGCAGCAGACAATCGTGCTCTGCGAGATCGGCGGGATTCGCGGGCATGCCGCGGCGCGCAAGGTACTCGGGTGAGGCACAGAGCGCGAAATGCAGCGGGGCGATCTTCTTCACCGTGATGGAGGAGTCGCGCAGATACTTCGTGTGGAAGGCGATATCGTATCCCTTATCGACGAAGTTGAAGGTCCGCTCGGACAGGCCGCCGACCTCGAGGCGCACGTGGATGCGCGGGTGGTCGACCGCGAACGCGGCGACCGCGTCCCCGAGGTCCAGGCTGCCGATCCATTTGGGGGAGGCGACCGAGAGGTTGCCCTCCGCATTCTCCTTCATGCCGCTCATCTGCGCGTCCTGATCGGCGATCTCCGCGAGGATGCGGCGGCAGAACTCGAGATAGGCAATCCCGGGTTCCGTCAGCGTCACGGAGCGGGTGGTGCGGTTGAGAAGCCGTATGCCCACCTGCTTCTCGAGATCGGCGATGTGCCGGGACACCAGTGCCCGCGAAATCGACAATGACCGCGCCGCCGTCGCGAAGCTGCCGCAGCGCGCGACTGCGGTGAAGCTCTTCATGATGGTGAAGCGGTCCATTGATTACTGCTGCTCCTCGGATCGGTGGTGAGCATCCTGCAACAATGGGTTCAGGATACGCCAGGACGCTGTCCCGTACCATGCGAGGCGATCGGGTGCGGAGAGACAGCTGTGAGATGGTGCCGGTTCACGCATGCGGGGACGGATAGCCTGGGAATGATCGAGGGCGACCGCGTCCGTGCCGCGGAGGGCAGCCTGTTCGACGGTGCGCGGGCCACGGGCGAGACCTGCGCGCTCGCGGACGTGCAGCTGC
Source organism: Steroidobacteraceae bacterium (assembly GCA_036000265.1). Lineage (GTDB taxonomy): Bacteria > Pseudomonadota > Gammaproteobacteria > Steroidobacterales > Steroidobacteraceae > 13-2-20CM-66-19. The sequence goes on along the minus strand of DASYGA010000372.1, from coordinate 4,671 downwards.
TGCCGCCCACGCTGCCATTCACCTTCTTCGCCGTAGGGTTCAATTACCGCGCCCACGTGCTGCATGCGCAGGCCAGAGGCTCCGCCGCGGCCCGCATGCCGGAGCGGCCTGAAGTCGGATACCGCGCCAACAACGCGCTCATCGGCCACGGCGACACCATCATCATTCCGGCGGATTGTCCGGGCGATGTCGAGGCGGAGGGTGAGCTGGTCGCCGTCATCGGCCGCAAGTCGCGGCGCTGCTCGCGCGCCGAGGCAGAGGGGGCCATCTTCGGCTGGACGATCGGCAACGACGTGAGCGCGCGCGAGTGGCAGCGCGTCGACCGCACCTTCTGGCGCGCCAAGAACGCCGACACATTCAAGCCGATGGGACCGTGGATCGAGACCGAGCTCGATCCGCGGCGCGCGACCACTCGTGTGCGGGTGAATGGCCGCCAGGCGTGCGAATTCGCGACCGGCGACATGATTTTCGATGCCGTGGAGTATATCGTCGAGATCTCGCGCTATATCACGCTGCATCCGGGCGACGTGATCTGGATGGGCGCCGAGAGCACCGTGAAGATCGCCCCTGGCGACACGTTGGAGGTCGAGATATCGGGAATCGGCACACTCTGCAACAGCGTGGCGGCGGAACGGCCCTGACTACTTCGTCAGCATGACATTGACAATCGCCGTGCGGCCGGCGCGCACGGCGTCCAGGGCTTCCGCCAGAGTCGGGGACAGACTCGCGGCATCCGATACCGTTGCGCCATACATGCCGAAGGGCTTGGCGAATTCCGCCAGATCGGGCTGTGTGGCCAGGCTGACTCCCGGAAAGTATTGGGTCGCGACCGCTGCGCCCTCCGGATAGGCGCGCAGATGGTTGAATTTCATCGACAGGTACTGCCGATTGTTGAATATCACGATGAGCAGCGGCAGCCCGTAATCGCGCGCGGCGGCGAGGGAGGGGATCACGGGGTTGTAGAGATACGAGCCGTCGCCGACCGCGAGGATCACCGGACGATCGGGCGTCGCCAGCTTGACGCCCAGAGCAACCGCGATCCCCTGCCCGAGACCGCCCTGCACGTAATAGTATCGCTTGGCCTCGTCCAATTGCAGGTGCTGTTGCAGCAACCGGCTGTGGGTGATCGTCTCGTCGACGAACACCGCTTCCTTCCCGGCCATCTCGCGTAGCGCCTTGACGAGGAGCACCGGCTCGATCGGCCCGCTGGCGGCGGCCGCCCTGGTCTCCGCTTCGGTTGTCTTTGCGGCAAGCGCCGCGTGGGACTTGGCGTGCCGCGCACGACGCTCCGCCACCGCACTCTCGTCGAGCCCGCGCTTCTGCAACACCGCCGTGACCTGCCGCAACGTCTCGCCCACCTCGCCTTCGAGGTAAGCGTCAGCATGAAGCACCTGGTACACGACGTGCGGCCGCTGCGGCACCTCGTCAATCACGACAGTAGCGGCATGCGGCGGTTTGTTGCTGGGCGGGTACCAGGGAGCGCGGCAGTTGACCAGCAGCACGAGATCCGCCGAGTCGACGAAAGCCTCCGCGCTCGTGCCCAGGTGCAGCGGATGCGTGCGCGGGAAGTTGCTGCAGACAGCGGCCTGCGGCTCGATCACCGGTAGCGCCATGAGATCGCAGAGCTCGACCAGCGCGGCGAAGGCCCGAGCATCGCGGCCCGACGTCTCCGTCAGCACGATGGGATTGCGGGCGGCGGCGATACGGCTCGCGAGCGCCTCGATCTCTTCCGGCGGGGCGATCTTGCGGCCGGCCGCGGCCAGCGGCTGCGGGAATTTCGGCGGCGTCCACGGCGTCAGCAGCACCTCGACCGGGACATTGAGATAGCAAGGTCCGGCAGGTGCGCGCGCCGCGAGCTCCGTCGTGCGCAGCAGCATCTCGTAGAGCACCTCGATGCCGCCCACCTGATTGGCCCATTTCACATAGCCCTGCACCCAGCCCTGCGGACCGCCGACCACCGACAGGTTGCGGTACCACTGCGAGCCGGGATCCGCCCCGGCCCGCTCTCCATACGTCACCGACTCGGACGACAGGACGAGCATGGGGACACCACTCAGCAGCGCACCGTGGATGGCGCAACTGCCCTGCAGCAGGCCGGGACCCGCATGCAACAGCACGGCCTGGGGCCGCCCAGTGACCTGGGTATACCCAGTGGCCATGCCGACGGCCACGGTCTCGTGCCAGAGGTCGAGATAGGTTGGGCCGGGGCGGCCCTCGTGCTTCTGCAGCGCGACGGCTTCCCAGGCCGGGGCCCATTCGGAGCCCGGACAGGAGAAGAGGTAATCGATCCCCGCGGCCCGGCAGGCGGCGAGCAGGGCTTCGCCGCCATCGACATAGTGCTTGATCGGCTTCATGAGACTGCATCTAAGCATAATCGCTGCGCGCCGACTGTTCACGTCCCTGCACCAAAGGGTTGCGCTCCCGTGGCGCTCGCGGCCGCGGCAACTGTGGTTAGATGCTGCCGCCATTCAAGCCGTCGCGGAGACGCAGCAGCAATGTTCATTGTCGACACGCAGGTCCACATCTGGAAGGAAGAAACGCCGGACCGTCCCTGGCTGCCGGGTGCGCGCGCGCGCATGAAGCTCAACGGTCACCGCGAGGAGGCCTTCTCCTACGAGGAGTGCTTGCAGCTGATGGACGAGGCTGGTGTCAGCCGCGTGCTCATCGTGCCGCCCTCATGGGAGGGCGACCGCGTCGACTACGCGTTGGAAGCGTGCGAAAAGCATCCCGACCGCTTCGGCATCATGGCGCGCGTGCCGCAGAACAAGCCGGAAGAGGCGAAGGCGATGATGCGTGACTGGAAGAGCATCCCCCACATCAAGGGGACGCGGCTCACCTTCCATCGCCCGCAGGATCGCAACTGGATGATCGATGGCACCGCGGCGTGGTACTGGCCGTTCGCCGAGGAGCTCGGTGTCAGGACGATGGTCCACGCGCCGATCTGGAAGGCGGAGCTCGGCGCCATTGCCAAGCGCCATCCGGGCCTGAGGATCATCATCGATCATATGGGCATCATGGCCCGCTGCGTGGACGATGCAATCGGCTATTGGGTGGAAGAGACGGCGGATCTGCACGTTCATCCCAACATATACGTCAAGGTCTCGGCGGTAGCTGCTTACTCCACGCAGCCCTATCCCTACCAGAACATCGCCAAATACGTCCAGGCACTGGTCGCCAAGATGGGCGCGCGGCGCTGCTTCTGGGGGACGGACCTGACACGACTGCTGGACCATGGCCTCACCTACAAGCAGACCATCGAGCACTTCACGAAGCACATGGAATTCACTCCGGAGCAGCTCGAATGGATCATGGGCCGGGGCATCTGCGAGTGCCTCGACTGGCCGATCGCCGGCAGGACCTGAGCGGACAAGAGATCCCGACATGCCGCGCGCTTCCATCATCAAAACCGGGAAGGTGAGAGTGCTCGACCGTGGCCACGGGATCCAAACGATTCCGCTGGTGACTCACCAGTCGGCGGAGAGCCCGGCCTTCACGACGGGCATCAGTACCTACCCGAAAGGCGAGGGCGCGCCGCTGCACTCGCACAACTGCCCCGAGCAGGTGACGCTGCTCGAAGGAATGGGGGAAGTGGAGATCGACGGCGTGGTGACATCTCTCGAGCCTTACGACAGCACCTACATCCCCGCAAACCGCACCCACGCCTTCCGCAACACCGGCCCGGAGCCGATGAAGATTCTCTGGATCTACGCCGGCGTGCAGGTCACACGGACCTTCGCCGACAGCGGCAAGACCGTCGAGCACCTCTCCGCCCAGGACCTCATGGGGATCGAGCCTCCAAGGTAGGGGCACGCGCTTCTGTCTGCGTCCCGAGACACCTCTGGCCGACCGGCCGCGGCGGAGCTAAGGTAGCCGCGCACCCTGCACCCGCAGGTGAGGAGGCGGCGCCATGGCCAGACGTCCACTCAAAGGAAGCGAGCGTAACCCGCTGCCGGATTCCAGCGCCTTGGGAGCGGCGGATCCTGACGAGCGGCTGGAGGTGAGCGTCATCGTTCGCGCGGCTGGCCGCGAGGCCTTGCAGCAGCGCTTGGGAGAGCTGGCGAAAGGCGCGGGCGGCAAGGCCCATCTCTCGCGCGCGGAGTTTGCCCGGCGCCATGGCGCCAGCCGGGCGGACCTGGACGCCGTGCGGGATTTTGCCGAGGCGCACGGGCTCGCCGTCGTGCAGGAGCACCCCGCGCGCCGTACCCTCGTGTTGACCGGCACCGTCGCGCAATTCAACGATGCTTTCGGCGTCGAGCTGCGGCATTACTCGCATCCGGGCGGAACTTATCGCGGCCGGTCGGGCCCCGTGCACATACCTGCAGAGTTGGATGGCCTCATCGAGGCCGTCCTCGGGCTCGACAATCGTCCGCAGGCGCGGCCGCATTTCCGCATGAAGACGGCCGGGGCAAGCCGGCGCTCGCGCCCGGCCCGCGCTGGGGCGCAATCGTTCACTCCACTGCAGCTCGCCTCGCTCTACGACTTTCCGCCGGGCGACGGCAAGGGCCAATGCATCGCGCTCATCGAGCTCGGCGGCGGCTATCGCCCGCAGGACATCCAATCCTATTTCGCCGGACTCGGCCTGTCGGCGCCCACCGTGACCGCGGTATCGGTCGATCACGGCGCGAATCAGCCCAGCGGTGATCCAAACGGCCCGGACGGCGAGGTGATGCT
>DASYGA010000143.1:0-18199 GCA_036000265.1 Steroidobacteraceae bacterium | reverse complement strand
TCCTCCCAGGTGAGCTGCGTCTCCGCGAGCGGATGCGCGATGACCACGAAGCCCACCAGCGCCCCGCCGCAGATGAGCGGGACGACGAGCCACATCCGCTGGTTCGAGAGCATCCAGGACGGTGGCGCCACCGCGGTCTTGCGGCCCTCCGAGCCGTGGCCTTCCAGGCCCCGCGCCTGGTCGAGGTCGTAGATCCACTCGTTCTGCAGCAGGTACTGGAAGAATTCGCGCGCTTCCGCCTCGCGCGGCGCGTCGGGCAGCGCCAGCTCGCCGCCCGCGGGAACATAGACGCCCTCGGCATCCCGCAGCCAGAATCCGCCGCTCGCAGAATTCATGAACCCGGCCATCACCTTGACGATGCGCTCATAGACCGGCGCCTCGTCGGCCTCGGAGAGCGCGCGCGTGAGCTTGCGCCACTCCGTCCGGTAGTCGTAGCGGTAGGCAAAGAAATGCTTGGCGAGGGTCACGCGCGACCAGGCCCGAAACTGATCCGAGAGCACCGCCACCGCCAGCACCAGGATGCCGGCCGTCAGGAAGAGGAGCTGACCCGCCGCCCCCCAGGTACCGCCGAGCTGGCGGACGTAGTAGCTGCCCAGTGCCATGGCGAGCACATAGAGCGCCGTCCCGAGCAGCGTCGCATTGAAGAAGACGATCCGCGGCGAGAGGAAGGCCGCCGACTCCCACCGTGGAATCCTGCGCAACGCCACGGCGATCAGACCGACGGCCACCACGTTGACGAAGCCGCGCGCAACGAGGAAGTCTCGCGCAGCGGTGCCATGCAACATCGCCACGGAAAACAGCGCTAGATCCCAGGCGTACGTCAGGCCGATGCCGAGCCAGAGATATTTCAGCTCCCAGCGCTGCGCCGCGCGCGTATTGCGCGCCACCTGCTCCACGAGCACCAGGCCGGCAATTGCGAGGAAGAGGCCGCCCCAGAGCCAGTTGCCCGCCAGATAGCCCGCAACGATCTCGCCCGGCCCCGGGATGAGCGAAACACCCGCCGCCACGATCAGGAGCGCCACCAGCGCCCCGATGATCCGTTGCGCGGCCCGTGCCGAGCCCGATTGCCCACGGCTCAAGCATCTGAGCAGGACCAGCAGCCAGGCGAGGTCACGCAGGTACTCGACCGCAACGAAAAGACCGACGGCGATCGGAACCGCTGCCTCCTGCGCGGCGCTCGCCAGAGACCAGGCGACCTGCGCGGCCAGGGCGGTCGCGAGCCCGGCGCCCGTCAGGCGCCGGCGCCACAGGGTGAGACAGGCGCCCAGCAGGAGGGCGGATGCCCCCGCGGATAGGAGATAGCCGAACACGGGCGCGATCGTAGTTCAATCGCGCCCGGATTGCTCCTCAGGGAACGAGCTTGCGGATCTCGTTGTTCGCGAAGTCGCCCACGTAGAGGTTGCCGGAAGCGTCCACCACGATGCCGAATGGGAAGTTGAATTGGGCGGCGGCTCCCGTCCCGGGGTTATGGCCCAGAGTGCCGCCGGCAAGGGTCGTTACCACAGCGTTCGGCGTCACCATCCGAATCTTTTGGTTGGCGGAATCCGTCACATACATGTTGCCCGCCGCGCCGAGAGCTACGCCATAGGGGCCATTGAGCCCTGCCGAAGCAGGCACGAACGTGCTCACCACGTCGCTCGCATCGATCTTGCGGATCTCGTTGTTGTCGTGATCGGCCACGTACAGGTTGCCCGAGGAATCCGCGGCGATACCAACGGGATTGGAGAATGTCGCCGTGCCCCCCGAGCCGCCCGGGCCATTGGCGTTGCCCGCGGTTCCGGTTCCGGCCCAGGTCGTCACCACGCCGGTGGGAGTGATCTTGCGGATCTCGTTGTTGGTAGAGTCGGCTACCCAGATATTGCCGGAGGAATCCACAGCGATGCCCTTGGGGCCATGGAACTTGGCTCCCGCTCCGGTGCCATCCTGATTGCCGGCCGTGGAGCCGGCAAAGATAGACACGGCACCTGCCGGCGTGATCTTCTCGATCACGTTGTTGTTCTGGTCAGCGACGTATACATTCCCTGCGGAGTCCAGTGCGACGCCCGCCGGACCGTTGAATGTCGTCCCGCCCGCGCCTGCGAACGTAGTCACCACCCCGGCAGGGGTGATCTTGCGGATCTCGTTGTTGCCGTAATCGGCTACGTAAAAGTTTCCCGCAGAATCCAGTGCGACACCGGCCGGCGAGTTGAAGAGTGCCCCGGACCCCGTGCCGTCACTGCTGCCCGGAGCCGCGCTGGCTGACCCCGCGAATAAGCTTACTGTCGCGGTCGCCACAGCGCAGCTCAGCGTGTCCGTCGTGATATTCGCGGCGATCGGCCCCGAGAAATCCGATGCGCCCGGCGTGCAGATCTGGAAGCCCGGCTGGGCCGCCACGGTCATCTTGACGCTGGTACCCGAAGGCACCGGCTGCGTGAACGCAAACGTCGTCGCTGCGGTTGCGACCGCCAGAACTTCGCCGCCCGAGTAGTACTGGAGCTTCAAACCCGCGCCCATGAGCCCGGTAATGCTGCCCGCGATCGTGTATTTCGGGTTTGCCGTGCAGGCGATCACCACCGAAGTCACATTGCCCGAGGCCGTGCCGGTGTTGGAAGTCGGCGTGCAGGTCTCTCCCGTCGGCTGCGAAGCGACCGTCACCGAGTAGCTCGCCCCGCTCGCCAACTTGGTGGCGAAGGTGAACGTGCTCGCGCCCGAGGTCACCGTGAGAGTATCGCCGCCGTTATTGTCGAGCGTCAGTCCCGACGCCGACAGGCCGGTGATCGTGCCGCCAATGGTGTATGTGTTTCCGCCGCCACCACCACCACCCCCTGAGCCGCTGCTACTCCCCCCGCCGCCGCAGGCGGTCAGCATCAGAGCGGCGATCCCGCAGGTGGCCCAGCGGCCAGTCCGAAAGAGCATAGAAGGAGCAATTCGCATGAGACCCCGGCGCGATACGAAATTCCCCGCAGAGTACCGGGGCGACGCAGACTCCGCCACCCTCAAGCTGCGGGCCTGTGAGGCCGATCGCAGCGCTCCCGACATCCTCCGGGATCACTGTCGAAGAGTTTTACAGCGCCCCAACGGCCAAGCTTTTAACCTATTGATATTCAAAAGATTATCAGCATGGTACGGGACTTGCAGCTTGTTAACAATAAATCGATTTCAAACCCGGGATGGGTTTCTTCAACGGCCCCTTCGGGGGCCGTTTTCTTTTCTGTCGGGTGCCTTTACAGATCGGCCGGCCGGAGCCCCGATCATTCGTCAAATCCGCACTCAACTCGTTGACTCATAATGTGATCCAGGAATTTGCACGGACATTGCACATGCCTGCTCAAGGAGGGACTGCCCGTGAAATCAACGACCCTGTTTTCGATACTCAGGCTCTTGGGTGTCGTGGCTGTGGCAGCTTCCGCAGTCCTGCTCGGCGAACCGGCGCGGGCCACGATCCTCGCGTACCCGAGCGTTCCGGAGCCTGCGACGCTGGCCCTCGTTGCTGTAGGTCTGGGCGCGCTCGGTTTGGCCTTGGGGCGGCGGCGCAAGACAGCCCGGAGGGCGCTCGCCGCCGCGGCGCGCTTCGGGGCGCATCCCACGACCTGATCCGGCGCTGCAGACGGGAAGATCCGCGACGACGGCCTCTTCGGAGGCCGTCGTCTTTTGGGACCTAGATCGATTCTGCGCACCCTCGCCTATCGGAGGGCAGCGTCCGCCCTAGAATGCCCACCATGGATAGCCCCGTAAGCGCCTCGAGCCGCTCACCCGCCACCGCGCGGCTGAATGCTTTCACCGTCGACGTCGAAGACTACTTTCATGTGGCCGCCCTGGCGTCCGCGATCCCGCGCCACAGCTGGTCGGACCGGGAATATCGCGTCGAGCGCAATACCGAGTGCCTGCTCGAGCTGTTGGCGGAGCGCGGTGTCCACGGCACCTTCTTCGTGCTCGGCTGGGTGGCGGAGCGCTCCCCCGGGCTGGTGCGCACCATCGCCGCCGCCGGCCACGAGGTTGCCTGCCACGGGTACTCGCACGAGCTGATCTACCGCCAGTCCCGGCAGGAATTCCGGGAAGAGACCGTGCGCGCCAAGGGACTGCTGGAGGATGCCATCGGCCGGGCGGTGCTCGGCTATCGCGCCGCCAGCTTTTCCGTCGTCCGCGATACGCTCTGGGCGCTCGATGAGCTGATCGACCTCGGCTTCCGCTACGACTCGTCCATCTTCGCCATCCGACACGATCGCTACGGCATTTCCGACGCATCCCCTGTGCCAGGCAACGTTACCGCGCCCTCGGGCCGCTCGATCCTGGAATTCCCGATGGCGCCGGCCAGTTTCTTCGGCCTGAAGATCCCCGTAACGGGTGGCGGCTACTTCCGCATCTTTCCGTACCGGCTGACACTCGCGGGCCTCAGGCGCATCAACGCCGCCGGCAGGCCGTTCGCTTTTTATCTACACCCGTGGGAAATCGATCCCGAGCAGCCGCGAGTCCGTGTGGGAACACTCTCGCGCTTCCGTCATTACACCAATCTCGCTCGGTGCGAGGAGCGGCTGCGGCGCCTGCTCGGCGAATTTGCCTTCGGCCCCATGAACCAGGTGTTGCAGTCGATTTGACTTAATTTCGACTGGCGCGGACCCGGCGCTGAAGTCGCAATCTGCCGACAAACCAAGCGCTTAGACGCGATTTGTCATTCGCATTTCACATTTGTTGACTATAATGTGACCCGCTCGCCCAAGGCAGAGGCCTCCTTGGGGACAGGAAGCGCGAGCAAGTCAGGACAAAACAAGAGATAGGCCTCGGGATAGGAAAATAAGAGATGAGTACACGTACAGACGCAGTTCTGCCGCCTCTGCTTGTCGAGCGGCGCGCTTCGCGCGCGCAAGCCAAGGAGACGTCGGCAGCAGCATCGATGCCCCGTGACCGGACCCGTAAGCGGACCTCGTCGTGGGACCCGTATGAGGTGTGGAGAACGCGGGTGAAGAGCCCGTCGGGCGCGGAATAAGGCCGCCCCAACCACGAAGCCGCTAGCCGGTGTGACTCACACCGGAGAGGCATCGCACGTACATGCCGGGCAGGCATTGACACGCGGACTTGCCGCCGCAGTAAGAACCCCAAAATGACGCCCCTCAACCATGGGCGTAAATGACGGCAAGCAAATCCCTTCACGATGAGCCGCCGCAAACAGGCTGACGGACTACGCGTACTCGCGTCAGGTCATTGAGTGGGTGGCGCGCGCATATTGTGCGCTGCGTCACATCGCGCGAATCTGCAGGATCGGGGCGTGAAGGCGCGCAGTCTAGACTTCGCGCCGTGAGCGCACTCGAGCCGATCTCCTCCCCTGCCGACGCCGCATCCGCCCTGGAAAAGCCTGCGCGGATGACCCTTGCCGCCCGTGCGGGGCTGCTCGCTCTGGCCCTCTTCGGGGAGAAATTCCTCCTCAACGGCTTCGTCAGCTTCCGCGCGGCGCAGGCGGCGAGGGGGCTCGGTACGGCGCTACGCGAGCTGCAACATTTCGGATTCCGCTTCGCCGTCTCCTTTGCCATCGCCCTCACGCTCTTCGTTTACGTGCGTGGCGATGCCGCGCTTCATGCAATCAACGACGAAGTGCGTGGCAGGCCGCTTCGCTTTCGATGGCTGGCGTTGCATGCCGTCCTCCTCGTTCCGATCGCCGCTGCGCTCTACAATCTTTACGGCACACACGGCGTACACCTACCCTTCGTCCTGCTCGCGGTCTCAATAACGACGCTGACGACGTTGTCCGTCGCTGCGCTCTTCACGGCGCTGGCTCCGTGGGACATCTGGCGGCGGGGCGCAGCTGCAGTCGGCCACCGGTGGCTCTACGCCGCGGCAGCGGCACTGGCCGCGACGGCCGCGATCGTTCTCAGCCAGGAACTGTGGGTGCCCACGGCGCAAGTCACCTTCGAGCTGGTGCGCCTGGTACTCCAGCCGCTCGTCCCGGCGCTGCAGGCGGATCCGGTGACGCGGGTCATCTATGCGCCTGACTTTGCGGTCGGCATCGACCCGATCTGCTCGGGGCTCGAGGGGATGGGCCTGATACTCGCCTTCTGCGCCGCGTGGCTGACCTTCTTCCGTGCGGAGTACCGGTTCCCGCGCGCGCTGCTGCTCATTCCCGCGGGCGTCCTGATCGTTTTCGCCCTGAACGTCATCCGCATCGCCGCCCTGGTACTCATCGGCAACGCCGGGCATCCGGCAATCGCGGTCTTCGGCTTCCACTCGCAAGCCGGATGGATCAGCTTCAATGCCGTTGCGTGCGGGCTGGTCTTCGTCAGCCGCCGCAGTCGTTGGCTCAACGCGGCGGCGGCGGGGCGGATGGACTCGGCCACGGCCACTTCCACCGCGAACGCCACGGCGGCCTATATGGCGCCCTTCCTGCTGGTGCTCGCGGCGGGGATGATCTCCCGCGCCAGCTCGGGCCGCTTCGAGACCTGGTACGCGCTGCGGCTGCTCGCCGGGGGCGCGGTGCTCGCCGTGTACTGGCCGCGGCTGCGCGCACTCGACTGGCGCTTCTCCTGGCGGGCCGCCGCGGCCGGCCTGGCGGTCTTTGGGCTGTGGCTCGGGGCCAGTCATCTCCTCCTGGCCCAGCAGGGAATGCCGGCCGCCCTGGCCGCGATGTCGGCTCCGGACCGCGCGCTGTGGATCACCAGCCGAGTCGCGACCGCCATTCTGGTGCTGCCCGTCGCTGAGGAATTGGCCTATCGCGGCTACCTCCTGCGGCGGCTCGTGGCCGCGGATTTCGAGTCCGTGTCCTTCGCGGCCGTCGGCTGGATCCCGGTGCTCGTCAGCGCCCTGGCCTACGGAATCCTCGACGGGGTGCTCTGGCCGGCCGGCATCGCGGCCGGAATCGTGTTCGCAGTGCTGCTGACCCGCACGCGGCGTATGGGGGAGGCTGTCGCCGCGCACGTCGTCGCCAACGCACTCATCTGCGCTGCGGTGCTGCTGTGGCATCAATGGCAGCTCTGGTGATTAGTTGACATATCTGATGATTAGTTGACATAACCAGCTTCGCGGGAACCGTGAAGGGGGTGTTTGCATTTACCGACAGGATGGCTATGATGACTCTCGCGTGGTAGCCGATCCGAGGCGACACACGCGGCGTAGTATCCGGAGCACGCAAAGAGGAATAAGAAAGTGCGAAATCTTCTCGGAGTGTTACTTCTCTCCCTTTCCGCCACGATCGTGGCCCATGCCGCCGTCAGAGTGGCGGCGCCCGAATTCGATCCTGCAAGCGCGATGGCGGCTTTGACCCTGCTCTCCGGCGGCTTGGCCGTTATCCGCGGCCGGCGTCGAGGCAAGCGGCAATAGTGAGAACAATACGCCGTTCGTTCGCCCGAAGATGAAGGAGCTCAGACGATGTTGAAACCCCTCGCCGTTGGTTTGCTGACGTTGACTGCCGCCGTCTCGACGGCGGCATTCGCCGGTAACTACAGCCCCCCGCCCCCGGATCAAGACGGAATTCTGTGCTGGATACTGCCGTGGCTGTGCGCGCCTCATAAGGGGCATGGTGGCGGCGTAACCTCCGCACCGGAGATCGACCCGGCAAGTGCAGCGGCAGCGCTCACCCTGCTGGGAGGCGGCCTCGCTGTGCTGCGTGCGCGCCGCTCCCGCCGGAAAGACCCCTAGAGCTGACAGGGTCGCGGGCGGCTGCAGTGCCGGTGCCGGGCAACCCGGCGGCGGTTACGCAAGCGGCAATAGTCGGAGCCTTTCCCGCCCGGGCAGAGGCCCGAAATCGCCATGATGGCGGGCTGTGGGACCATGGGGTGTAGAGCACGTCCACGCCACCTGGAATCAAAACGATGTCGAGATTGCCCCGACGCCCCCTCGGCGAAAAACTGGAGACTCTCTCCCAGTTTTACCATCGGGCGAGCGATCGACTGTTCATTCGCCGCTACTCACTGGAGTTCGACGAATTCGTTCCGCGCGAAAGCCTCGTTACCGGCGCGACGGACTCCCTGGCGCATTCCTACAACTATCGCCCGTATTCCACCTTTCAGCTCAAATCGCTGCTGCGCGAGGCCTTCAGGAGCGGGATTCCGTTCCAGAATTTTGTCGACGTCGGTTGTGGAAGGGGGCAACCTTCCCTCTTCGCGCGAAGACATTTTCCCTTCGCGCACGTTTATGGCGTCGATTTCTCCGAGCCTTTGATCGACGCCGCCAAGCGAAACCTGCACCGGACGCCGTACGACAACGTATCGTTTGTAGTCGCCGATGCCGCGAAATGGAAAGTCCCCGACGGCAACACGATATTTTTCATGTTCAATCCATTCGATGCGGTCATCATGGAGGAATTTCTGCGATTGAACCTCGATCACTTCGTCCGCTATCGCTCGCTGATCGCTTACGGCTTCGACAAGCACCGGGATACGATGTGTAAGCTCGGGTTCGAGATCATGTACCGGTCTTGGCGGGACGAGCATTCCATTTTGAGGTACGCCGCCGCATATTCCACGCGGTAGTGAACACAGAGCCTCGACGGATGAAGCTCCGATACTTCCTGACAGGCGGAACACCGCTGCCGGCGGTATCGTCTCGGCCCGCGGCGCCGGTCAGGCAGGTCGCAAGCCTCCTTCGGCTGCCTGCGAATGAGGCGCAAGCTCCTGCCTGGCGTAGAGCTCGTCACTCAGCACGTTTTCGAGTACTTCGCGCGCGCCGCTGCGGCTGAACGTATGGTCGGCGCTGTCGATGATGCGGACACGACACCGCTCACCCAGGCGCCTGATCATCGATCCCGCCTCGATCTTCAGCAGATCGAGCCCGGGCTCGCCGCGCGCAAAGATGAATACCACCCGAATTCCCCTTGAAATGACTGCCTCGAGCTCGCGGCCGAGGTCGTGACGCAAGCGGATGCCGACTGCCCGCGCCGCATCGCGCAGCTTCGATTGCAGCATCAGCAGCGGTAGACGCATGTAGATCCTGACTATCCGCCAGATGTTCACCTGCCCGGTCAGGAACCGTCGCCACGCCCGCAAGGAGAAGATCCGCTCGCGGTAGATGCCCGGATTGCCCACCACCTCCGTGAGCTGCAGCGCCTCGAGCGACATCGTCTGGTCCCAGAAGTAATTCGAGGGGTTGACCATCAGCACGCGCACCAGCGGCAAGCCGGCGATCGCTGCCCGCAGCCCGTGGTATGCGCCGGCGCAGAGTCCGAGCAGACTGATCTCCCGAATGCCGCAGCGCGTGACCACGAAATCGATGGCGGTACGGATGTTCTCCAGCGCCTCCGGCGGGAAGACCTCGTTTTCGGTTCGTCCGGGACGGGTGCTGCTGTCGCCGAGCCCGGCGAGATCCATCCGCAGGACGTAGTAGCCGCGACGCGCCCAGCGACGGGCAAGCGAGACATACATGCGGCTGGCGCCGATGTGGTAGTCGGCGCCTATGTTGAGCAATATGACCGCGCGGCGGCGATTCTCGTCGCGACGCGGAGTGGTCAGAATGCCGAACATCGCCCGGTCCGCACCGAGGAACACGCCGCTCTCGGTGATGGCGCCCTCGGGACCCCCGCTCTCACCGTCCAACACCAACTCCGTGGCCGGCGGGCGCGTGCCCGCAACCGTGGCCGCGGCGGGCACCTGATCGCGAAGTTGCAACAGCCAGGCGCGCGTCGTCCGCAGCATCTCTTCGGGCGGCTTCGCAAACTGCGGCGCTCGCAGCGCCATCTCGACGAATCCGGGCAGAGCCTGATATGTCGCCCGCATCCCCGCATCCTGCAGTGTCTGCGACCAGGCGCGCGCGATCGGCAAATCGCTGCGATCGATGACCAGCAGGTCGCTCACGGCCGGCGCAGGCGCTGCAGCCGCATCGGCCTGCGACAGGCTGGCGAGGCTTGCCGCCGCGAGGGCATAGCCGCTGACCTCGATACCGCCGGCACTCCCGCCCGCGCTCTCGCGCGGCCCCTGGCCACTGGAGTTGGCTGCCTCGGCGGCGTCGGCCGCCATCTGTAGAGTGCGAATTTCGCGCAAGTACCGCTTGCCGCTCAACACTGGCGCGACCAGCGCGAGGGCGTCCACCGGGCACTGTCGACTCGCGAGGACGGACAGGAGAGCGCCCAGTCGGAAGCCGAGCAGGCACACGCGTGAGACACCGGTGAGACGGCGCAACTCCGCCACGGCGCCGATGATATCGCCTGTCCATAGGTCGATCTGACCGGCGCCGGGGTCGATGTCGGCCGAATCCCCGGTTCCGGCGTAATCAAACCGCAGGGCCGGCATGCCGATCGCCGCCGCCGCGTCTGCGAACGCACGCACGGAGCGGTGGGCACAGAGGGCTTCGTAGCCGAAGGGCTTGCAGACTACGACACCCCAGCCCGAAGTCGCGCCTGCCGGCAGGTGCAGCCAGCCGAACAGCCGATGCTCACCCGAGGGAAAGTAGATCGGCTGCTGCGCGGCCGGGCCTTCCGTGGCAGCGGTCCCTGCGGGCGCATTCGCGTTCATATCAGGCCGGCACGAACAGCTCGAGGTAGGAGCTGATGCGCCCGTCCCGCGTCTCGACCATGTCGAGCAGGTCAGTCGCCACGCTGGCGCCCGTGACCCGGGAGTGGATGCTGGCCCGCCACTGCACCGCAGCCCGGGGGCTGTCGATCACCATCGACACGATCTCGTGACGCGAGATTCGCGAGCTCTTCACCAGCACTCCTAGCCAGGTGCGGATCTCCCGCTCGCCGCGGGCAGCGATCGATATCGGCTTGCCATCGCTCGAGCCTGCGATCTTGAAGAGCGCATCCGGCGCGAACAGGCCACAGAGCCGGTCGAGATCACCGGCGGTCCGGGAAGCATAGAGGTTTTGGAGCAGCTGCTCGAGGCGGGAGCGTTCGTCTGCGGAGGATGAGGACGGCATGGGATGGCTCACTGGAGCAGCGTGCGGATGTCCGCACCGATCAGACGGTAGGCTTCGGTGACATAGGGAATGACCGCACCGAGGCCGTAGAAAAGATGGATCATGCCGGTATGGCAGCGGTAGCTCGTGCGGACCCCGGATTGTTCCAGCCGCTGCGCGTATGCCACGGCCTCGTCCCGCAGCGGATCACACTCCGCACTGTGAATGCAGGCCGGCGGCAATCCCTCGAGGCATGGCGCCCGCAGGGGGGACACTCGCGGATCGCTGGCATCGACCCCGGGCACGAGGTAATGCCTCAAGTCGTGCTCGAGGGTCTCCCGGTCGAGCAGGTAGCCGGCGGCAAAGGCCTCCCGCGAAGGCGTCGCGGCGGGGTAATCGAGAATCGGACAGAGGAGGAGCTGCAGGGCGAGCTGCGGCCCCTCGGCCCCGCGCAGGCTCTGGCAGACGGCGGCTGCCAGGGTGGCCCCGGCGGAATCGCCGCCCACCCCGAGACGCTGCGGGTCCAAGGCCAGCTCCTCCACGTGAGAGGTCATCCAACGCGTGGCCGCGCAGGCGTCCAGCACGGCTGCCGGGAAGCGCGACTCAGGTCCCAGCCGATAGTCCACAGACAGTAGCCTACAACCACTCGCGTTCGCGAGCGCACGGCAGATGACATCGTGGGTATCCAGACTGCCGGCCACCATCCCGCCGCCATGAAAGAAAACGAGCCCGGGCAGCGCCGGCGAGTGCGCATCGATCGGCGTATACACGCGCATGCGCAGCGGGCCGCCGGGACCGGGGATGACCCGCTGCTCGACGCCGGTAACAGCCTCCGGCTCCCCTCCGAGGCTCAACAGCCTCTCGAGAGTCGCCCGGCGCTCCTCAACGCTCAGCTCGCCCGTGCTGCGCGGCGTCGCCGCCGCCAGCCTCCCGAGAAAGCGCCCGACGTGTGGATCGAGTGGCACGGGGAGCGGGAGCGCCCTACAGCCCCAGCGCGTGTCTCGTCCGGGCCGGCCAGCGGGCGGTATCGGTGCCGTGAACACAGAAGAGCGCGACCACCAACCGGTCCAATCCGAAGGCGACGCAGCAGGTGTGGGCGGGCTCACCGTCCGCACTCAACAGGTCCCAGGTGAGGCCAAAGTGATCGCGGTGATAGTTGAAACTCATGCACGCGGTCGGCGTCGCGCCCTCGAAATAGGGGATCAGCAGCTCGAACTTGAGGGACTGCTGCCGCTGGCTCACGGCCATCACCTGGCCGACGCGGCCGAAGAACGGGTCGTTGGCGATGTCCAGCTTGCACGGCAGGGCCAGCTCGGCGGCGAGCTCCTGCGCACGGTCCATCCACTGCTCGCGAAACGCCTGGATCGCCTGCGGCGAGCCGATACGGACGAACTCGCGCATGCGGAAGGACTGCAGCCGGTCGAGCGCTCGCGAGGGCTCGCGGCGGAAGCAGTCCGCGGCGACATCGAACACCAGTCCCTGCTCCGGGCAGCGGCCCCGGGCGGCCGCGATCGGATAGACCGGATAGCAGGCCGCCGGTGTCAGCACCAGGTCGGAAGGTCCGAGCGATTGTGTCCAGTCGCCGCCCGCCTCGTACGTATCGGCCGCGGCACGGATCTCCGCCGGCGTGCCATGCAGGGCGCAGACACAACCGAGGAGGTTGGGAAAGCTCTTGAGATAGCCGGATTTCTCGAGCTGCGAGCGGCTCATCACCGGCGGGAATCGCAATACCTCCGTGTCCGCGGGACGGCTTTGCGATATGAACGCTTCGAGGCCCTGCAGCACGTCCACGTAGAGCGCGCTGCGCCCGTAGACGCCATCGACGCCCAGGCGCCGGAACAGCGCCGTCCAAACTGCCTCGACGGCCTCCCCACCCTGCGAGGCGGATCTCTGCTGCTCTGGAGTTCCCATGCTGTCCTTCCGGCTCAATCGCTGACACTCGCGGCAACGGGCGCCAGCAGAGACGTGCTGGCGAGGCTCGCGAGAATGCGGTCGTTGTTGATCATTAGGGGTGAAGAAAGCACGTCCCTCAGCTGCCGCTCCACGCTGAAGTCACCGTCGGTCCGGTAGCCCGAAAGACCGCAGACACGGAGCGCGAGCAGCACGGTCGCCACTGCGAGCTCCGAGGCCTCGACTTTGGTGAGGGTGATCTGCGACTGGAACTCGAGCGAATCGAGCGCGGCCGGATGGTCCATCCGACTTTCGTAGGCTCGCAGCGAGCTGGCGATCACCGCGCGCAGCGTGCCGAGGTTGGCGAGCGCGCGAGTGAGCTGCGACGCCCCTGGAGGAAACTGGCCGCCGCTCTTGCGCGCGGCGGTGCGGACGAAGGCCTGCGCGCGGGCCGTGGCGGCCGCGGCTATGCCCGCCCACACGGAGCCCCACAGCAGGTGGGCGAACGGCACCATGGTACGCGCATGAATCGACTCGTAGGGCTCGGGCAGGATCTGGTCCTCCGTCCCGGTGGCGCGCAGGGTGTAGCCCTCGCTGCACGTCCCGCGCATGCCGAGGGTGTTCCAACCCTGGAGCCGAGTCAGGGTGTAATCGTCCTTGAGGAAGGCGATCAGCACCTGGTCCGACGCAGCCGCATCGGCCACGCGGCGTGCGGTCGTCACGATGCCGTCGGCGTCGGCTCCATAGGAAATCACGCTCGCCTGCCGCTCCAGGCTGATGCGTCCTTCCCGACGCTCGACGGCGGCCTCGCTGGAGCGCACATTGCCTCCGCTTTGCCCCTCGGTTGTCGAGGAGGCCAGCAGGAGCTGTTCGGTGCAGAGCCGGCGCAACAGCTTCTCGATCGCGGCGCTCCCGCGCCCGTGGCGCACCAGGCACGCGACCTTCACCTGGTGCATCGCGTAGATCATGCCCGTGGAGGAGCAGGCCTGCGCCAGCCGGTGGCAGACATCCGCAAGCTGGCTTACCGGCAGACCTTCGCCGCCGAGTGCCGCCGGGACGAAAAGGCCGAGCAGCCGCTGTTGCCTGATGGCCGCGAAGGCCTCGGCGGGAAAACGGGGGGCGCCATCCACCTGGCCCGCATGCTGCGCGGCGACCGTGGCAGCGGCTTGGGTCCGGCTGCCGAGATTCGCCTGGGGGGTCGCTGCAGTTCGCTGGGCGGCGGGTGCGACGGACGAGTCGTTCACGAGAGTCTTCCCATGGGTGGCTTGTGGTTCTAGTTCTACCCGGATCGCCCCGGCGCGGCGGGCTTCCGGATCTGTTACCAATAGTGATCAATTAATGCCACAAAGCGCCGCCGCGCCGCCGGACCGGGATCACATAAAACGGCGCCCCGGCCCAATTTACATAAAATACCCTGCCCCTGTCCTCCTCAGATTGAGACATCGGCGCGACGGAAAAGCCACCGCCCGGGTATCATCGGGCCGGCATGAGTAGCAGCAATCCAGGTCCACAGGCCGACTCGGCCCTCACGCCCCGTGAGCGGCTGCTCGGCCTGGTGCGCAAGATCCTCGGCACGCCCGCTGCTAACCGTCCGCTGGCCGTCGATGCTCGCCTGAGTGAGCTCGGCATCAGCTCCATCAAGATGGTGACCCTGATGCTGGCGATCGAGGCCGAATTCGACCTCGCCATCCCTCAGTCCGAGATCAACCCGGACAGCTTCGCCACCCTCGCGTCCCTGGAGGCGCTCCTCGAGCGCATCACCCCGGGCAGCTAGCCGCGAGCGGCGGCAGCCAGCGCCTGGTCGAGGTCGGCGAGGATATCGTCGATGTGCTCGATACCGATGCTGAGGCGCAGGGTCTCCGGGCCGATTCCCGCCAGCCGCTGCTGCTCCGGTGACATCTGCCGGTGGGTGCTCGAGGCGGGATGACAGGCGAGCGACTTGGCGTCGCCGAGATTCACCAGGCGCTTGAAGAGGTTGAGCGCATCGAAGAAGCGCGTGCCGGCATCGTAGCCGCCTTTGACCGCGAAGGTCAGCAGCGAGCAGGTCCGGCCCTTGAGATACTTCTGCACCAGCGGATAGTGCGGACTGTCAGGGAAACCCGCGTAACTCACCGACGCTACCCGGGGGTCTTCGCGGAGAAATTCCGCCACCCGGCGCGCGTTCTCGACATGGCGCTCCATGCGCAGTGCCACCGTCTCTATGCCTTGCAGCAACAGGAAGGCGCTGAGAGGTGACAACACCGAGCCCATCGTGCGCTGGAACACGCTGCGGCAGCGTCCGACGTAGGCGGTAGGACCGAAGTGGTCGGTGTAAACGAGGCCGTGGTAGGACTCGTCGGGCTCCGTCAGCATTGGGAAACGTGCGGCATGACGCGTCCACGGAAATTTGCCGCTGTCGATGATGATGCCACCCATCGTGGTGCCATGGCCGCCGAGGAATTTGGTCAGGGAGTGCACGACGACATCCGCGCCGTAGTCGATCGGCCGGATGAGGATCGGCGTCGGCACGGTGTTGTCGACTATCAGGGGTACGCCCGCGCGATGCGCCACGTCGGCCAGCGCCTCGATGTCGCAGACGTTTCCCGCGGGGTTGCCGACCGTCTCGCAAAACACGGCCCGGGTGTCCTCGTCGATGAGCGCGGCCAGGGCCTCCGGCCGGTCGGAGTCGGCAAACTTGGTGCGAATGCCGAGCTTCGGCAGGATGTAACCGAGCAGCGTGTGGGTGGTGCCGTAGAGCTGCGGCACGGAGACGATATTGCGTCCCACTTCGGTGACGGCGAGGACCGAGTAATGCAGCGCCGCCTGCCCGGAGCTCACGCAGAGCGCCTCAATGCCGCCCTCGAGCTGCGCCATGCGCTGCTCGAGCACCTGGGTGGTCGGGTTGCCGATGCGCGTATAGCGGAAGCCATCGGCTTCGAGATTGAAGAGCGCCGCACCGTGCTCGGCGCTGTCGAACGAGTACGCCACGGTCTGGTAGATCGGTACCGCGACGGACTTGGTCGTCGGGTCGCAGTCGAAGCCGCCGTGCAGGGCGATGGTCTCGGGTCGCATCTTTGGCCTTCAGGTCGTGTTGCCGGCATCCACGGTCAGCGTGATGCCGGTGATGTTGCGCGCCTCGTCGCTCATCAGGTATGCCACGGCTGCGGCAACATCATCGGGCCCTATCATGCGGCGCAGCGCACTTCGGCCCATGATCCGCTGGCGGTCGTCCTCGTCGAGCTCCTGTGTCATCGCGGTGTCCACGAAGCCCGGCGCGACCGCATTCACGGTGATACCGAGCGGGCCCACCTCACGCGCCAGCGAGCGCGTGAATCCCTCGAGTGAGGCCTTGGTCGCCGAGTAGGCCGAAAGCGCCTTGAAGCCGGTCGTGGCCACGATGCTCGAGACACTGACGATGCGACCGGCGCGCGCGGCCATCATGGAGCGCAGCACGTACTTGGTGAGTACGAGCGGTGACAGCGTGTTCAGCCGCACGAGCGACTCGATATCGGCATCGCGCATCATGGAAAGGAGGCCGCCGGTCCCGAGGCCCGCGTTGTTGACGAGCCCGTATATCGGTCCAGTCTCGCGCCGCAGCTGTGCAACCATCGCGCCGATTCCGGCGACATCGGCCAGATCGCAGGCGCGGAAGAGCAGCCTTTCCGGATACGTGTCCATGGCCGCGCGCAGCTCTGTCGTGTTGGAACGCGCCAGCGCGATCACTCTGTAGCCGCGTGCAGCCAGCGTCGCGGCAATCGCGAGCCCGAGCCCCCTGCTCCCGCCGCTGATCAGGACGTTATGCATCGCGGCGTACCAGCTTGCCGGAAGCGGATACCTCGAGGGCAGGGACGACGCGGATGAGCGCGGGCACCTTGTGGGCGGCGAGCCGCTCGCGGCAGGTCGCGAGGATTTCGCCGCAGATCCGTTTCGCGGGCGCCTCGGGGCCCTCGCCGCTCTCGCCGTCGTCGCCCGCGACCAGCACCACTTCAGCGGTCACCACCGTCCCGGTGATCGGGTTGCGACGCGGCTTGACCAGCGACATGCGCACCTTGGGATGCGAGTTGATCACGGCTTCGACCTCCTCGGGATGCACCTTGAGGCCCCCCACATTGATGATGCCGCCGCTGCGCCCGATGAAGTACCAGCGATCGCCGCGCAGCTCGAGCTTGTCTCCCAGATCGACGAAGCCCTCGCCGTCCTTGATCGGCGGGGCGCCCTCACCGAGATATCGTGAGGCATTGCCGGGGGACTTGATCCGCAGCGTCCCGCGGCTGACATCGATCCGGACTCCCGCGGCCGAGGTCCCCGCCAGCGATGCGGGAAAGCCTGCCAGGCCGTCCTGCACCTCGAAAGCCACACCCGCCTCAGTGGAGGCGAAGGCGTGGGCCACCACGGCATGGGGAAATGCGGCACGCAGCGCATCGAGAATGGGCTGATCGGCGATTTCACCGGAAAGACGGACGTAGCCCGGTCGGATCTGCTGCGCCGCACCGCTCATCAGCGCCTTGCGCCAGTGGGACGGGGTACCGGAAATGTGCGTCACTCCCGCCGCGGCGGCACGGGCCAGAAACTCGCGCGGCGGTTCGTCAGCCGCGGCGGGCAGCAGCAGGGAACCGAAGAAAAGCGCTCGCAGGAGGATCTGCAGGCCCCCATAACGCCGGACATCGTAAAAGGTGCTCCAGATGGGCGCGCCTGGCTCGCCGCGGGGCCGGCGCGCGCAGGCCGCCGTGAGACTGGCCAGCGTGTGCGCCACCAGCTTCGGCCCTCCCGTCGTGCCCGATGTCAGTAAAATCCATTCCGTAGCGGACGTCTCGCCCAGGCGGTCGACCTCGGAGGGTTGCGGCACCCGATGGGCCACGACGCAGGAAATCGACCCCAATCCCTGAGGCGGCCCCGTGCTGGCGGCGTCCGTGACCCAGGCATCGACCTGCGCGTCGCGCACCACTTGCGGGATGTGCTCCGAAGCGAGGCCCGGCGTACAAAGCACCATGCGCCTCGCCACACCGTCGAGCTCGATGAGGGCAAGGGCCGCCGTGAGTGCATGTTCCGTCGCGATCATCACCGAGCGGCCGCGCAAGGCCTCGAGTCGCCCATCCAGGATGGAGGCGTCCGCGAGCGCCTCCAGCCCGACCCTGCGCCCGTCGTCCAGCCAGGGGCTACCCGGGGTGGCGGCTCTCCGGGCGATCGCTTCCCACAAGGTCATCGCGTTACCGCGGATATTTCTCGTAAAGGCTGACGAAATCGCCAAACGTGACGGGGAATGCCTCGGCAGTGTCGAACGGATCATAGCCGAGCGCATCCTCGAGCCGCGCCACGATGAGCGCGAAGCTCAGGGAGTCGAGTCCGGACTCGACCAGTCTCAGATTGTCGGTCAACGGTGCGAGCCGGCGCTGCTGCTCGCGTGCGACCTCCTCAAACATGGACGCGATTGTGGATCTGACCGTCATTGTTTTTCGCCACCTTTTGTGCAAAGCGTGCCCGGACGGCACGATCGGTAAAATGGTACCTTCACCCCCTTGCGCTATCGTAAATCAGGGCT
>DASYGA010000073.1:0-11834 GCA_036000265.1 Steroidobacteraceae bacterium | reverse complement strand
AAGCAGTCGCTGTTCATCATGCCGTACCTGCACGGCCCTGGCTTCGTCGACGATCTGGTCCCCGCCAAGCAGAAGATCCGCTTCAATTGGACGCCGCCGATCGCAGTCGATCCGCGGGATGCGAAGACGGTTTATGTTGGCGGCAATGTACTGCTGCAGTCCACCGACGGCGGCCTCAACTGGAAGACGATCAGCCCGGATCTGACGCGCAACGACAAGTCCAAGCAACAGCTCTCCGGCGGCCCGATCCACTACGATCTCTCGGGCGCCGAGACTTATGACACCCTGCTCTCGATCCAGGTGGCTCAGAGCGACTCACGCGTGATCTGGACCGGCAGCGATGATGGGCTCGTGTCCGTCACCCGCGACGGCGGCAACACCTGGAGCAAGGTGACGCCGCCGCACGCGCCCGCCTGGGCACGTGTTTACCAGATCGACGTCTCGCCGAGCGATCCGGGAACTGCCTATGTCGCGGTCGATGCGCATGAGCTGGGTGACGACAAGCCTTATGCATATGCGACAACGGACTACGGGCACCACTGGCGTTCGATCGGCGGCGGCCTGCCGGCCGACGGCTCGGTGATGGTGGTGCGCGCCGATCCGCACGACAGCCAGGTGCTGGCAGCCGGCACCATGCGCGGCGTCTGGATCTCGCGCGATGGCGGGGGCCGGTGGACACAGCTGAAGTCCAATCTGCCGACGATGCCGGTCTTCGACCTGAAGTTCGTCCGCGGCGACCTCGTGCTCGCGACTCACGGCCGCGGACTCTGGGTGCTGGATCATTCCGCTGCCGTCGCGCAGCTCGATCCCGACGCGCTGCCAAAGCAGGTCAAGCTGTTCACGCCGGGAACCGGCGTCGAGTACCAGCGGTGGAGCCGCGGCGAAGGCGCCGAGCCATCGTTCGTCACTCCCAACGCGCCGGACGGCGTGGTGATCGATTACAGCCTCCCGAAGAAGCTGGAGGCCGACAAGCAGCAGAAGGCGCTGCATCAGACGCCCGTGAAGATCGAAGTCCGCGATCCGAGCGGCGAGCTGATCGCGACCCGCTACGGAGAGTCGCTATACGGAGTAAACCGCTACGTCTGGGACATGACCTACGATGCGGCCGCGACCACCGACTTCGAGACTGAGCCGCTGGAGGGTAAACCTCCTGCCTGGGCGCAGCCCCACGGTCCCGAGGTGCTGCCGGGAGATTACACGGTCAGCGTGACCGTCGCTGGCCACACCGAGACGGCCGGCGCACACGTGATCTCGGACCCCAACCAGGCTCCGGCGCTCGCCGCGCAGAAGCAGTCGCTGCAGCTGGCTCTCGAGGCCCGCTCCCAGGTGGATGCGCTGAACAGAATGCTGAACCACCTCAGCGCGATGCAGTCGCAGCTCGATGACTACCGCAAGACCGTCGAGGCGCAAGAGAACGGCATCGACCCGTCCGTGCGCGCGGCCGCCAAGGCGCAATCCGCCCTGCTCGACCGTGCCGACGCCCTCGGCAAAGAGCTCGGGAAGCTGAAGGATTCCGTCTATGACCCGAAAGTGCAGCACAAGGTGATGGAAGACAGCCTGCACCAGCTGACCGATCTGCACGATGCGCTGGAAATGAACGAGACCGTACTCGCCAGCCTGGGTGTACAGGCGCCGACCGGGCCCCTGCTGAAGATCGGCGCGGAGTTGAAAGGCGAGCTCGACGCCAAGCTCGCCGCCTACAACGCACTGCTCTCCGGCGATGTCGCGGCTTACAACCAGGCTGCCTACTCGGCAGGTGCGCCGACCCTCGCTCCGGGTAAGCCGATCACGGTTGCCGCGCCGCCGCAGATCCATTAGGAGTACAGAGGTTATGTCAAATCTGTACAATGCAGCAGCCGGCCACGCCGCCGCGGGAGCTCCTCAAATGACAAAATTATCAGGAACAAATTTACTCGACGCAGCGACGGGGCCTCGCAACAGCATCGCCCTGTTCGCCGCCGCCGGATTGTTGCTGTGCTCGCTGGCGCTGAGCTCAGCCGCGCCGGCACAGGCGGCCGCCCGGGTCTCGAAGGCCATCGCCGCCGCGGTGGCGGATCCGGCCCGACCGGCAGCCGACCGGGAGCGCGATGCCGAGCGCAAGCCGGCGGCTTGTGTGGCGTTCGTGGGGCTGCGTCCCGGCATGTCGGTCGCCGAGCTTTTCCCCGGCGAGGGGTATTACACACGGATCTTCAGCCGGGTCGTCGGTGCCAAGGGACATGTCTACGAGATCGTCCCGCCGCCACGCAAGCCGGGCAAACCGGTGGCCGTGAAGGCGATTGCCGCCAATCCGCATTACGAGCACAACATCACGGTGCTGCAGGGTCCCATTGCAGACTTCCACCTGCCCCAGCCGGTGGACCTCGTGTGGACGTCCCAGAACTATCACGACCTGCACAATGTGCCGGGACTCAACGTGGCTGATTTCGACCGCAAGGTGTACGAGGCCCTCAAGCCGGGCGGCATCTACCTGGTGCTCGACCACGTGGCGCCCGCCGGCTCCGGCTTCAGCGACACGTCGACTCTGCACCGCATCGATCCCGAGGCGGCGAAGAAAGAGATCATGTCCGCCGGGTTCGAGTACGTCGGCGAGAGCAATGTGCTGCGCAATCCCGCCGACTCGCACACGAAGCTGGTGTTCGATCCCTCGATCCGCGGTCACACGGATCAGTTCATCTACAAGTTCCGCAAGCCCGGGTAGGGCACGCCTCATTGCCTGGCGAGCACACGGCTCCGCCTCACGCGTTGGCTGCGGCGTTGGTGCTGCTGGACATCGCCCGGACGATCTCTCCGATCCGCTGCGGAGCGCGGGGCCGTGCATACATGCGCTCGACATAGGATCTCAGACCGGGGCACTCGCCGAGCTGCCCGGCCTCGCCCGCCCAATCGAGGGTGTAGGCAACCACGAGGTCGGCGGCAGTGACGCCGTCGCCGGCCACGTAGGTGCGGCCTTTCATGTGATTCTCGAGCACGGCCGCCATCGGCGCAAAATCGCGACCGGCGAGGACCACATCGGCGGGGAGGCGATCCTTCTGCGGGTACAGGAAGGTATGGCGGGCAATCCGCCACAGCGGCTGCTCGAGCTCCGTCACGGCAAATAGAATCCAGCGGTAGAAGTCGGCACGCGCCTCCGGGTGGATGGGAATGAAGCCGCGATCTGGATACTTCTCCGCCAGGTAGAGCACGATCGCGACTGATTCGGTCAGGATGAGGTCGCCATCCACCAGGACCGGCACCTTCGCCGCGGGATTCAGCTCCAGAAACGGTGGATTGTGGTGCTCGCCCCCCGGCAGATTCACGGGGATGGCCTCGAACTCCAGGCCGAGCTCCTGAAGCATCCATCGGGCGCGGATCGAGCGGGTGGGACCGAATTCATAAAGCTTCATCGGAGCCTCCAGAAGGTAAAAGTGGGCGCTGCTGGCCATAGACGCGCGACCCTGCCCACTTTCGACACGCAGCACCGGCCGGGAACGTCGCTCGATGGGCGCGGACAGCGCGGTCCCTTTCCTTGCCTTGGATTCCGGCGGCTGCTAGTCTCATCCGCAAATGCGAATCACTCTTATCTGTGGTGCTTCGGCCTGATGGCCGGGCGTAGCCGATGGACGAGCGTGCGGCTCCCGTTCTGAAGCACACCCGGATCTCGACTCCGGAGTGGAAGATCTTTCTGGCCGTCATGGGGCCCGGACTCGTGGTCATGCTGGCCGATACGGACGTCGGCAGCATCATCACGGCGGCGCAAAGCGGCGTTCAATGGGGATATCGGCTGCTGCTGCTGCAGTTGCTGCTGATGCCTGTGCTCTACATCGTCCAGGAGCTGACCGTCCGGCTCGGCATCTTCACCGGCAAAGGGCACGGGGAGCTCATCCGCAACACTTTCGGGGCCGGCTGGGCCTGGGTGTCGGTCAGCGGGCTCGGAGTGGCGACCCTCGGCGCGCTCATCACCGAGTTCTCCGGTGTTGCGGGTGTCGGCGAGCTGTTCGGGATACCCCGTGCCGTCAGCCTGAGCATCGCGACCGCGCTGTTGCTGGCGGTGGTGTTGACCGGAAGCTACCGCCGGGTCGAGCGGGTCGCGATCGCCCTCGGGCTGTTCGAGCTCGCGTTCTTTTTCGTGGCATGGCGCGCCCATCCGCACGGGGCGGAGCTGGCGAGCGGGCTCGCCCACATGCCGGTCAATGACAGCGCCTATCTTTACCTGGTCGCGGCCAACATTGGCGCGGTCATCATGCCGTGGATGATCTTCTATCAGCAGTCCGCGGTCGCCGACAAGAGGCTGCAGCCCTGTCATTACAGGCACGCGCAGTACGACACGGCTTTTGGGTCCGTCATCGCGCAGGCGGTGATGGCAGCGGTGCTCATTGCGGCGGCCGCGACCATCGGCAAGCTGCACGCCGACGCCGCGGGGGCCAGCCTCAACAGCATCGGTGACATCACGAAGATGCTGGTCCCGGTCCTCGGACCCAATGTCGGCCGTGTGGTCTTCGGGCTCGGCACGATAGGCGCGGCGATGGTGGCGGCCATCGTGGTGTCGCTCGCCTCAGCGTGGGGCTTCGGCGAGGTCACCGGGTACCGCCACTCGCTCGAGCATCATCCCTTGGACGCGCCCTGGTTCTACGGCATTTATTCCGCGGCGGTGATCGGCGGCGCCGTGATCGTCGATCTCGCACCGGACCTCGTGGCACTCAATATCGGCGTCGAGGTCATGAACGCGCTGATGCTGCCGCTCGTCCTCGGCTTCCTGGTGCTGCTGGCGTTCAAGGCGCTGCCGGCCGAGCATCGGCCGAGAGGACCGTATGCCTGGCTGGTCGTGGCGGTGTCGATCTTGACCGCAGGGCTCGGAGTGTACGGCGGCATCAGCGGCGCGCATCTGCTGTAGCGCCCCCCGCCCTGAAGCATCACTGGGTCCGGCCGGGCTCCAGTCGCACCTGCATGTCGGAGACATGGCGCGACGACAGCCAGTAGGACCCGAGGTGCTTCTCGATCCTCACGCTATCACCCGCCTGCAGGCCGAGGTCGCCCGAGGCGCGCCCGATCTGTTGCCAGACCTGCCCGTTGTCCAGATGCAGCACCATGGCATCCGGCGAGCGGTCCAGGCGCACGATGTGCGCCGCCACCGGCGGCGAGCCGCCGCCGGTGAAGATCTTCCAGCGGGACGCCTTGTGAGGTGCGGAGATTTCGCGGCTGGCCGGCTCGGTGTCGCCTGACTGTGCAACGGCGGCGGGCGATTCATGCGCCGGAGTGGAGCTCGGGGCCGGTGCGGAGCTCGGAACCGAGCTTGGAGCCCACCTGCTCCTCGGGGCCGAGGCGGATCTCGGGCTCTGCGCCGCCGCGGCGCTGGACGGGGCATCGGGCCGGACCGCGCCGGTCGCTGGTTGCTTCGGCAGTGCAAGGAGTCGCGCCATCTCCCGGTCGTAACAGTCCAGTCTTTGGCCGGCATCCGTTTCAGCGGCGCACGTGCGCAGAGCAGGGGGCACGCTCTGGGCAAAAGCCGCTACCGGGATACTGCAAATCGGCAGCGCACAAAGCACCGATAGGCTCATCCGGCGCAACTGCCTCAAGACCTGCATCGCGGATTGCTCAGACATCGGCGCTCTCCGACGGCCGGGGGATTTCGCAGCGAGTGTAACCCGACTGGAGTTGCGCCAGCCTTTGATCTCGTTGACCGCGGCGTCATTGCCGCCGCTGGTCCTGCCGCATGCCGGTCCCTCATGCGGGCTTACACAGCCAGAACAGGCCCGTACGGATCGTGAAGGAGCCGTCCGGCTCGATCGCGAGCGCTTCACGGACCTCCCGCGGCGCGCCCTCCTGCAATGAGCGGATCACCGCGATGCGGTCAGCCGGTGTGCGCATCCGCTCCCCCCAGGAGGCGAACTCGAGGCGCGTCGGCCATTCGGCGCACTCGAGCTCTACCAGGCCGGCGGCCTGCAACAGCGCGCGCCACTCGGCTCGCGAGCGATTGCGCACGTGCGAGGGATCGCGAAGCAGTTCGATGGCCTGCAAGAACGTGTCGACGAGCGGGTCATGATGCCCGAGCGTGTCGATGACGAGCGCATGGCCGCCGGGGGCCAGCACCCGGTCAGCCTCCCGCACGGCGGCCTCGAGTCGCGTCCAGTGATGGGCGCTGTAGCGCGTGCATACCAGGGGGAACGCACGGTCGGCGAACGGCAGCGATTCCGCGTTGCCCTGACGCGTCTCGATCTGGCTGAGTCCCTTCGCCGACGCGGCCTTCGAGACGGCCGCCAGCATGCTCGGCGAGGCATCGAACGCAACCATGCGTGCCACGTGCGGTGCCAGTGCGAAGCTGAGGTGGCCGGCGCCACAGCCGATGTCGAGCGCCTGGGCGACCGATGGCACCGCCCGCGAGACGAGTGTCTTCGCCCGCTCGAGGTCAGGGCCGGCGGCGTGCACGGCACTCGTCAGGTACGCCTGCGCGCGCGGGTCGAATTGGCTCTGGACAGTCTGCTCGTGGGTGCGCATCGACGTGCTCCTTGGCGTGGATGAATAAAGTGACGCTAGCCTGCCCGGTATCCTGGTACAAGGTGTGGACTTATCCTATTACACACAGCAACCTGCAAAGGGGCTCCGGCGATGCCCTCTCATGATTCGAATCAGGCGGCCGCGGACGAAGAGCCGCGCCCTTCACTCGGCGACTTCCTGCGGGCGCGACGTGACCGCTTACGGCCGGAAGACTTCGGCTTGCCGCTGGGTCGGCGGCGGGCGCCGGGCCTGCGGCGGGAAGAGGCCGCGCAACTCTGCGCCATCAGCCCTACGTGGTACACCTGGATCGAGCAGGGCCGTACGACGGCAGTCTCGGTGGCGACGCTGAGCGCCATTGCCGCAGGATTGCGTCTCTCGCGCGCCGAGCGCACGTATCTGTTCGAGCTCAGCGCTCGGGCCGACCCCGCCCGGCCCCCTACCCAGGGCGACTCCGATCCGCAGCAGCTCTCGGCCTTGGTGGACGCCGTGATGTCACCTGCCTACGTTCTCGACAGGCACTGGGATGCGATTGCCTGGAACCGACCGGCCGCGGAATTGTTCGCGGACTGGCTGGGAAGCAGTGGCCGTCCAGCCGTTAGCCATGCCGTGCCCGGTGACGGGACCGCCGAGCGCAATCTGTTGCGTTATGTCTTCCTCGATGACCGCGCGCCCGCATTCATCGTCGACTGGAGCGAGCGGGCACGCCGGCTGGTGGCGGAATATCGTGCGGATTCTGCCAGTTGGGTTGACGATCCCGTGCGCCAAGCCTTGGTCCACGAGCTCTGCGCCGCAAGCACCGCTTTCGAGTCCGCGTGGCGCTCCCATCAGGTGCTGTCCCGCGAAGGCGGCCGGCGGGGCTTCCAGCATCGCGAGCGGGGATATTGCACCTACGAGCAATACACCTTGCGCGTAGCGCAGCGACCGGAGCTCAAGCTGACGATATTGCTGCCGAGCGACGCCCAGCCCACTAACGCACTACCGGAATGAGGAGGCCGCCGCGAGCTTTAGCCTAGGCGCGGCTTGCCACCTGCCGAACGGCGTGGCGGTTGAGCTGCGCCTCCGCCCACTGGCGGACACGCCTTGCGTCCGCGACACGCGTGTACCTGCCCCAGGAGTTCAGCAGCACGATGACGACCGTGCGATGGTCGATGACCGCCTGCATTACGAGGCAATGGCCCGCAGGATTGGTGAAGCCGGTCTTCTGCACGAGGATGTGCCAGGACGCGCGCTTCACCAGCAAATCGGTGTTGTGGTAGGCGACCATCCGCCGGCCGGAGCGGATGGTGTAGCCAGGGCTGGTGGAATAGAGGCGGATGACCGGGCTCTGCGATGCCGCCATGACGAGCTTCGCGAGGTCTGCGGGCGTCGAGGCATCTTCACTCGAGAGGCCGGTCGGCTCGAGAAAATGGGTGTGAGTCATGCCGAGCGCCCGTGCCTTGGCGTTCATGGCGCTGACGCAGGCTGCAAGCCCACCCGGGTAGTTGCGCGCCAGCGCGTGAGCCGCCCGGTTCTCCGATGCCATCAGCGCAAGGTGAAAGAGCTGCGCGCGCGTCAGCCTGGTGCCGACGGCGAGCCGTGAGGGCTCGCGGGACCGGTCGGCGTCGGTGACCTGCAGTACCTGATCGAGGGGCTGCCTGGCCTCCGAGACCACGAGGGTCGTCATCAGCTTGGTGATCGAGGCGATGGGCCGCTGACCGTCGGCCTTGCGTGCGTACAGCACCTTGTGATCGGTGACGTCCAACACCAGCGCTTCGCTCGACCGCAGGTTCGGCTGCGCGGCGGATCCACGGTGGCGGTGATGCACGTGGTGATGGTGGTGGTAGCGGGAAATCGAGGCCAGATGAATCGGCGCCGCAGCGCAGGCGGCCGAGGCGGTAAGAAATACACAGGACCACACGAGTGACGGCAGCCGCGGGCGCGTGCCGTGCACCGTGGCCGACTTCGGCAGGAAACGGAGCCCCATTTTTTCAGTCTTCTCCGCGGTCGACGCAGGATTCGAGGGTAGCAGAACACGATCCCCGCGCGGCCGCCGTGACGCACGGCGTGTTTCGGCGCGAGCCGTTAAGGAAGCCTACAACAATGTTGTGCCGCCCGGCTACGCCGCGAGCGGAATCGCGACGTGCACTCGATTACGGCCGAGCCGCTTGGCCGCGTAGACGGCGGCATCTGCCTGCGCGATGAGAGCCTGTCCCCAGACATCGAGCGGGTCGCTGCTCGCGACTCCGATGCTGCACGTCAACTGGATCGGCGCGGAGTGACCCTCGATGCTGATTTCGGCGACTCGCAACCGGATGCGCTCCGCGATCGGCTCCGCCGCCGCGATGTCCGCGCCGCTCAGCACCACGACGAATTCCTCGCCGCCATAGCGGCCGATGATGTCCGACTGGCGCAGCTCCGATTGAATGGGCGGCACGATCGCCGCGAGGCAGGCATCGCCGGCGGCGTGCCCGTAGGAGTCGTTGATGGATTTAAAGTAATCGACATCGAGAAAGAGGACTGCAACTGGAAGGCCGTTCGCGCGAGCGCCCCGGCAGACAGCCTCGAGCTGTTCCAGCAGTGAACGGCGGTTCAAGACGCCGGTGAGAGGGTCCGTCTTCGCGCGCCGCTCCGCCTCTGTCAGGGCGTGGCGCTGCTGCCGCAGACGATCGGCGACGCCGAGGGAGGTGAGAATGGCGGACGCCACCATCGATCCCGGCAGGCCATAGTAGAAGAGCGCCTCGTTGCTCGCCGCGCGGGTGACGAGGAGCCGCGCCGAGGTCAGTATGGCGAAGGTCTCGAGCAGCACCCATGCGAAGAGGAACCAGCCCGCTGCACGATTGCCGCGGCGCCACGCGAGAAAGGCGACGACGAGCACGAAGACGCCGGCGCCGAGGAACATCACATTGCCGATTCCGGCGATGATCGATCCAAGACCCACCGCCCGCCCGACGTTCGAGATCGCCAAAGCGGCGAACGCCGCCGCGAGCCAGCCGAACGCGCGATAAACCCTTGGCGAGGTATGCCGCAAGTCGGCGATCTCGCGGGCGAACAGGGCCGCCAGGGCGCCGCTCAGCGCCACGGGCACATTCCAGGCGTAGGGCTCCAGGGCATCGCCCACGGCGAGCCCGGACCAGCGAAAGCCCTCTCCCGAGAAGTAAGCCAGGTAGAGCGCCTGCAAGCCCGTCATGGCCGCATAGAGGATGAAGAGCCGGTCCGAGAGCACCAGCCACATGGCCGCGGTTGCGAGCGCCAGGGCGCCGAGGGCGCCGCAAGCCAGCGAGATCATGAGCGCGTGGTGCGATCCGAGGGCCAGCACATCCGTCAGCGTGCCAGCGCCGAAGTACACCCGATCGGCTGCCGGCGCAGTCGCCTGGATGCGGGCGTAGAAAACCTCGCCGGCCTGCAGCACGGCTCCCGGGACCAGAAAGGCAGTCTCGCGCGTCCCGCCGAATCCCGGCAGAGCTACCGCTCGGGTGAGGGGCATCGCCCGGCTGAGGGGCATCGCCCAGGCGCGGGCCACGCCGGCCGGATAGAGCTCGATGCGCAAGTCCCGGCTGGACTCCACGGTCACGACCGGAACTGCCATGCCGCCAAGGCTTCGGGTGGACTGCAGCCGGACCCAATGAATACCTGTGAGCTGCCGTAGACCCTTTGAAGTGGCGGGCACGAACTGGCTGTCCAAGGCGCCTTTTGCCACGTCTGTAGCAGATGCGTGACTACCATCCGTCTGCAGCGTCCTTACCTCAAGCACCTCAAGCGCCGAATCGTCGGCTACGGCCGGGGCCGCCAGGGCGGGAGAGGGGAGCGACGCGCAGGTGCCCAGCAGCAGCGCCCAGGCGGTGAGTCTGGCCACGCAGCGGGTATCGCCCATGCAGGGAGCGAGAACTCGGAACACAGAGAAGGGAGCGGCTTCCTGCCGCCACTCGATCGTGGATGGAATGGCAGCCATCGTCGCAGGGATCGGGCTGGGGCGCAATCTCGGCCGCCTGCTGGAGTAGCCCGCCAGCGCGCGGACGGATCTCGGGGTTTGCCGGCACGGTTGACACTCCTCGCCCCCCTACCTAGAATCGCCGGCCTTTCCCGGTCCGGCCCTGATTCACGCCGGCACCGGAAACAGCTATATCGAGATATAGACACCGGGCCGCCGAGCGAGCAGCAGGCGGCCCGGTCTTTCTTCCAGCCGCTCACCTGAAAAGCTCAGGGCGCCCAGCGCGCTCGAACGCAGGATCTTGGAGACAGAATGGCGACCACGGGTCAGCTCATCCGGCAGCCGCGCCGGACGAAGGCAGAAAAAACGAAGGTGCCCGCGCTTGGGGCTTCGCCCCAGAAGCGAGGCGTCTGCACGCGCGTATACACCACGACGCCGAAGAAGCCCAACTCCGCCCTGCGGAAGGTCTGCCGCGTTCGGCTGACGAATGGGTATGAAGTCACGAGCTACATCGGTGGTGAAGGGCACAATCTTCAGGAGCACTCGGTGGTGCTCATCCGCGGAGGTCGCGTGAAGGACCTGCCCGGCGTCCGCTACCACACTGTGCGCGGGACGCTGGACTGCGCTGGCGTCGGCGAGCGTAAGCAGAGCCGTTCCAAGTACGGCGCCAAGCGCCCCAAGAAGTAAGAGGCATCAGCCTATGTCCCGTCGAGCCCAAGCGCCGGTCCGCACGATCCTGCCGGACCCCAAGTTCAACAGCGAGATGCTGGCCAAATTCATGAACGTCGTCATGAAGGATGGCAAGAAGTCAGCCGCCGAGCACATCATTTACGGTGCGCTCGACCGCATTGCAGAGAAGACCGGCAAGAAGGGTGCGGAGGCCATCGAGGTGCTCTCGACCGCCCTCGACAACGTCAAGCCCGTCGTCGAGGTCAAATCCCGCCGCGTCGGCGGAGCGACCTACCAGGTACCGGTTGAAGTTCGATCCACGCGCCGCCAGACACTGGCCATGCGCTGGATGATCGAGGCCGCGCGCGACCGCAGCGAGAAGACGATGGCGTTTCGCCTCGCCCATGAGCTGATGGATGCCTCTGAGAGCCGCGGCGCCGCGGTCAGGAAGCGCGAGGACACCCATCGTATGGCGGAGGCCAACAAGGCCTTCGCGCACTACCGCTGGTAAGAGCCGGCGGCTCAGACGAGGGGCCCGCAAGAGGACAGTTGACCGTGGCACGCGCGACGGCCATTGAGCGTTACCGGAACATCGGCATCTCCGCGCATATCGACGCGGGGAAGACGACAACGACCGAGCGCATTCTTTTCTACACCGGGGTCTCGCACAAGATCGGCGAAGTGCACGACGGCGCGGCCGTCATGGACTACATGGAGCAGGAGCAGGAACGCGGCATCACGATCACCGCCGCCGCCACCACGTGCTTCTGGAAGGGGATGGACAACA
>DASYGA010000058.1:0-24915 GCA_036000265.1 Steroidobacteraceae bacterium | reverse complement strand
TCCGCCGGCATGTTGGCCGCATAGAGCCCAGCGTCGATCGCCTTGGCCTTCAGCTCCCGCAGCAGCTCCTCGCGCAGGTGTCCCGTGTCCTCCACCTCCTGCTCGTGCGGCACGAGCTCCCGCTGCACGAAATCCCGCGTGCTCTTGACGATGAGCTGCTGCTCTTCGGTGAGTGAGAATTGCATAGCTGCTCCCAGACCCTACACATTTCGCTGCGAGCCACTGAGACCCGCCACCGCGAGCCAGTCAGTGCGCCAGTAAACCGCACGGCGCTGGCGCGCTTTGCCGTGCCGCGGCGCTGCGCTGCGCGTCAGTATCAGGCGGCCGAGGAGCGGCCTTTGCGCGCCTTCGCGGGAGCCCCGGCGGCGCCTTTGGCCCAGTCGCGCAGCATGGCAATCTGCAGTCGCGCCTGCTCGACCTGCTTCCCGGCCGGCCAATCGCCGGGGCTCGCCACGGCGCCCGCCGTCAGCCCGTTGATCAATGTGCTCACCGAGCGCCGCACGCTGTCGCGGGTCTCCTCGGGCCACTGCGGCCATTCCGGCCACGCGCGCGACAGGCACCGCTCATACAGCCGCTGGTATTCGCCGTGCACCCAGGCGTTGATGCGCTTCATGCGCTTGTCCGCCGTGACTTGGCCCCAGAAGGCGATCCAGAACGCGCATTCGATGTAGCGCTCCTCGTCGACGGGCAGCATCTCGGTGAGCAATGTCAGCAGATCCGGTCGCTCGCTCTCGGCGTTGCGCTGCAGCCGCTCGTCAATGCGGCGCAGCATGAGGCGCAAGGCGGCGATGATGATGTCCTGCTTGGTATCGAAGTAATGCGCCACCATCCCGGTGGTGTATCCGGCCTCACGCGCGATGCGCACGATGGTCGCCTGATCAAAGCCACCCTCGGCGACGACGCGGCAGGCGACCAGCGCAATCTCGTCGCGGCGCTTTTCATGATCGACGATTTTGGGCATGGGAGATTTCAGCTCTCAAGCGGCGACGGGTTTGGCGGTGCGGCCGGAAGGCGCGGGCAAGCTTGCATGAGCGGCGCGCAACCTGTCGAGTCTCGCGTGGACAGCCGGGTCTATCGGTGCAGCGTGACTCACGCGCGTATCCACATGAATGTAGACCTGCTCACAAGTGGCGATCAATGCTTCATCCCGGCGGCGATGCAGGCAGTGGAAAAGGCGGACACGCTTTACATCCAGATCCAGCATCTGTGTGGTGACGTAAAGGGGCTCGAGCGCCTTCGCCTCAGCCCGGTGCGTGATGTGCGACTCCACCGTATACATGGCGCGACCGGAATTCCGGTAATCATCGTCCACACCCGCCCAGCGCAAGAGCGCATCCGTGGCATCGCCGAACACCTGCAGATAACGTGAATCGGTCATGTGGCCGTTGTAGTCGACCCATTCAGGGCGCACGCTGGTGTCCAGCAGACGCACCGGACCGGCGGCCGCTCCCGCCAGCGCCTTATCGATCCCCGGACCCGTCGTCCACCCGTGCCGCGCGTACAGCCTCTCCTCCAATCCGCGAAGCGTCGCTCCCGCGCCGAGATTGAATTGCTTGAGCACCTGCTGAATGGCGACGAGATACTCATCGCGCAGGCGCTCGAGCTCGCGGATGGAGCGGCCCCCGGCCTGCGCCTGCGTGCCCTCGACCATGCGATCGATGAGCGTCTCCGTGAGCTCCGGCGCCTCGAGCTTCGTCCAGGGCCACTTCAAACACGGACCGAACTGCCGCAGCATGTGCCGCATGCCGGTCTCGCCGCCCGCGAGATGATAGATGAGGTTGGTTCCCATGCCCGCCCAGCGCAGGCCGGGTCCGTAGACGATGGCGTCATCGAGCTCGCCGGTGGTCGCCACCCCGTCGTTGACCAGGTGCAGGATCTCCCGCCACAGGGCTTCCTGTAGCCGATCGGTCAGATGGCCGGGCACCTCGCGCCGCACGCGCAAGGGATGCATGCCGATGTCGGTGTAGAAGCGCGCCGCGGCATCGAGCGCCGCAGCCGAAGTCGCGCGCCCCCCGACCAGCTCCACCAGCGGCAGCAGATAGACCGGGTTGAACGGGTGCGCGACGAGAAAGCGCTCCGGCGCCTGCATGTCGCGCTGCAGATCGCTCGGCAGCAGTCCCGATGTGCTCGAGGCGATCACGACGTCCGCAGGAGCCGCCCGGCTCGCGCGTGCCAGCACTGCCGCTTTCAG
The DNA here is from genome assembly GCA_036000265.1 of Steroidobacteraceae bacterium. Taxonomy (GTDB): domain Bacteria; phylum Pseudomonadota; class Gammaproteobacteria; order Steroidobacterales; family Steroidobacteraceae; genus 13-2-20CM-66-19. The sequence continues at coordinate 22,724 of DASYGA010000058.1, read as the reverse complement.
CTCGAGCTGCTCGGGGATGTTCTCCTGGATGAAATCGACCTGGCGGACCATCTCCTCCAGATCGGTGGTGAAGGTCAGCTTGCCTTCGGGTGGCAGGGGTGCGAGCGTCAGGCGCGACAGCGCCCCGCGCGCGTTCTGGACCGCGCCCCGTATCCACGCCTCCATCTCCGGCTTGGTGTCCATGGCCACAACGTCGATACCGAGATACAAAGCGCGGGCAGCCCAGCCGCCGCCGATGACCCCGGTACCCAGAAGCCCCAGTGCTTTGACCTGTCGCATTCGCCGTCAGCCCATCCGCCTGCACAGTCCCGGAACTTATATATCATGGTCATGATAATATAACAAGGACCGCCGGAGAACTGCCGGCAGAGGCGTGGCCGTCACGATCGCGGCGCCGCGAGCGAGCGCAGCAGCTCGCGATAGTCCTCGAGCCGCCGGGTGGCGAGTCCCGCCACCTTGCCGCGATCGTCGCACAGACGGACGACGATGGCCTCGCGGTAGCCGGGCTCGGTCTCGAAGCCCGCCACCTCGGCGGCGGGCATCGGCCCGCCTTGCAGCTTCAAAGTCAGGACGGAAGCGGGACTGAGCTGCGAAAGATACGTCGGATCGATCGCACAGAGATATCGCTTGGCCCGCACGTGCAAGCGCACGGGATCGGCGACTTCGGGGCCGAACCGTTCGCCGAGCCATCGCGCCCCGGTAGCCTCGTGCCGCGCATCGACAGTCCACTCGGCAATATCGTCGGGAACTTTGGCGATCAGATGGCCGACGTCGTGCAGGAGTGCGGCCGCGACTGCGGTTTCCCCTGCGCCCTCGAGCTCGGCGAAATGAGCGGCCTGCAGCGCGTGCTCGGTCATCGAAACCGCCTCACCGAAATAGGCGGCGGCGCCGCGGGCGGCGTAGAGAGAGAAAATCTCGTCGATGACGCTCATCGGCCGACCCTCTCTTCGGTTTCCTGGGCGAGCAGCGCCGTGCGGCTGAAGACGCTGTCGCGCGTGAGGTAGCACCCCTGTAGGTGGCGCGGATAGCGCGCCGAGGGGAAGCCCGTGCGGCCATGCAGGATGCGCTGGTTGTCGAACAGGACGAGGTCGCCGGACCGCATCATGAGCCGCATCATGAAGCGCGGCTCCCGCAGCAGCGTCGCGAACCGCCGATAGGCGCGGTAATACCGCTCTGCCGCCTCGGCCGCGAACGGCAGGGGCTGGATGGAGCGATTGTTGTAGTGGACGGCGACGACCTCGCCGCGGCAGGAGAGCTGGATCAGCGGCCGCTCCGCGCTGAGCGCCGCGTTCCTGGAGCGATAGGCAAAGGGCACGGGGGTCCGTGCCAGCACTTCGAATGCAGCTGGATCCTCCTGCCTCAGGTGCTCCGCGAGCGCGAACCCGTCCGCAAACAGACTCTCGCCGCCGTCCGGTGCCGCGACCAGCACGTGCAGCGCCTGAAAGCCGGGCACGGGCTCCCGATACGGATTGTCGGTATGCAGCCCGAGCCCGAGATCCGAGTACGCGAGGTTCTCGGGCTGCGGTACCGCGCGCACGTCGAACAACAGGCCGTAGTTGGTCTGCGCAACCTGCCCGGCAAGCTGCACGGCCGCCAGTATGGCACCGGGCTCCGCCGGAACGTCCGACAGGAATGCCAGCCCGTCCGAGACCAGGTCCTTGAGCCAGCTCGCCTGGATCTCGATGTTGTCCCGCGCCGCCGCGAGCGCCGTCCATGCGAAGCTGCGAGTCGCATCGAGCTGCCCGCCGTCCAGCCAGAGTCGCGGCTGCGGCCGAGCGCGCGCACCGGCGATCGCCGCCGCCTGTGCCGCGAGCCACTCGAGTTCGAACGATGCCACGGCCGCCTCATGCTCCCACTCGACCCGCACCGCGGTCCCCTGCAGGGCGGCATGTCGGATCCGTGGTGCCGCGGGGAGGTCGGCGACGTCGATCAGCCGCTGGCCATTTGCCCGATCGCGATCCTCCAGGCGGTTATCGCGTAGCCAGACGCTCGCCAGCTCGACGGGAGCATCGTCACCCGACTGTAGCCTCAACGCCGAGGGCGTCCAGCTGATCGATGTAGCTGTATGCAGTGCTTTCACGTTTTGCCCCCCACTATCATGAGCTCGCACCCGCCGCCAACGTTCGCGCCCCCGCAATAGTACGTGCGGCGATTGCGCGCCGCTCCATCACGTATAGCGCCCCGGCGCCGAGCGCGCCGACCGTTCCGATGACCGCGAGCGTGGCGAATACGCCTCTCCAGCCGAACGTAACGGCAAGCTTGGCGCCACCGATACCGGCAGATACCGCGCCGAGATAGCCGATGCCATCGATGATGCCGGAGGCCAAGGCGCCCGCCCCCTTGCCGCCGAAATCCAGGGCCATCGCGCCGCCCAAGTAAGCGTACGGCCCGAGCAGGAAGAGCGCGACCACCCCTATCAGGGCAATCGGGATGGCATCCACTCCGCCACGGTGAAGCGTCGCCAGAAGGACCAAGGCAACCGCAGTGGCGGTCAATCCCACGAACAGGAGCAACGGCCGCCCAATGCTCCCCAGCCGATCGCCCAGCCAGCCCGCCAGCAGCACGGAAATCGCGCCGACGCCCGGGAAGATGGCGCTCATGCCGGCGGCCCCGCTCATGCTGAGATGCACGAAATCCCGCATGTACACCGGGGTCCAATCGTTGAAGGTCTCGCGCACGATTGTGCACACCAGCGACAACAGGCAGACCATGAGGAATGCGGGGCTTCGCACGAGCGGCCCGAGCCTCTCCCTGACGGTTGCCGGCGGCGCTTTCGAGCGCGCGAACACATTAAGAGGGTTCGCGATGGTATCGCCGTATCCGGCGGCGACCCGCGACTCCCGCAGCAAGGCGAAGCTGGCGATGAGCATCGTCCCGGACACCGCCGCGGCGAGCACGAACAGGCTCCGCCAGCCATAGCCGTGCGCGATCAGGCGCCCCATCCATGCGCGCGCGCCCGCATCGCCGATGAGATAACTCAGGCTCAGCACGCCGATGATGGCGCCGTGCGAGGAGTAGTCGAACCAGCGCGACGACAGCTTGAGGAGGCCGGCCCACGCTCCGGACTGCGCCAGGCGATTCAGGAACCACGCGGTCGTGAAGAAGGGCAGCGCACCCGAGAAGGCGAAGAGCAGCGTGCACACGGTTGCGCCCGCGAGCCCGATGAGAAAGTTGATGCGGCCGCCCCAGTAATCACCGAGACCGCCGATGAAGGGCTTGCCGATAGCGTAGGCGAGAATGCCGAGCGAGGTGATGGCGCCGATGCGCACGAGCGCGGCGTCGTACGACAGGCCGTGCCGCGCGAGCTCCTTCGCCAGCAGCGGCGTCGCGACCGAGAGATCGGCGCGGCAGAAATAAAGCGAGGCATAACCGCCAAAAAGCAGCGCAACGACGATTGCCTGCCGGATCCTGAGCGCACGTGCATTCTCCACTGCATCGGCGGTCGGCGTCCTCATCTGACCCTGGATGCGGCGCTGAGGCTCCTGCCGAGGGTGCGATACAGGCTGCGCGGGCCGTCGAGGTCGATGTAACACCCCTGCAGATGCCGGCGGCCTTCGTTTGGATCGTACGCGGTCCTGCCGTGCAGCACGCGGCTGTTGTTGAACATCATAAGCTCGCCCGCCCGCAGCGGGAATCGCAGCTCGAAGCGCCGATCGGCGAAGAGCTCACTCAACCGCCGGCGCGCCCGCTGGAAGCGCCGCGTGGTGGCGGCATCGAGTAGCGGCAGATAGTCCAGCCGCGGACTGTAGTGCACGCCGGTCATCCGGCCGCTGGCGTCCCGCTGCACGATCGGGCGGCGCTCGATGAGCTCCTCGTTGGCGTCGATGAACCGGAACCGCACCGGTGTCGACGCCAACAGCTCGAGGCCTTGCGGATCCTCCTCCTGCAGAGCGGCGGCGACGGACAGACTATCCACCAGCGTCGACCATCCGCCCGTGGTCTCGTTTACCAGGCAATGCAGCAGCTGGACCCCGGGGACCGGCTCGCGGTAGGGGTTGTCGGTGTGCGCCCCGAGGGGAACCGGGCGATAGGCGAGATCGTTCGAGCCGGGGCGTGAATAGACCTCGAACAGGCGCCCGAAGTTGGTTTCGCGCACGTAGCCGAAACGGCGCGCCACCTCGAGAATGCACTCCGGATGGGTGGGCAGGTTGCGAATGATGACGATGCCATGGCTCAGGAGAATCTCGATGGACCGCAGGCGCAATCCATCGCTGTCCAGGGCGCGCCCATCGACGCTGATCGCCTCCAGGGGCAGATCGGCGCGCCATGGGATCTCGCGCGGCAGCCCATCCTCCTGATCGAGCTCATCGGCGAGCCGGTGCAACTCGTAGTCGCCGCTGTAGCCGTCACTGAAGGCAAGCCGCGCCCGATCCTCACCGTGCGCCTCGATGCTCACCAGGGAAAGATCATCCGGCAACCGATGCGGGTCGAACAGGCGCTGCTCGGTATGCGCATCGAGATTGACCGGGTCCTGGCATCGCTCCCGCAGCCACAGCGCGGGCAGCTCCACGGCGCTCTGGCCGCTCTCGGCGAGTACTCGCGGGGGAGTCGTTTCGAGCTTGAGGCGCACGCGATTCATCACTCACCTCGCGCGGGAATCTGATCCGGAGGGACGATGTTGGCTCTGGCGAGCCTCTCGGCGCGCTCGGCATCCCCGGCGCAGATGCTCTCCACGAGCTCGCGATGCGACTCGCAGATCTCCCGCGCATCGACCTCGCGGTTGGAGAGCGCAATGTAGACCCGGAACTGATTCTCCACGCGCACGTAGTGCTGCAGCAGCCGCTCGTGGCCGGAAAGCCGGACGATGAGCTTATGCAGCTCGCGGTCGAGCCGGTCGGCCCGCTCGTGATCCTCCGCCTCGGCCGCCGCAAGCAATTGCGCGAAGGCCGCGCGCAGCTGGCCGCTGCCGTGCCCGTCGATGCTGAGCGCCGCCAGGCGCGTGGCGAGACTCTCGAGCGCCCCACGCAGCGTGTAGAGCTCCCACAGATCGTGATCGGCGAACTCGATGACCTGATAGCCGGTATAGGGGATATGACAGACCAGCCCCTCCTCGATCAGGCGGCGCAGTGCCGCGCGGATGGTGCCACGCGACAGCCCGAGCCGATCGGCGATCGGAATTTCCAACAATCGCTCGCCGGCCGGCAGCTCACCCCCGAGGATCTGCCGCCGCAGCAGATCGGCCGCCTGCGCCTCGAGGCTTTGCCTGTTGATCGTCTCCGTCATCGCACCCTCGACGGCGCGCTCTGCGGGGCGATGAGGTAGCGGGTCTCGGCGGGACGGACTTCCTGGCCGGGCTCCTCCGGCTCGAAATCGACCAGCTGCGGCGGAAATCCGGGCGCGCGGATCCGCAGGCCGCAATCATCCTCCAGGCGCTGAATGATGCGCGGCGACAGCGCGCGCGGGCCATATCGAGATTGTGTGTCGCGAAACATCGCCGTCACGGTATCGGCAACGTCCGTCGGCACATCGTGTCTGCGGGCGAGCTCGAGAAAGATTCCGATGTCCTTCAGCACCAGGTCGACCGTGAAATTGATGTCGTAGCTGCCGTTGAGGATGACCTGGCTTTCGGTCTCATGGACGAAGGAATTGCCGGATGAGGCCTTGATGGCTTCGTAGGTGGTCTTGGGATCCATTCCCGCCTTGCCCGCCACCGCCCAGGCCTCGGTCAGAGCGGCCAGATGAACGAACGCCAGGTAGTTGGTGATCACCTTGAGGACCGAGGCGCTGCCCAGGGGACCGATATGGATGATTCTGCGGCCCATGATCCGCAGCACGGGCAGTGCCTGCTCGAAGGCGGCACGCTCGCCGCCGACGAAGATCGAGATGTTGCCCGTCGCGGCGCGGTGGCAACCGCCCGACACCGGCGCATCGAGTGCCTTGGCGCCTGTCCGCATGACCTTCTCGCCCAGGCGCTTGACCTCGCCCTCTTCCGTCGTGCTCATTTCCAGCCAGAGCTTGCCGGGCGACAGCCCTTCGAGCACTCCGTCGCGCTGCTCGAGGACTTGGGCGCTGATGGCCGGTGAAGGCAGGCAGGTGATGATGAGATCCGATCCCAGCGCGAGCTCCCTGGGAGTCGCCGCCCATTGCGCGCCCTGCGCCAGCAGCGGCCGGGCCGCATCCGCGCTCAGATCGTGGACGAGCAGCTCGCATCCGTTGCGCAGGAGGGTCGCCGCCAGCTTGGAGCCGAGATTACCCAAACCGATGAAACCGATGATCATTGCGCTCGCCTTCGCGGTGGAGAATGACGGTGGTGATGCCATCGGCTCATGGGCTCAGCTGCTGCGGCCGATGACGGCCGGATCGAATGCCCGGCGGGAGAAGATCCGTCGCACCAGCGGCTCGAAATGCTCGAGCGGCCGCGTCGGGTAGTCCGGGTCGAAGGCCGCCTGATCCCATCTTTCGCAGAACCGGATGCAGCTCTCGTAATGGGGGTGATCCCGATATGCCGCGCGCAACTCGGGATCCTCGCCAAAGAAATGAGCGTAGTAGACCTTCTGAAAGAGGCCGTGATGCTCGACTACCCAGGTCACCTCGGCCCGGACATACGGCCGGATGATCTCGGCGGCATAGTTGGAGTGATTTTCCGGCGCGAGACTGTCGCCCAGGTCATGTATGAGCGCGGCGGCGATCATCTCCTCGTCAGCACCGTCTGCCTCGGCCCGCGTCGCCGTCTGCAGGGAATGCTCCAGGCGCGTGACCTGATAGCCGGCCAATCCGTCGTCCAGAGATCGCAGCGCATGCAGGATGCGCTCGGGCAGTCGCCCGATGTATTCCCGCTCCAGCTGGTGGAGGAGCAGGTATTCGGCCTCCGTACCATCCTTCATCTGCCGGAAGCTGACTGTGCGCATGGCTGCCTGGATGGCTGGTGTCCGGAGATTCAATCAGTCCAATTGTTAATTGTCAACAATATGCTCATTCGTCTGCCAGGGACCCTCCCGGCCACTGAGGCAGGCCATCCGTGATCTCGTAGTAGTCGCCCTTCTCGGCGACGAAGATATGCATGGACGGCCTGAGGCCCGTCGGCATCTCCAGGGTCCCCGCCCATATGCTGATGTGGCCACCGTGGGCGGGCTCCCAGAACAATTGCGAGCCGCAGGTGCTGCAAAAGCCTCGCCGGGCGATCGCGGAAGACCGGTACCAGCGCAGGCTCTGCTCGGACACCAGGCGCAGGTGCTCCGGCGCGCAAGCGGTGGCAGCGTCGAAGTGGCCGCTCGAGCGGCGGCACATGGTGCAGTGACAGTAGACGACGGGCCTGAGGGGACCGTGCACTTCGAACCGCACTCCTCCACACAGGCATTGGCCCCGCGCAACGGCGCCCTCGGACTGCTCGGCCACTGACGCTTCGGACATATCGACCTCTCAGACCCGCTGCCGGGCTCGCTCGCGCTCCATGCCGTGGAATTCGACGAAGGATGCCATGCGCTGCCACAGGAAGTCGCCGTACCGGAAAGGAGGGAACCGGTCGGGCGGATCGAGCGGCAAGGGCGCGATGGTTGTCTCGGCACGCGCTTCGTAGAAAAAGGGAATGGAGAACCGCTCCAGGCCGCAGCCCAACACGCGGTGCTCGGTCGCGCGGATCCGGCCTGCCGACCATTGCTCGAGCACCTGACCAAAGTTGATCACCAGCGTGCCTTCCAGCGGTGGCACGTCGATCCATTGACCGGATCGCGCTCGCGCCTGAAGACCCGCGACACCGTCCTGAGCAAGAAGCGTGACAAAGCCCGAGTCCGTGTGCGGCGCGCCGACGAGATATCGCCGCATGCCGTCGGATTGCACCCACACCGCCGGATTGTCCACCCTCGCCAGCTCCGCCGGATCCCGGGGCGGATATCGGATCAGCCGCAGTGTCGACAGCCCGTGGCGAAAGGATTCGTCGAAGTATTCGGCAGGCAGGCCGAGACTGCGGGCAAGGGAGCGCATCACCGCCTCGGCGACCCGCTCCATGGCGCGGTAGTAGGCGGCAGCGGCCTCGCGCCAGCCCGGCAGCTGGTGCTCCTGTGGCAGTGGACTCGGCTCGCGCAGCGGGTCCCCTGGCACCGCGATGGCCGATCCGTGCACGAGATCGCCCCCTATGTCGATACCCTCCTTGGATGTCAGGTTGCCCGGCTGCAAGGGAAACCACCCGCGGTAGACGTTGCGGTTTTCCGGCGCGAACTTCCGCCGGTACAGGCGGTGCTTGCCGGCTTCCTCCAGCCCGAAAATGGCGAGCAGACGCGCTCTTTCGGCCGCAGCGGGCGCCGCCTCGCCCGGCAGACCGCGGATGCACGCGAAGCCAATCTCCCGCGCCGCCGTTGCGAGCGCGCGGTCAGGAATCCGCCAGGCCGGCGGCTGCGCCTCGAAGAGCGGCGCCACATCGATCAGCGGAATCGAGGGCATCATCAACAGGTGTCTCAATCGAAAGGTTGCAGACTCTCCACCGCACGGGCGGTCTCGGGACCGGCATCCGACCTGGCGGTCTCTCCCGGAGGCAATCCCAATGCTTTCGCGATCACGATCGAGATGCAGCCGTTCGGGTAGAGGACCACTTCGCTTTCGCCCGCGCCCCACATGGTGGGCAGATGGTACCGCTGGCCGCCGACGCCGACGTAGGGCTTGAAGTGGAATCCCATCTTGTAGAGCTCGCCGTCGGCGCCATCTGCTCCGGCACCTGCCTTGGCCCCGAGAGACAGATCGCCCCGCTTGGGAAGTGCTTCCCGCGCGCTCAGCAGATCCTCGGTGAGAGCTCGATGCAATATCTGCTTGCCGCCGCATGCACCCCGGCTCTGGTAGAGCAGCGCGATCTTGGCCAGGTCATCCAGCGTCGGGTAATAGCCCGCATTGAGCCAGGGGATCCCGCGCCGGCTCCTCGCTTCCCGGGTTCGGACGAAGGGAGCGTGCGCGATGCCGATCGGCTCGAATACCTCGCGCTGCAGCAGGTCCCCCATGTCGGCGCCGGGTCCGTGCATCGACTTGACGAAGCGGTCGATCGCCACACCGAGCAGATAGAAATCCTGGTCGCGGTAACGCACCACCGTGCCCGGCTCCCACGGATACGGGCGCAGGGAACGCCTGATCTGCTTCAGCTTCTCCCGGTGAGATGGCGCCATATACCATGCGTCGTACTCGCCCTCGAGGTAACCGTCGAGCGGATCGTTCGGATGCGTCTTCCACGTCCCCGTGCCCCCGAAACCGGTCGCCATGTTGGCCGCGTCGATGAAGCGAACCGCTTTATACTTTGGATCGAGCCCCTCGACGAAGTCACCGATCCTCAGCGTGAGAACGTACGGACCGAAGGTTTGCGCGAGCCGCAGCAGCGCGAGCGGCGCCCCGATACTCTTCATGACGGAACGGACGCCGAGCCGCATCTCCAGCGGATAGGGATAGCTTCCGCACGGCGTCGATGATTCCTGATAGTAGATCGTGCCGTCGCGGATAAGGGCCGTGAGAACGCGCCACGGCTCGCGCACCGGCCCGCCGAACCCCTGCAGCGCGTCGGCGGGTGCCTCTCGGTTGAGATCCGACCATGGCCGATGCGGCAGACGGCGTGCGAGCTCCGCCCGAGCCGCCTCGCGCTGCACCGCCGCCTCACGAGCGGCCAGCGCCGCAACTTTCATCCGTGCGCGGCCCCACCCGATGAAGTGCTGACGCAGCAGATAGGGCGCGGTCTGTTGCACGAACTGGAACTCGAGCTCGCTGACTTCGCGGCCTTTGTAGCGGAACGTGGCCACACCCTGATGGGAATGATTCTCCGTGTCTCCGACGAGCATGAGCGCAAACGCCGCGCGCGACCACTCCCCCTCCTCCCGCGGGTCGCGCCAGACCCGGCCGAATTGCGGGATCACCGACCAGTAGCTGCGGGTCTCGCCCGAACGCCGCTCCGGGACGATCTGTCCGCGCTGCAGCGGAACCAGCACACCTTCGATCGTGACGAAGCCGAGTGTGATCCGCGGGAAGAGCCGCGCATCGCGCCCCTCGATCCTCGGCGCCGTGAGCCGGGGACGTGTCTGAATCCGTGACTGCGCGATCTGCAGCACACCGGAGAATTCCGGCGCGATGAGCGCCTCCGCAGGCGGGCGGAAGCACTCGTTGGGCGCAGGCAGCTCGTCTCGAGGCCGGACCGGCATTGCGGATGCCTTACGCGCCGCCTGCTCGGGCTCTGCGCGCCGCAGCCGCGCGCTTTTCGGCGCCGATCCCGCAGTCAAGCGGACCGAGCATCGGCCGGTACCCCCGCCGCGGCTCGCCTCGCCAGTGCTTCGTCTTCCAACAGGTCGCGCGCCGACAGCCAGTAATGCCAGGCCGCCCAGAAGCCGATCGGAACGAGACAGAGCATGGCGAGCCGCAAGGATTCCGCATCGGGCGCGTGGTGGGGCGCAAACCAGTCGCTCAGGAGCCCGACCATCTGCGGGGCGATCACGAGATTGCAGATGTTGGCGAGGAAGAGCAGCGTGGCGCAGTACATGGCACGCATCTTCGGCTGCGCGAGATTGTTGAGAATGCCGAAACCCGGGCCGAGATACAGGTAGATCGATGGCACATACAGCCAGAAGAGCACCTTCGTCAGCGCCAGGGAATGAGTCGAATAGATCACCGCCGTCACGACCGTGGCGAGCCCGATGTTGAGGGCCAGCAGCCGCATCATTCGCCGCTCGTCCGAAAGCCACGGCCGGGACAGCAGCCAGGTGCTGCCGATCATCGCCGCGCTGCCGCCGATGAGATGTACCGGCCCCAGTATGCCGCCGGCCTGCGCCACGTTGAGCGAGTAGCTGCGCATCAGAAAAGCCGGCGTCCACCACATGAGGCCCCAGCCCCACAGCGCGGTCAGCGACTGCGCGAGAATGGAGTGCACGGCCGAGCGCTGCCGCACCAGGAAGCGCATGGTCTCGAGGAAGGACGGCGCGAGGCGATCCTCACAGCGGTCGAGGCAGCCGCGCCGCGGCTCGCGAATGCTGAAGAGCACGAGCAATCCCGCCAGAACGCCCGGTATGCCGAGCGCCAGGAACATCGCGCGCCAGCCGAACCGGTAGGCAATCGTCCCGGCGACCTGCGAGCCCAGCCAGGCGCCGATCGGCGCCCCCAGGGCGAAGACCGACAACGCCATCGGGCGGCGCGATGCCGGAAAGAAGTCCGACAGGATGGAGTTGGCGCCGGGCGTGCCGCCGGCTTCGCCGACACCCACGCCGATCCGCGCCCAGAGGAGCTGCCAGTAACTGCGCGCCAGCCCCGTGGCCGCGGTCAGCACCGACCAGGCGATGAGGCAGAAGCCGATGATGTTGCGGCGGCTGCGGCGGTCGATCAGCCACGAGAGCGGAAAGCCGAAAATGACATAGAAGATGGCGAGTGACACGCCCGTGAGGAACGCGATGTTCGCATCCGAAAGATGCAGCTCCCGCCGGATGGGCTCGAGGACGGTGGATATCGAGTAGCGGTCGCAGATGCTGAGCGTATAGACCAGGCACATCATGACGGCGACGTACCACCGCTCCGCCAGCGAAGCGGTCTGGCCGGGTCCCGTGTGCTCGTGTACCGCCACCGCGGGGCCCAAGCCGGCCTCTACCTCGCTCACCCGGTCCGTCTTCCGGCATCCGCCGGCCCGGTGGAGCTCTGCCGCACGAATCCAAACTCCGCGGCGGCATGGGAGATCGCCTGCTGCAGGCTGAGCGCGAGGCTGCGCCCCGCCCAGACTTCGAATACGGGATCGCTCTGCACGGTATCCTCCAGGCGCCACAATGTGATGTTGATGTAACCGCAGACGGTCTGCGCCAGATCACCCGCCCGGAAGCTGCGCGGATGCATGTCGACCGGGATCAGCTTGGCCAGGCTCGCGCGCACTCTGGGACCGGTCAGCCGAAGGATGAGGCAGGCATCGCTCTGGTCGCAAACCGCTGCGCAATCGGCGAGTACCGGCCCCAGGGATTGCGCGAACGTGTTACCCGCATGCTCGCAAGTGGCGAGCCAGGTCTGCGGGCCGATGCCCGCGATCGCGACATCACCGCGGCTCGCGCGCCGCGGCGCATTCGGCGGCTCGAGGCCGAACCGCGCACGAAAGAGCTCCGCCATCCTGGCACTCTGTCCCTTGCGCGCCGCGATACGCGCGATTCCGAGTCCCTCCCGCTCCGTCGCGATCACACCGCGGCCGTTACCGACGGCTGTCGGCAGCGAGGTGAGCGCCGGGCATGTGATGTCCGTCGGTTCCGTGCGCATGCTCACGCCCTCAGCCTGTTACCTTCCGGATCGTAAAAGATCGGACTCGCGATCTCGACCTCAACGTCGCCGCTCGACAGTGGATCATGTGCCCGAACGCGCTCACCGATACGCCTCTGACCCCCGCGGAGGAAGCCGAGCCCGATCCAGTGGCCGAGGGTCGGCGAGAAGGTTGCCGAGCTGATGAAACCCTCATCGTTCTCCAGGCTCGGCGGCGCGCCGAGGCGCAGGAAATGCGCGCCGGCGGTGAGCCTTGCGTCCGGCCTCGAGGGTTTCACCCCGATGAGCGCCGGCCGATCCGGTGCGCTCAGGCCCGGCCTGCCCGCGAGCACCCGGCCGATGTAATCCTTCCGTGCCGACATCATCCGCCCGAGCCCCAGGTCGTGCGCCGTGGTCGTGCCGTTGAGCTCGGCGCCGGCCACGTGGCCTTTCTCGATGCGCATCGTCCCGAGAGCCTCCATGCCGTACGGCACGACCCCCAGATCCTCACCCGTGCCCATGATGGCGTGCAGGGCGGCCTCCCCCCGGCGCGCGGGCACCGCCAGCTCGTAGGCCAGCTCTCCGGAGAAGGAAATGCGGAACAGGCGCGCGGGCCGGCCCTGCCATTGCAGCTCGGCGCAAGCCAGATAGGGGAAGCCTGCGTTCGAGACGTCGGCGACCCCTTCCAGCAACCGCTCGAGGAGCGCGCGCGAGCGCGGGCCGGCGACCGCAAATTGCGCCCACTGCTCGGTCACCGATGCGAGCTGGACATCGAGATCGGGCCACAGCACCTGGCGGGCATGCTCCAGGTGCTGCAGCACCTTGACGGCGTGGGCGGAGGTCGTCGACAGCAGGAAGTGGCTCGGCGAGAGCCGCGCGACGGTGCCATCGTCGAACACCATTCCGTCCTCGCGCAGCATGATGCCGTAGCGAGTCTTCCCCACCGGAAGGCTGGAGATCATGTTGGCGTAGACCCGGTCGAGGAAGGTGCCGGCATCCGCCCCCTGCACGTCGATCTTCCCCAATGTCGAGACGTCGCAGACGCCAACGCCGTCTCGCACGCTGCGGACCTCCCGTGTCAGCGTTCGCTTCCAGTCCGTCTCGCCGCTGAGCGGGAAAGCCTTGGCCCGCCGCCATTCGCCCAGATCGACGAAGGTGGCACCGCGGCTCTCGGCCCACCGATGGCTCGGCGTCAACCGGCAGGGCCTGAAGTGCGGACCACGGTGGGCGCCCGCGAGCGCGCCGATCGCAACCGGTGTGTAGGGAGGGCGGGCGGCTATGGCTCCGAGATCGGCAGGTGACCGCCCCGTGAGGGCGGCCACGATCGCATGAGCGTTGAGAGCCGAGGTCTTGCCCTGATCCGTGCCCATGCCCAAGGTGGTGTACCGCTTGAGCAGCTCGGGGCAGTGGAAGCCTTCGCGCGCAGCGATGGCAACATCCTTCGTGGTCACATCATGTTGGAAATCGATGAATGCCTTGCCGCGAAAGCCCTGCACGAACCAGAGCGGTGTGCCGCCGGCCGCCTCGTCGGCGACCCGTGGCGGACTGTCCGCCGCCGCCTCGAATCCCGCGGCGCTCGCCGCCTGCCGGCCGGCGGCGGCTCCCGTGCGCAGCGCGCCCGCGAGCGAGAGCTCACCTGCCGCGGCACCCACTGCGATCATCCCGGGCGGCAAATCGGCCGGCACGTGTGCAGCGAGCGTGTCCGACCAGCGCGGACGCCCTCCCAGGTGAGCCGACAAGGCCGTATTCGGATTCCAGCCTCCGGCTACCGCCAGCGCATCCGTGGCGATCCGACTGGTGCGCCCGCGGTCATCGCGCACGTCGATCCCCCTGACTCCCTTGCTGCCATGAGCGTCGAGAATCTGCGCCCCCAGCACGACGCGCAATCCGCGACGACTCGCTTGACCCTCGAGCTCTGCGGGAACTTCCCGCCGCGCATCGACGAGCACGGGCACCTCGACATTGGAGTCAACGAGATCGAAGGCTGTCTTCCATCCGTCATCGCATGAAGTGAAGACGGCGGTCCGGCGTCCCGGTGTGACTCTGAAGCGATTCACATAGGTGCGCACGGCCGAGGCCAGCATGACGCCGGGGCAATCGTTGCCGCCGAAGACGATGGGCCGCTCCAGCGCGCCAGCGGCGAGCACCGTCCGGCGCGCGACGATCTTCCAGAACCGTTGCCGGACCTGGTGCGCAGCGGGCATGGGCAGATGGTCCGCCACGCGCTCGAGCGCACCGAACGTGTTGCCATCGTAGGCGCCAAAGACCGTGGTGCGGGTCATGATCCGCACTTCGGGCAGGGCCGCCAACTCCTCGGCGGTCTGCCTCGCCCAGAGCGCCCCGTCCTCTCCGTCGATCTCGTGACGATCGCCGTTGAGCCGTCCGCCGAGAAGAAAATCCTCATCGCAGAGAATCACGCGTGCACCGGCTCTGCCGGCAGTGAGCGCGGCGGCAAGCCCGGCCGGACCGCCGCCGACGACCAACAGATCGCAAAAGGCATGAGCCTTCTCGTAGCCGTCCGGATCGGGCTCCAAGCTGGCGCGGCCCAGCCCCGCGGCCCTGCGGATCGCCGGCTCGTACACTTTCTCCCAGAACGCCGCCGGCCACATGAACGTCTTGTAGTAGAAGCCGGCGACCAGAAGCGCAGAGAACAGGGAATTGATCGCCCCGAGGTCGAAGCGCAGCGACGGCCAGCGATTCTGGCTGCGGGCCTCGAGGCCATCGAAGAGCTCGACCCCCGTCGCGCGCGTGTTCGGCTCGCGGCGCGCCCCGGTCCGCAGCTCCACCAGCGCATTGGGCTCCTCCGAGCCCACCGTCAGGATTCCCCGGGGTCTGTGGTATTTGAAGGAGCGGCCGACCAGCCTGACGCCCGATGCCAGTAATGCGGAAGCCAGCGTATCGCCGGGATGCCCGGTGTAGCGCTTGCCGTCGAACGTGAACGAGAGTGTCCGGTCGCGCCGGAGGGCTCCCTCGCCTTCCCGCAGGCGGTTCGCGCTCATGCTCGGGGCGCCTCCGTTGCGAGCTCGACGCCGAGAATCTCGTGGGTGCGCGTGTTGCGAGTGACGCGCAGCCAGCAGAGGCAGCCGCCGGCGTGATACCACAGCTCCCGATGCGGTCCCGAGGGGTTGTCGCGCAGGTACACGGCTTCGTAGAAGCGATCGGCGAGACCGTCGGTATCGGCGGACGGCAGGCGGAAATCCGCATCCCCGAGATAGGAGAACTCGCTGACATCCCGCTCGCCGCAGAGAGGACATTCGATGCGCATGGTGATCAGTGCAGGTTCGGCTGTGGCCCCTGCCCCTTCTCGTCGAGCAGGCGGCCGGTCGCGAACCGGTCGAGGCGGAAGGCGCGCGCCACCTCATGCGGCTCCTCGCGCGCGAGCAAATGGGCGAAGCAATAGCCGGAGGCGGGGGTCGCCTTGAATCCGCCGTAGCACCAGCCGCCGTTGAGGTACAGTCCCTCGATCGGCGTGCGGTCGATGATCGGCGAGCCGTCCATCGACATGTCCATGATGCCGCCCCACGAGCGCAGGATGCGCACTCTCCCGATCGCGGGCATCAGCGCCATGCCGCTCTCGCACACGTCCTCGACGGTGGGCAGATTGCCGCGCTGCGCGTAGGAATTGTAGCCGTCGATGTTGCCACCGAAGACCAGGCCCCCTTTGTCCGACTGGCTGACATAGAAATGTCCGGCGCCGTAGGTCACGACGCAGGGAACGAGCGGCTTGATGGCCTCCGACACGAACGCCTGCAGCACGTGGCTCTCGATCGGCAGGCGCAAACCGGCCATGCGCGCCACGCTCGAAGTGTGGCCGGCGACCGCCATCCCGATCTTGCGCGCCCGGATGTCACCGCGAGAGGTCCGCACACCGACAACGCGGCCGCCTTCCCGGATGAAGCCCGTGACCTCGCAGTTCTGGACGATGTCCACACCGCGTCCGCTCGCCGCGCGCGCGTAGCCCCAGACCACCGCATCGTGCCTGGCCGTGCCGCCGCGCGCCTGCAGCAGCCCTCCCTGGATGGGAAAGCGGGCATTGTCGAAGTCGAGCGCGGGCAGCATGCGCCGGACATCGCCTGCGTTCAACAATTCCGCGTCGACACCGTGCAGGCGCATCGCGTTGCCGCGCCGCACATACGAGTCGCGCTGCGAGTCCGAGTGATACAGGTTCAACACGCCGCGCTGACTCACCATGGTGTTGTAGTTCAGATCCTGCTCGAGCCCTTCCCAGAGCTTCATCGAGAGCTCGTAGAACGGGTTGTTCCCGGCCAGCAGGTAATTCGAGCGGATGATGGTCGTGTTGCGCCCCGCATTGCCGAGTCCGATGCAGCCCTTCTCGAGCACCGCCACATCGGTGATGCCGTGCACCTTTGCCAGGTAGTGCGCAGTAGACAGGCCATGCCCGCCCCCTCCAACGATGATCACGTCGTAGCCCGGCTTGGGCTCAGCGTCGCGCCACGCAAGCTCCCATCCCCTGTGCCCGGCGAGCGCCTGGCGCAGCAGGCTAAAGATCGAATAGCGCATGTGGCCCCATCTTACCCGGCTCGAGCTCCCCGCTGCCGCGCGGCCGCCGTGCTAAATTAGCCCCACGGCTCGGCATCGCACCTGCCGGGCAGGAGGCGCAATGGCGCTCGGATCCTCCGGTAAGCCGGTTCGAATAGCTTTCTTGCTGGTCCCCCGCTTCTCGATGATGGCGTTCGCAGCCGGCGTCGAGCCGCTGCGCGCCGCCAACCGTTTGAGCGGGTCGCCGCTTTTCGAATGGCCGCTGGTCTCGGCCGACGGCAACCCGGTGGAGGCGAGCAACGGAATCTCCGTCGCCGCCCAGGGCTCCCTCGCCGAGCTCGGCAAGGTGGATACCCTCATCGCGTGCGCCGGGCTCGAGTCGCCCGAGGTGGAGCGCAGCATCAAAGTGCATCACCAGCTGCGGCGCCTCGCGCATCACGGCACCGTCATCGGCGCCATCAGCAGCGGGTCGTTCCTCCTCGCCGAGGCGGGGCTCCTTGCTGGGCGGCGCTGCACGGTCCACTGGGAGTATCTCGAGGCCTTTCGCGCACGCTATCCGCAGCTCGAGGTCACGGAAGACCTTTACGTGATCGACCGCAATGTGTTCACCTGCTCCGGCGGCACCGCCGCGCTCGACATGATGGTGCATTTCATCAGCCAGGTCGCCGGCAGCCAGCTCGCCCTGGCCGTCGCCGAGCAGTTCATCCACCCGCAGGTGCGGACGCAGGAGGAGCAGCAGCGTCTCGATCTGCATGCGCGCTACCGGATCGAGAATCCGAAGCTCATCCAGGTGATCTCCCTGATGGAGCGCGCGCTCGATGAGCCGGTGGAGCTGCGGGAGATGGCACGGCGGGCCAACATCTCGGTCCGTCAGGTGGAGCGGCTCTTCCGCGAGCACATCGGCTCCTCGCCGAAGGCCTTCTATCTCGATCTGCGGCTCGCCAAGGCACGCACTCTGCTGCGCCGGACGTTGGGATCGTTGCGCACCATCGCGCTCGAATGCGGCTTTGGCTCGCCTTCGCATTTCTGTCATGCGTACAAGCGCCGGTATGGCATTCCCCCTACGCACGAGCGACGCTCATTCGCCGACGCCGAGAGCGCTGGGCAGCCAGCCCTGCAGCGCCGGCCAGTCCGGCTGCAGAGCCGCAAACCGGCTCAGTTTTAGCGACGACAGGTCGGCGAAGCCGCAATCGCCGCTCACCACCAGATCGCGGATCGCCCGTCCGGCGGCCGGCGACAGTCCGAATCCCACGCTCGAAAGCGTCGCGATCGTCAGGTTCTCCACCTCGGGCGGACGGTCGATGATGGGCCGCCCGTCGGGGGTATTCTCGATGAATCCCGCCCAGCTGCGTATCACGCGGGCATGGCTCGCCTTCGGCAGGAGCTCGCACAGCCGACGGGCAATGCCGGCTTGCAGCGGTGTGGAGTAAGGGCGCGTGCTCCCAACGTCTGCGGCATCGATCCATTCATGGGGGCCGCCGCCGTACGCAAGATTGCCACGCAGCGTCTGGCGGCCGTATAGACCATTGCCGTCCACGCCGCCCAGCCGCATCAGCGGCAGGGGCTCCGTAACGATCATCTCGGCGCGAGCGCTCATCAGCGGCACTGTCACCCCGAGGTGCAAGGCGAGCTCTCCGGTCGCCGGTCCCGCGGCGATGACGACGTGGTCGCAGGCAAATGTGCCGCGGCTCGTCCTCACGCCTGTTACCCGGTTGCCTCGCGTGTCGAAACCCAACGCCCGGGTGTACTGCAGCAGCCGCCCCCCACAATCGCGCAAGCCCCAAGCATAAGCCTGCAGCGTGCGATGCGGGTTCGCGTGGCCGCCGAAATGATAAAAGTAGCCGCCGAATGCATTCTCTCCTGCCAGCGGCACGAGCTCCCGGACCTCTCGCGCATCCAACACATCGGAACGAAAGCCCTGCCGGGCTCCATTCTCGAGCGCGCGCCGGTACAGCTCGAACTGCCGCTCATCGAGCGCGATGCGGATCCGGTTCGGCTGGAACTCGGTCGGGTAGCCGAGCAGCTCGTCCATGAGGGGCCACAAGCGCTGCTCCTCCTGGAAGAGCGGACTGTGATGATGCGAGCAGCCGCCGCCGTTGCGCCCCGAAGCGCCCCATCCCGCGGCACCCGCCTCGATGACAAGGGTGTCCACCCCGTCACGAGCCAGCCACCAGGCGGCGCTGAGCCCGATGACGCCGCCGCCGATGATGACGACCGCGGCGCCGTTGTCCGCGCGCAGGTCCTCGCGAGAGCTCATTCGCCGCCCGCCGGCTCCGCTGCGCAACCCTCGGCCGCGGAGCATGCAGGCGACAGGCGCCAGAAAGGGATCCATTGCGAGGGCATGCCGAACCAACTGTCCCAGCCCTCGGCCATCGCCGCCGTCTCGGGCAGTGCCGCCAGCAGCGCAAGCCGCAGGGGCCGCACCGGCGGTCGGTACGTCGCGAGCGGGATATCGGCGAGCGCGCTGCCGGTGCCCAGCGCCATGAGGGCCGCGATCTGCTCGCGACAGCGCCGCCCCTGACACGGCCCCATGCCAGCCCGGGTGAGGCGCTTCACCACATCCGGATCGGGCGCCCCCTGCGGATCCACGGAGCCGACCCGCCAGGATGCGACGGGATCCCGCTGCCACTGCAGGTAACGGGGCGGATGCAACTCGAGAATGTCGGCGGCCGTCACTTCCTCGCACTGGCACACGAACGGGGCAGCCGCACATCCTGTCGTCATTGCCCTGACCCACGCCAGGCGCTCGAGCGCGATGTCTCTCCCCGGCGGATCGGGCACTACCGGCTCGTCCCGGCTATCCTGAGGCGCAGTGCTGCCGGGGGGCTCGGCACCCAGCGCGCTGAGCGCCGCACGGGCCGCAATGCGTCCCTCGCGAGCCGCTGTCTCGCCGGATCGCGTCTTCGACGGCCAGACGCCAGCGCAGTCGCCCGCGACATACATGAATGGCAGCGAGGTTCGTTGTGAGCCATCGATGACTGCCACGTGGCCGCCACGCTCAGCCTGAAAGCTCACGGTGCAGCCAGTGGACTCGATCAGCTCGATGGCGGGGATTGCGGCGACCGCCAGCAGCACGGTGTCGCACTCGATCCGCTCCAGCGGATCTGACAGGCGAGCTCCGTCACTCCCGACGCCGGCAAGCCGGACGGCGGCGACGCCCTGAGGATCACCGACTGTCTGCTGTATGACGCGGCGCGTGAAGAGGCGCGTACCCGTTTCTTGCAACCGGGACCACAGCTCCCCCGGCCCTGTGATCGCCGCCGCCTGCTCGACGATGGCCGCGATCCGCACACCCGCATCCATCAGCGCATTGGCGATCTGCAGCGCCTCCGTGTTGCTGCCGACCAGCACCGCGGTCCTGCAATCCAACGCCTCGTACGTCATCGCCAGCCTGTACGCCGCACTGGCACCCATCACGCCCGGCCGCTGCCAGCCGTCGAATGCGACGCCCATGTCGCGGCAGCCGGCGGCGATGATGACCTGCCTGAAGCGAAGCAAATAGGCGTGATCCTCGTCCGCAAGTCCCGCCACGTGGCCATCGATCCACCCAGCGGTGCGCCGTCGGGGGAAAAGACCCCAGGCGGCCGTGCCGAGGCGGACATCGACGCCGGCGTCCATCGCCTCCGCGAGCTGCGGCCGCTCCCGCAGGACGGATTCGAGCACGGAATTGCGATTCGCCACGCTCGGGGCCATGCGCCCGCCGAAATGCAGCGGCACGTCCTCACCCATGGTCTGAAGAGGCACGGGATTCTCATCGACCAGGGTGACGCGCACGCCGCCGCGCGCGGTAGTGAGTGCGGCCGCGACCCCGGCCGGTCCTGCGCCCACGATGAGCACGTCAGTCGACTCGTCGATCGGCGGCTGCTTGCCCGCGACCGACGCGCGGTCATGCCCGAGGGACGTATGCGCTCTCGATTTCATGCGTGGTGGGGGCAGCATGGCAGGCGCGCTGTTGGCGGAATATCGTATTCGCGACGACCGGTTGCAAAATCCCGACTTGCATGCACCGCACGGCACTGGGGCACGAGCCCGGATCCAGCGCCTCCTGAGAGTCGCCCGGGTGCACCGGCAATGTCGGCTTTGCACAACCGGGGAAGGACAGCGTCCCCGATCATCGAAACATGGAATCACGACGACGCCGCGAAGGCGGCCGGGGCCGCCGCGCGGCTCCCACCCATCTTCGGCAGCTTCCCTGGCGCGAGCTCAGAAACCCGTACGCGCCCATGGAAGTCCTCACGGCGGACCAGCTCGAGGCCATCCACCTCACATCACTGCGGATTCTCGAGGAGCTCGGCATCGAGCTGCGGTCGCCGCGCGCGTGCGAGATCATGCGGGCCGCGGGCGCGCAGGTCGACGAGGCGAGCAGCATGGTCCGCATCGACCGCGGCCTGGTGGAGCGGGCACTCGCGACGGCGCCGCGGTCGTTCACCCTGACCCCGCGCAATCCGGCCCGACAGGTCACCTTCGGCGGCAACCACATCAATTTCGGGCTGGTGGCGGGGCCGCCCAATGTCCATGACCGCGAGCGCGGCCGCCGATCGGGCAACCTCGCCGATTACTGCGACTTCATCCGCCTTGCGCATTACTTCAATGCCATCCATCTGCTAGGCAATCAGGTGTGCGCGCCGGTCGAGCTCCCCGCAGTCTCGCGCCACCTCGATACCTATCGCGCGAACATCCGTTACTCGGATCTGGCGTACCACGTCAGCGCGATCGGCGCCGGACGTGCCGTGGATGGGATCAGGATGATGGCCATTGCGCGCGGGATCACCCTGGAGGAGATCGCCGCGAGCCCGGGGGTCATCACCATCATCTCCGTCAACAGCCCCCGCCGGTTCGATGAGGGAATGAGCGAGGGGTTGCTTGCCATGGCCACTCATGGGCAGCCGGTCGTCATCACGCCCTTCACCCTGATGGGCGCCATGGCGCCGGTCTCGCTGGCCGCCGCGCTCGCGCAGCAAAACGCCGAAGCGCTCTTCGGTGTGGTTCTCGCGCAGGCAGTGCGTCCCGGGACACCCGTCATGTATGGCGCCTTCACATCGAACGTCGACCTGCGTTCCGGTGCGCCGGCGTTTGGCACACCGGAGAACGCGAAGGCGAATGTCGCGAGCGGACAGCTGGCGAGACGCTATGGACTGCCCTATCGCACGTCCAATGCCAGCGCCTCCAACACAGCCGATGCTCAGGGTGCATACGAGACCGAGATGTCCCTGTGGGGAGCGGTTCTCGGCCACGCGAACCTCGTCTATCACGCGGCCGGTTGGCAGGAGGGCGGACTGACCGCCTCGTTCGAGAAGCTGATCCTCGATATCGAGATGCTGCAGCTCATGATGCACTTCCTCGAGCCGGTGCAGGTCAATGAGGCCGAGCTCGGTTTCGAGGCGATCCGCGGTGTGAAGACCGGGGGCCACTTCTTCGGTGAGCCGCATACTCTCGAGCGCTACGAGCACGCTTTCTACGAGCCTCTGGTCTCCAACTGGCAGAGCTACGAGAACTGGCAGATCGCCGGCGGCCACGACGCCACCGAGCGCGCCACGCAGATCTGGAAGCGAGCGCTCGCCGAATACGAGGAGCCGGCACTCGACCCTGCGATCATCGAGGCGCTCGATGACTATGTGGTCCGCCGCCGCGCCGAGATCGGCGACGACGAGCCCTGAGCGACCGTATCGCGCCTCGCCCCGACTGTCAGGAAGCCTCTCGCAAGGCCTGCGGCGGCAGGCGCTGCTGCAAGCGGCTGCCGTACCAGTCGATGAACTGCCGCACGCCTTCCTCGGTTATGTTCGACAAGGGACCCGGCTCGTAGGTCGGGCAGTTCATGCCGATCTGATTCTCACGCACGATCCGGCGATCCTGTTCGTTGGTCGCCAGCCACACCCGCGTCAATTCCTCCAGGTCGTAATCGACGCCCTCGACAGCGTCCCGATGGACCAGCCACTTGGTGGTGAGCTCGGTGTGTGTCGCATCCAGCGGCAGCACCCGAAAGGAAACCGCATGGTCGCCGAGGAAGTGGTTCCAGGTCGTCGGGTAGTGAAAGAGGAGCAGCGCGCCGATGTTGAGATCGGGCG
>DASYGA010000035.1:0-11768 GCA_036000265.1 Steroidobacteraceae bacterium | reverse complement strand
GACGACAAGGGCCTCTACCTCGAGGTCCGCGCGGGCACCGGGGGCGACGAGGCGGCGCTCTTCGCGGGCGACCTCTTCCGCATGTACGCGCGCTACGCCGAAGCCAGGGGTTTCGTGGTCGAGGTGCTGAGCGAGAGCCCGGGCGAGCACGGCGGCTACAAGGAGATCATCAGCCGCATCGCCGGCAACGGGGCATTCTCACGGCTGAAGTTCGAGTCCGGCACGCATCGCGTGCAGCGGGTCCCGCAGACGGAGGCGCAGGGGCGGATCCATACCTCTGCGTGCACCGTGGCGATCCTGCCGGAGCTCGACGAGATCGAGGAAGTGGCGATCAACCCCGCCGACCTGCGCACCGATACCTACCGCTCCTCGGGCGCCGGCGGACAGCACGTTAACAAGACCGACTCCGCCGTCCGCATCACCCACCTGCCGACGGGCATCGTGGTCGAGTGTCAGGATGAGCGCTCGCAGCACAAGAATCGCTCCCGCGCGATGAAGCTGCTGAGTGCCCGGTTGCGCGCCGCAGAGGAAGAGAAGCAGCGCAGCGCGCAGGCGCAGACGAGGCGCCTGCAGGTCGGCAGCGGCGATCGCTCGGAGCGCATCCGCACCTACAACTTTCCGCAGGGCCGGGTCACCGACCATCGCATCAATCTCACCCTCTACAAGCTGCAGCAGATCATGGACGGCGCCCTCGACGAGCTGCTCGATGCGCTGCAGCAGGAGCACCAGGCGGAGCTCCTCGCCGAGCTGGAGTAACTAAGGAGCTCAGGCACAGGGATGTGCCCGGCCGCCGGAGGTGGCCGAGTCTTGGGCAAAAACCACGCTTTTTGCCCAAGACGGCGCTGGGCCGGGCAGGAGCCCGGATCCAGCGCTTCAACTAGGCTTCGATGCGGATGCGGCGGAACCAGGCCTCCGTGCCGTGGTGCTGCAGGGCGATGTGCCCCTCTTGCAGCCGGGCGAACTGCGGCCATTCCCGGAACTTGCTGCGCGCCACCCGCTCCTTGACCTCCTCGCTGTCGAGGTCATAGCCGAGCACCTGCGTGTCATCGATCCAGTGCTGCACGCGGCTGCCCTGCACGACCAGCCGCGTGCTGTGGTACGCGTTGGCGATGTCGCGCTGGTCATGCCATGGCGCGATAAGGCCATAGAGGGCGCCACAGGACGTGAGCGCATTGGCGCCGTCCTGGTGATGCTCGTCATCGAGCAGCTGCATCTCGGGGCCGGACTGCCACGAGTGCTCGAGCTCCTCACCCACCCGGTAGAGCACCCCCGAATTGCCGCCCCGCGGCAGCCGCCACTCGAAAAGCAGCGTGAAGTCGCGGAAGCGCTCGCGCGTGATCAGGTCGACCGGCGGGCCGGCCGCCAGCGCGCGCAGCACATCATCGTCGAAGCTCCAGCTTCCCTGTGGAAACTGCGCCTCGGAGTAGCCCCGCCAGTCCGCGGCGGTCAGTTCGCGCTCAGCCATGGAGTTGGTTTCGATTCCCGTGAGGACAGCCGCCGCCCGCAATGCCCGTACCCGCGATCATTGCCCTTGCCGCACTTCCCGCAGGTATGCCGCGCCGCCGAGATGGCGCATCTGCACCAGGATCCACTGCCGCTTCCAAGCCACGAACCGCGATGGCCGATCCACGCGCCAGTGCACCGGGTCCGGCAGCACGGCTGCAAGCAACGCCGCCTGGCTCGCACTGAGGCGCGCGGCGGGCTCCTGATAGAACCGGTGGGCCGCGGCCTCGACGCCGTAGATGCCCCGGCCGAACTGCGCGACGTTCAGATAAACCTCCAGTATCCGCTCCTTCGGCCACAGCGCCTCGAGCAGCACGGTGAAATACGCCTCGATGCCCTTGCGCACGAAGCTGCGGCCCGGCCAGAGAAAGAGGTTTCTCGCCACCTGCTGGGAAATCGTGCTGGCGCCGCGCAGCCGCTTGCCGCGCTGCGCCGCGCGCACGGCGCTGCGGATGGAATGGAAATCGAACCCGTAGTTGAAGGGGAAGGTCTGGTCCTCGGAAGCGATCACCGCGACCGCCGCATAGGGAGAGATGCGCTCGAGGCTCACCCAATGGTAGTCCGTACGGTAACCTCGCTCACCGCCGCGCAGCGCCGCCACCCGAGCCTCCAGCATGAACGCGCTGGTCACGGGCGCAATCCAGCGCAGCAACAGCACCGGCACGACCGTCAAGAGAAGCCAGGCACAGATCGCGAACAGCACCCAGCGTCTGAGGCGCGCCGCCCGACCTCCCCGCTTCATCTGCGCCGAATTATTGCGTCTGCTCTTCCGAGCGACGGGCAGAGACGACTACCACATCCTCGAGCGGTGCGTCCTGATAACCCTGCCGGCGTCCCGTCTTGATGCCGGCGATCTTATCGACGACGTCCATCCCCTCGGTGACGCGCCCGAACACGGCGTAGCCAAAATCGCGCGCGCTGTGATCGAGGAAATCGTTGTCCGAGAGGTTGACGAAGAACTGCGAGGTTGCGCTGTCGACCTCGCTGGTGCGCGCCATGGAGAGCGTACCGCGCTGGTTCTTCAGGCCATTCTTCGCCTCGTTGCGGATCGGCGCGTGCGTATGCTTGTTGCGAAACTGCGCATCGAGCCCTCCGCCCTGGATGACGAAGCCCGGCACGATGCGATGGAATATCGTGCCGTCGAAGTGCCGCTCGTCGACGTAGCGCAGAAAATTCTCCACACTGATCGGCGCCTCTTGCGCAAAGAGCTCCACCGTGAAAGCGCCGTGTGAGGTCTCGAATCGAATCAGGGATGTGTCGGCCATTGGCCCTCCGTCATGCGCTCGCGCCCAGCGAGATCGCAGTGCGAGCGTACTTGAGCGAAGCCGCGCCCCACAAGCGCGCCCGCGACCGCGACGGCCTGAGCGGCGCCATGCTCGAGCAGCAGCCAGCCGCCGCGCTGCAGGTGACCCGGTGCGTCCCGGATGATGGCCCGCAGGGCCGCGAGCCCTGCCTCGGCCGCGACCAGCGCCAGCCGCGGCTCGCGCAACAGCTCCGGCTGGCTGAGGGCCGGGTCGGCCGCCGCCACGTACGGCGGGTTGCTCACCAGCAGATGGAACGCTCGCCCGCGCAGACAGGCGAGCCAGTCGCCCTGCAGCATGTCCACGCGAGTCAGTCCGAGCGCCGCCGCATTAGCGCGCGCAACAGCGAGCGCCGCGGCGGAAATATCGGTGGCGACAATCCGCCACTGTGGGCGAGCACTCGCCAGCGCGAGGGCGATTGCGCCCGAGCCGGTGCCGAGATCCGCCACGTCCGCTTCCGTGCCCGGATGCAGAGCCAGCGCGCGCTCCACCAGCAGTTCCGTCTCTGGACGCGGCACGAGAACGGCGGGGTCGACGCTGAGCTCCAAAGTCCAGAAACCCTTGCGCCCAAGGATGTAGGCGACGGGTTCGCCGGCAGCCCGCCGCTCGATCAGGGCGAGGAAATGTGCACCGGCACCGGCGTCCTGGACCTCCTCGGGATGCGAGCGCAGCCGCGCACGACTGACGCCGAGCAGGTGAGCGAGCAGCACCTCGGCATCGAGCGCGGGCGTCGCACCCGGATCACGGGCGAGCAGCACCTTCTGCAGGCGCTGAGTGCCAGCCGCCAGTAAGGCGGCGATCGTCACGGGACCGCATTGGATAGGCGTCGAACTCATCACGACGCTAAGATGCCCGCATGCCGAATGCCCTCTATCCGCCGCTCAAGCCCCGCTCGTTCGGGGAACTGCTCGATGTCGTGCTGCAGATCTTCCGCTTGTCACTGCTCAAGTGCCTGCCGTACGCCAGCCTGGCCATCATCGCCGGACAGCTCTCGACGCTCTATTACCTCTCGCGCGGCCGCCTGCCCGTCCTGGACAGCAACGATCCGATCGGGGTCGCACTATACGGCGTCGGCACGCTGATCGCGGTCATCCTCTGGGTGGCGATGCTGCTGCGCCAGTCGTGCATCGCCTCCGGTCGGCCGGTAACGGCCGCTGCCGATCTGCGCGACACGTTGAAGCTCGTGCCCGCCATCGCCGCCATCGCCCTGCTCGCCGGCGCGGCGGTCGCCGTGCTCATGCTGCCGGCACTCGCGCTTGCGCCACCGTATCGAACCGCCGGCATCGCCGTCATGCTGGCACCCGCCACCTACGTGGCGATCGCGCTCTCCTTTGCGCTGCCGGCGCTGGTGCTGGCGCGCAAGGGCGTTCTCTCGAGTCTCGCCTACAGCTTCAGACTCGTGCGTGGCAACTGGTGGCGCGTGGCCGCGATCTATCTTGTCGGGATCGCGGCGATCTGGACGCTGTGTGTACTCGTCGCCGCAATCGCCGCCGTGGCGCTCTCCGACAATGGCGCCGACGATGCGGCAGTCACGCGCGCGATCACCTCCGCCGCGGTCCTCGCGGTTGCCGCCATCGGGCTGACGTTCTACTCAGCGCTGACCCTCGCGCTTTTCGGCGATCTCGAAGTGCGCAAACGCGTTTAGGCGGGGCACCGTTCGCCTGAGAGCATTTCCTTCGCGAGGTGCTCCTGGGCGAGAAGCGCGCTCGTGACCACTATCGGTTACCGATAGCAATGTATACTATCTCTCATGAGAGGCGCCGCGAAGAGCCGGACAGCGAAAAGGTCGCCGGCGCGCCCTCGTAGGGCCGCGGCAAGCACCCCGGCATCAGATCCCGCGGCGCACGATCCGCTTTTCAATGACTCGGCCCAGAAGGCGCTTGCCGTGCTCGAGGCGTTCGGCAAGGGACGCCGGGTGCTCAAGTTGTCCGAGGCTGCGGAACTGGCCGCCATCACCAAGGCATCGGCGCAACGCTGCATCCATACGCTCGAGGTGTTGGGCTATTTGCGCCGGGACCGGCGCGGCACCGGCTGGGTACTGACGCCTCGCGCGCTCGGGATCGCCCACGCCTACCTGTCAGGATATCGCCTCATCGAGCAGGCGACGCAGCATCTGGTCGACCTCAACCGGGCGACCGGGGAATCGGTCAGCCTGTCGGAGCCGGACGGGACCGACATGGTGTTCGTCGCGCGGTTCCCCAGCCACAAGCGCTTCCTCATCCACATGCCCATCGGGCGGCGGCTGCCCATCTACTGCACCGCCTCTGGACGCGCGTATCTGTCCGTGCTGCCGGAGGCGGAAGCGCAGCGCCTGCTGCGGCAATCCTCCCTGCGCGCGCTGACACCCCTCACGATTACCGATCCGCAGCGGATCTGGGACCTCATCCGCAGGGCGCACTCCGATGGGTATGCCTGCTCCGATCAGGAGTGCTACCGCGGCGATCTGACCGTCGCCGCGCCGGTGATCGGCGAAGGCGGCCATCCCGTCGCGGCAATCAACATCTCCGCCCCGACCAGCCGCTGGACGCTGGAGGAGATGCGCACCAAGCTGGCGGCACTGGTCATGGAGACCGCGCGCGCAGTGTCGGGTGGACAAATAGCCTAATCTAGATTAGCCTAATTAGGATTAGGCTATTTGGAATCGGACTTGTTCATCGGACGCCGCAAAGAGCTCTCGCTACTGCGTGAGGAATTCGATGCCTCACACGCGTCGCTGGGCATCATCTATGGACGCAGGCGCGTCGGGAAATCGACCTTGATCCGCGAGGCAATCGGGAAGCGGTCCCATGTCCTATATCAGGCCACTCGGGTCACATCCTCGCTCAATCTCGAGGGTTTCAAAGCCGAAATCGCTCGCATGCTCGGCACGGACGAGCTCCTGGCAGGGATCGGTGATTGGCTTGGAGTGCTGCACTACCTGGCGCGCGCCGCCGAGCGCCGCTCGGGCCTGATCGTGGTGCTGGATGAGTTCCCGTATCTGGTGGACGCCGATCCGGCCCTCCCCTCGATCGTACAGAAGTTCTGGGACTCCGGAGCACCTGCCGCGGTGAATCTCAAGCTTCTGCTGTGCGGCTCGATTATCTCGCAAATGCAGGAGTTGCTGGCCGAGCGCAACCCGCTGTACGGACGCAAGACTTTGTCGCTCGACCTCGCCCCGCTCTCATTGCGAGAGGCTGCCGCGTTCGTGCCCCGCTACGCGGCAGAGCAGAAACTGATGACCTTCGGGGTTTTTGGCGGAATGCCCTTCTATCTACAGTTCGTGAAGCCAGAGCATTCGCTACAGGACAACATCCTTCGACTGCTTCTCACCCAGACGGGAAGTCTAGTCGATGAGCCCGTGGTGCTGCTGCAGTCGGAACTCCGGGAGGTTGCACGGTACGCAAGCGTCCTCGCAGCAATCGCAGGCGGCTGCACTAAACACGGCGAAATCATCGGCAGGATCAGGGAGATCAGTGATTCCAAAGCCCTGAGCCCCTACCTCGACAAACTCGAACGTATGCGATTGATTCGAGTGGTCAAGTCGCTGGATGCTCATCCGAGCGAGCGTGACCGCCGCTATTTCGTAGCTGACCCGCTGATCGCCTTCTGGTACCGCTTCGTGCAGCCGAATCTCTCGAGCATCGTGCAGAATTTCGGTCCCGAGGTGTGGCGCCACCAAATCTCGCCTCACTTGAATGAATTCTTGGGGCACGTCTTCGAGGACATTTGCCGGGCCCATGCTCAGCAATTCTCTCAGGAGCGCTTCTCGGTACCGGCGCAGGAAATCGGCAGAATATGGCACGCCGACTACGACATCGACGTCGCAGGAACTCTCCTCGATGGCTCGATGCTCTACGGCGAGTGCAAGTGGTGGGAAAAAGCCGTTGGGGAGAATGTTCTCGATGAACTCATCCAGCGCGCGTCCCAAGCCAAGTACGGTCGCGGTAACGAGAAACGCCATTACGCTCTATACGCCAGGAGCGGATTCACGGCCGCACTGCGCAAACGCGCAACCGCGCAATCAGGGATAGCCCTATACACGCCGCAAACGATGCTTGGAGCCACGGCAATGCGCCGATCACGCTCGATGACCTCGAATTGACGCGCTGCTCCCCGGATTGCCGCAGCAGGCGCTGCGCTTGCGCGACCGCGCGCGCAGTGTCGAATGGTCAAATAGCCTGATCCAATCTAGATTAGATCATCCAATCCGTTGCTTGCGGAGGCGCGGGCTCTGCATAATCCTCTACTGTACCGGCGGGCATGCGGAGTCATCATGACCATCAAGAAAGATCGCGGCCCAGGCCGGGCAGTCAGCTCCGGACCGATTGCGGTCGGCATATTGCCGAATCTCATCGGCTACAACATCCGGCGGGCACAGATCGCGCTCTGGCGCGATCTCACCCGTACCGTCGCCCACGGAGAGATCCGCCCCGCGGTCTTCAGCCTGCTCATCCTCGTGGAAGCCAATCCTGGCATTGCGCAGATCGACCTCGCCGAGCAGCTCGATATCGACAAGGCCGCGATCGTCGGCCTCATCGACCGCCTGGAGCGCAGCGACAGGGTCGTACGCCGGCGCTCGCAGGAGGATCGCCGCCGCCAGGCCATCTTCCTGACCCCGCGCGGCCAGGTCTTCCTCGACAAGCTGCGCGAGCAGATGCTCGAGCACGAGAAGCGCTTCACACGCCTGTTCACCCGCGAGGAGCTCGCGCAGCTTTTCACCTATTTGCGTCGTATCCATCCATGAGCCGCGCCAGCTCCTGGATGTTCAGAAGGAATGCAGCGCCCGCGCCTTTGCGACGATAGCCTTCTCCGCCTCGCCGGAGATCAAACGGCGCGCAGTGTCTTCGCGCGCGGCACGTTCTACGTCGCGCACATACGCTGAATGCGAGCCGTACAGCGCGGTCATCTTTGATGCCGTGAACGGAACCTGGTACCCAAGCAGGAAACATGCGCCCTTGCCCGTACCATAAGTCGCCGCGGGAACCATCAAAGCTGGGAGGCGCAAGCCCCCGATGGCGTTGCCGTTGCCATCAACCTCGGGTGTGCCGTCCGGGCGCGTCGAGATGAAGGGCGTCCGCGGCGGCGGCACGCCAGCATCGACCCACCGATACATGTTCAGAAATGCTTGCGCGATGGCGTAGTTGACCGGCACGGTGTCTTTCCCCGAGCCGTGCGGTATGTCCGCGAGACACGTCAAGTGCCCGAACTTCGGCAATCCTGAGCTTTCCTGCAGCTTCACCGGCCGCGGCGGTGCGGCATGTGGCAGGGGGACCGGCGATGAATTGACATGCGACACGCCGGCAACCTCGTACAGGCGATAGCGGTCGTGCAGGCTGTCGCTGTCCTCGCGCCGGTTCGCGAGGCCGCCGAAGCTGTTGAAGTCGCTTTGCGTGTTCAGCCTGATCACGGGGACATCCAGCGGCCGCACGTACATTCCATTGGCGAACGGAAGATAACCGCTGAATATCGGGGCGCCGCTCGCCAGCCGCGCAGTATCGTGATAGTAGTCGGCGAAGGTCGCCGTGGCGACGCCGGTATACGAGTAGCCGGTCACGAACAGGTTTCTGACAGGGTAGCCCGCCAGCGGGTTGGCGGGCGAATCGCTGCGCAGCAGCGCCCCGACCTGTGCGAGCATCCCCCAGACCTGCGTCGGATCGGCTGCCTGAAGGCTTCCATAGCGGGCCGGATCGGCCTGCTTCAGCCCATTGAAAGTCAGCGGATGCTGGATCGCGACGTAAGCATCGCCGTGAGCCAGAAAAAAGCCGTTCACCATGCCGAAAACCAGCTGATGTCCGCCGCCCCCCGGATGCGAGATCTCCACGATCACCTGACCGCTGAACTTTGCGGCGTCCTTGGGCCTGTATACCAGGATCCTCGTGGTGTAGGGCACATCGGGCTGTCGCAATAGCGGCGTGTAGCTGGCCTGCCTGGCGAGGTCGTTGGTGTTGTCGCGGTCCATCATGTTGCGCGCATCCGCCATGCTGACGGCCCGGTAGACATTTGCGCGGCCGCTCACCAGGAATTCGCCGACCGTGTAGCCGAATCTTCCGAGCCCGCCCCAGACCCGTATGCCGTTCTGCACCGGATGGGGCAGCGGGCCGCGCACTTGCGGCACTGGAACGCCGGCGGCCAGCGCTGCGCCGGCGAGGAACGCCGCGGCCAGCAGCGCGCCGAACGCCGGGCCGCCGCATGGCCGACAGAACCTGAAAAATGAACTCAGTATTCGCATCATTGCTCGGTACTCGCCCACACGCGCCAGGATCAGCGCCTCAATCGAATGACTTCTGCAGCTGAACCGAGATCAGCCGCCCGATGGGGTTGGCGGCGTTCGGATCGAAGCCGCCACCGCCGTTGGGACTGATCGGAATCCGCACATAGGGGGGATCGCTGTTCGCGAGATTGAGGACGTTCAGCGTGAGCCGCATCTGCTGCAGCCAGGACGACTGGAAAGCGAGCCCGAAATCATAAGTGACGTTCAGATCGAGGGTCGTGTAGGCCCCCACCCGTTGTGCGGGCGTGGTCTCGGTGTTCGAGTACGCATTCACGAAGTTCAAGAACAGCCGGCTGTCCCATGCGCCGGCGGTCCAGCCCAGATCGCCGCGCAGCCGCAGGGCGGGTGGGAAGCCGATGACGTTGCGCTCGTCGAAGGTCGCTCCGGCCGGCGTGAACCGTACGTCGTACCTCGTCATCCAGCTGCCGCTGAGGCCGTAACTCCATGTACCGGCCCGCGCAGTCGGAACCACGAACTCGCTCTGCAAATCGAGCCCGGCCGCGCGGGTGCGACCGAGATTCAGCGTCCGGCCATCGACGAAGACGCTGGGATTGGCGAGGATGGGTCCGAATACAGGCAGCTTCTCGGCATTCGGGCCCGTCCCGAGAACATACTGGTCGACCAGCGCCGAGCACGCGGCCGACGGACAGCGCGTGATCAGAGAGCCGAGCTGATTCGCCTGCTGCAGGATTGTCAGATCCGATAAGTACCCTGTGATCTGATTCTTGTAGTCGATGTCGAAGAAATCGACGCTCACCCGTGCCCGGGGGTTGGGCACGTACTTGAGGCCGAAAGTGTAAGTCGTCGCCGTCTCCGGCTGCAGCTTCGGGTTGTTGGCGGCCAGCGTATAGCCCACCGAGGTTCCCGTCGGAGACAGTGGGTCGGAGTAGGTCTGAACGAAGGTGCCCTGGAGCGGGCCGACCAGCTCAGAGAGCAATGGCGCCCGGAAAGACGTCCCGAAAGTGCCGCTGACCGTCAGCGACTTCACCGGACTCCAGTCGATGCCGACCTTTGGATTGGAGGTGCTGCCGACGTCGCTGTATTTCGAGTATCGGCCCGCGAGATCGAGTTCCAGTCGCTGAATGCCCTTCACTGCATTGGCATCGCCGAAGAAGGGTATCAGTACCTCGGTGTACACCGACTCCGAATGGCGGCTGAGTACCTGATTGAGCACGAGCTGCCTTCCCGGGGCTCCGTTGACGAGACCGTCCGTCAGCTGGTCGTGCTTCCACTGGCTGCCGACCGCGAGCCGGACGTCCCCGCCCGGCAGCCGCAACACGGACCCGGTGACCTTCGCCTCGGCAACCTCCATGTGCGAGAAGCCGGGCGCGAGAAACACGCTGTCGAACAGGCCGTGGATCACCGAAGGCGAATTCGCCCCCCCGAAGACATCGAGCGCCGTGGCGGGAGAACCGCTGGCCAGCGCGGCCGTCAGACTTGAGTTGTCGAGTCCCGTGGAACTGACGCTCTGGTCGTGATCCCGCCCCACGCTGCCGTCCACGGTCAGGGTCCAGGCGGGACTCAGGACGATGTTGGCTCCAAGTGTTCCCTGGTAGTTGACGGAGAAGCCGGTCGAATGGCTGGTGAACCCGGCGTCAGGACCGAACCAGTAATCCACCTGCTCGCAGTCGGGCGAGCCCGGCGCAGGCGAGCAGGGAGCGAGCGTCACCCCTGGAGGGGCGGCGAAGTATGCGTTGCTGGATGGCACCTCGAGCTCGCCGGTCGATTGGGCGTTTCGTATCGTCTCGGTGCGCCGCGAATAGGTCGCGTCCGCATATATCGAGACGATATCGTTGAATCGCTGATCGAAGGTGAGCGCCACATCGTTATGCTCTTCTTCCGGCAGGATGTCCTCGTACTTGGCAGCATCGCACTGATTCATCGTGCCCGGTACCAGCTTGCCCGCGGAGGCCGCGGTGACGCCGCCCGCGGGAATGGCAAAGGTCGTCCCGCCGGCCACGATGGTGCCTGGATTGCATTCCGGCACATCGAGATTCGGACCGCCGAAGGCGCTCTGATCGGAGCGGAAAAAGGAGCGATCGAGACCGTTGAGGGCCGTGTGGCGACTGTTCTCGTATCCCACCGTGATCTGGCCGCTTCCCCACTGATGGCCGGCCACCAGGCCGAGGGTGCTCTGATCGTATCCGTCGGCCCAGCCGTATCGGGCTCGTGCCTCCACTCCTTCGACATTGCGGCGCAAGACGATGTTGGCTACTCCCGCGATTGCGTCGGAGCCGTAGGTCGCCGATGCCCCATCGGCCACCACGTCGATGCGCTGCACCATGATGGACGGAAATGAGTTCGGGTCGACGCTGGCGCCGGTGGTGCCGGCGGGCGGCACACGATGACCGTCCAGCAGCGTCAGAGTGGCAAACGGGCTGAGACCCCGGATGTTGATCGCACTCGAGTACGTGATGTTTCCGGCGCCGCCGGTCCCGGTGCGGGACGCTTCGGTGATGCCCAGGTTGCCGATCTGCGGCAGCGTCTGCAACTGGTCGAATATCGTGTTTCCACCGGTGGCGTTGAGTGCCGACTGATCGAGAGTGATGACTGTGGAGCCCACCGGAGCCGCATTGCGCAGAAGCGTGCCGGTGACGACCACCTCGTGCAAAGTGACGCCCTGTTCCTCCTTGGGCACCGATGAGGTCTTCGGCGCCGAAGGACCGTCGCCGCCGTCCGCTTGGGCGGCCATCGCACTGCCCCACAAGGCAAGA
>DASYGA010000022.1:0-2171 GCA_036000265.1 Steroidobacteraceae bacterium | reverse complement strand
TGGCGTCCCCGACGGGATTCGAACCCGTGTTACCGCCGTGAAAGGGCGATGTCCTGGGCCTCTAGACGACGGGGACGCGCGGCAGCTGCAGCTGGGGAGCAGGCGGGCGGCCGCCGGCCCCCAGCCTCCGGAGGGCGCGCAAGATTACACGGGCCGCGGCCCGCGGACAATCGGGCCGGCCGCGTCCCGCCTCAGCCGGCCGAGGACGACGACTTCGCCCCCTGCGGCGGCGGGCCGCCGCTCGCCGCCGCACCACGGCCGTGTGCGGCGGCGGATTCGGCGGGTAAACGGGCCAGCAGATCGATGAGTGTCTCCAGATCGAGCGGCTTGACCAGGTGCGAGTCGAACCCGGCCTCGCGCGAGCGGCGCCGATCGGAGTCCTGGCCCCAGCCGGTGAGCGCCACCAGCGTGATCCGCTGGCCCCAGGGCTGGGCGCGGATGCGCTTGGCCACCTCGTAGCCATCCAGCATCGGCATGCCGATGTCCAGCAGCGCCACTTCGGGCAGGTGGTGCTCGGCGCTTTGCAGAGCCGTGCCGCCATTGGTTGCGGTGTAGACCTCGTGACCACTGAGCTGCAGCAGCGTTGCCAGGCTCTCGAGCGCGTCGTTGTTGTCGTCCGCAATCAGGATCCTGCGTGCCAGGCGTGCCGCCTGCGCGGTGACGAGCGGCGCCACCACCGCCGCCATCTCGCTCTTGGATCGGCCGGCAGGCTCGGCAGCGGGCTCCCGCTGCGCTCCGACCGGCTCCGCCTCTGCACGCAGCAGCGGCAGTCGGATCACGAACTCACTGCCGCTGCCCGGTCCGTCGCTCGCCGCCGAGACTTCGCCGCCATGCATCTGCACCAGCCGCTGCACCAGCGCGAGGCCGATGCCCAGCCCCCCCTGCGTGCGGCCGTCGGTGCGGTCGAGCTGCGTGAAGAGCTCGAAGACACGCGGCAACAGCTCCGGCCGGATGCCGACGCCGTTATCGCGGATCCTGATCTCGACATCATTCTCGCCAACCGCGGCGAGCAGGGAGATCTGTCCGCCCGCATCCGTGTACTTCGCCGCGTTGCCGAGCACGTTGGCGATCGCCTGCGTGAGCCTCGTGGGATCGCCGAACACCATCACGCCCGGCTCCGGCAGCTCGAGAGTGAGCTCGTGCTTGCGCTCGTCGAGGAGCGGGTGAACCGTCTCCACCGCACGCGAGATGAGCGCTTCGAGCTCGACTGCCTGGCGGGTCAGGTTGATCTTGCCGCGCGTGATGCGCGAGACATCGAGCAGATCGTCGACCAGGCGCGTGAGGCTGGTCAGCTGCCGCGCGATGACATCGCGCGCCCAGTTGAGCTGCGGATCGGCGAGCGGCCGCAGGCGCATCAGCTCGATCGCGCTGTGGATCGGCGCCAGCGGATTGCGCAGCTCGTGGGCGAGCATCGCCAGGAACTCGTCCTTGTGGCGGTCGGCCTCCTTCAGCGCCTGCTCGATCCGGCCGCGCTCGCCGACCTCGCTCTGCAGCGAGCGGTTCGCCGCCTCGAGCTCGAAGTTCGCGCGCTGCAGACTGCGGTTGAAGACTTCGAGCTCGCGCGTTTTCTCCTCCTGCAGGGCGATGTTGGCCTGCGAGAGGCGCGAGTTGGCGCGGGCGAGCTCCTCGTTGGCCCGCTGCAGCTCCTGGCGCTTGCAATAAAGCTCGACCAGCACCGAGACCTTGCTGCGCAGGATCTCCGGCACGATCGGCACCGACACGTAATCGACCGCCCCCAGCGAGTAGCCCTTCAAGCGGTCGAGATCATCCAGATGCACACCCGTCACGAAGATGATCGGGGTGCGCTCGAAGCGCGGGTGCTCGTGAATCAGCTTGGCCGCCTCGAAGCCGTCCATGTCGGGCATGCTGACATCGAGCAGCACGACGGCGAACTCCCGGTCCATCAGGTGCTCGAGCGCCTCCCGTCCGGAGCGCGCGCACACCAGATTGAGATCGAGGTCGCCCAGGATGGCGCGATATGCGACCAGCCGCTGCGGCTGATCGTCCACCAGCAGGATGCTGACTTTCTGTTCGGCTTTTGACATCTCTCTTGGACCCCTCGGCGGGCGGGCAACTCAGCGGCGCAGCCACATCCGGACCAGCGACAGCAGCTGGTCGCTGTTCACGGGCTTGGCGACATAGTCGGACGCGCCCGCCTCCAGACATTTCTC
>DASYGA010000497.1:0-12350 GCA_036000265.1 Steroidobacteraceae bacterium | reverse complement strand
ACGCCCTCGCGCCGCACGCCGAGCATGTTGGCGATGAGCTCCTGGGTCATGGTCAGGTGGTTGGATGGCAGGCGATCGAGGGAGAGCAGCAGCCAGCGGCAAAGTTGCTGGTCCACGGTGTGATGACGATTGCATACCGCGGTCTGCGCCATCTGCGTGAGCAGTGCCTGCGTGTAGCGCAGCAGCAGGATCTGCATGCTGCCATTGCGATGAAACTCCTCTTTCAGGCGATCTCCGAGCAGGCGATAGGCTTGCCCGGCGCTCTGCACGATCGCCCGGCTCGGCGTGGTTTCCCCGCCCATGAACAGCGCAATGCCGATGAGGCCTTCGTTGCCCACCACCGAGATCTCCGCCGATGCGCCGTCCGCCAGCACATACAGCAGTGAGACGATGGAATCGATCGGAAAGTAAACATGCCGCAGGAGATCGCCCGACTCGTACAGCACCTTGCCGAGCGGCATAGGGACGAGCTGCAGGTGCGGGTAGATGCGCTCCCGCTCCGCGGCTGGCAGCGCAGAGAGCAACCGATTCTGCTGCGGATCGACGATAGGGACTTGGAGTGCCATTGTGATGAAAGGCGGCGCCTGACGGACGCGAAGTATACGCCGGCCGCAGGCTCAATGCGCGCTAGCGTACAGAGGCTCTCCGGGCCGGTCGTACGTATGCTGCCGCACGGAACAGGGCGCCCGGCTCGGCGCAAGATCCCAGCAGGCGAACTCAGGAGTGATCCCATGAACATCCTCATCTGGCTTGTGCTCGGCGGGCTCATCGGCTGGGCGGCCAGCACGCTCTTGCGCATGCGAGAGGGCATCGCGCTCAATGTGATCGTCGGAATCGTGGGCGCGGTCCTCGGGGGCTGGTTCCTGAGCCCCTTTGTGGGGGTTGCGACCATCAATCAGGGCAATTTCAGCGTGCCTGGCTTGATTGTGTCATTCCTTGGGGCCGTCATCCTGCTTCTGATCGTCAACTTCGCGCGGCGCGCCGCGCTGTGATAATCCGGAGCCTCTCTCCTGTGTACCCTCCCGAAACCCTTTGCCGCGCGATGGCGCCACCGACGCTTGCGCTGCGATCGGCCACGCTCGCAGCTGATTGATGTCGGCTGCGTCGCAGTTCTATGCGTAGGCCGGCCGTTCGGCCGCCGCCCGCAAACGCAGACCAGGTTCGAGGAGTGGTCATGAGCCATGTACGTTGTCGCACAGACGGTGTCGCGGCGATTCGGCTTGAATGCATTCTCAGAACGTTTGATATGTCATGTCGAAAGCCGTACTTCTGATCCAGGCCGATTGCGGGGACGCCCAATCCGTTCGAGAGGCGCTTCTTCACCCTGGCGATGGCTATTTCCAGGTGGAATGGGTGACGCTCTGCTCCGACGGCCTGAAGCGCCTCGCCGAGGAAGCCAAGCCGGGAGGCCAGCCGACGAACGCCATAACGGCGGTGCTCGTGGACCTCTTCCTCCCCGACAGCCGCGGAATCGAGACCTTCGACCGCCTCTTCCACCTGACGCCCGAGATTCCAATTCTGGTCCTGAGCGCTGCGCAGGATGAGGATGTTGCGAAGCTCGCGGTTCGGCGCGGGGCACAGGATTATCTCCTGAAAGCGCGCCTGGACGACTATCTATTGCCGAAGCTGCGCAGCATGGTCGAGCGTGCCGCGATCGCGGAGGCGCTGTTCGAGGAGAAGGAGCGCGCACAGGTCACCCTCAACTCCATCGGGGACGCCGTTATCAGCACCGATGTCGGCGGCCGCGTGAGCTATCTCAATGCCGTCGCCGAAGGCATGACCGGCTGGTCGCTCGAGGAGGCGGTAGGCCGTCCGCTCGAGGAGGTGTTTCGAGTCGCCGACGCCACCACCCACGAGGGCGTGCAGAATCCTATGAAGCTGGCCCTTCTGGAGAACAAAACCGTAGGCCTCGCGGCGAACTGCGTCCTGATCCGGCGTGACGGCAGCGAAGCCGCCATCGAAGACTCCGCTGCACCCATCCACGATCGCCGGGGACACGTAACCGGCGCCGTCATCGTGTTCCGTGACGTGAGCATGGCACGGGCGCTGTCGCTCAAGATGGCGCATCTGGCGCAGCACGACAGCCTCACCGATCTACCCAACAGAATCCTGTTGGATGACCGACTGACCCAGGCGCTGGCGTTGGCCCGACGCCACCAAAAAGGGCTGGCGCTGCTATTTCTGGATCTTGATCGCTTCAAGGGCATCAACGATTCCCTCGGTCACGCCATTGGCGACCGCTTGCTGCAGTCGGTGGCGGAGCGGCTGCTTGCCTGCGTACGCAGCTCCGACACCGTCAGCCGACAGGGCGGCGATGAATTCGTGATCTTGCTCTCCGATGTGAGTCAGCCAGCGGATGCGGCCGCCACCGCGGAGAAAATACTCCTCGCCTTGAGCCTGCCGTACCGCATTGACCAGCGGGATCTGCATCTCGCCGCGAGCATCGGAGTGGTCATCTACCCCCATGACGGTACGGACGCCAAGATGCTGCTGAAGCATGCCGATCTTGCGATGTATCGCGCCAAGGATAGTGGGCGCAATACCTACCGGTTCTTCGAGCCGGACATGAACGGGTACACGGCCGATGGGCAATCCATCGAAAGCGGACTGCATCGCGCGATCGAGCGCCACGAATTCGTGTTGCATTACCAGCCGATAATGGGCCTGGACTCCGGGGTGCTCATCGGCGTCGAGGCTCTCATCCGCTGGCGTCACCCGCAGCGCGGGCTCGTCCTTCCGGCACAATTCGTGCCTTTAGCGGAAGAGTCCGGGGCCATCGCGCCGATCGGCCGTTGGGTTTTGCACGAAGCCTGCGGCCAATCGCGTGAGTGGCGGGACGCAGGCCTGCCGCCGCTGCGTATCGCGATCAACATCTCGACGGTGGAATTGCGCAGTAAGGGTTTCGTGGAAATAGTCGGCGGCATTCTCGAGGAACATCGCCTCGGGCCGGGGGACCTGGAGCTCGAGCTGACCGAGACCTTCCTGATGCGCGATTCGAATTCGACTGCGGCAGTGCTTCAGTCCTTGAGCGACCTCGGCGTGCGGATCGCGCTCGATGACTTCGGCACGGGCTATTCGAGCTTGAGTCACCTGAAACGATTTCCGATCGACACATTGAAGATCGATCAGTCGTTCGTACGCAATCTCGCGACGGATCCCGATGACGCCAGCATCGTCAGCGCAGTGATCGGGATGGGTAAAGGTCTACAGATCCGCGTCATTGCAGAAGGCGTGGAAACGCGGGAACAGCTTGCGTTTCTGCGCAAGCGGGGCTGTCCAGAGGGCCAAGGCTTCTACTTCAGCCGGCCCGTGAGCGCCCGCGAATTCACCCAGCTCCTGCGGCGCAGCGCAACGAGATCCCCCGTGCCCGATGGACCAGAAGCGCCCATACCCCTCCTCGGCCTCCGCGGATGATTGTCGGAGCCGGTGGCCCCTGTTGCCCTCAACTGGTGAGCCGGGCAACGGGCCGAGCTCGTCTGTCGGCTGTCGTACAGACGTCGCCGCGACAGCCGCCTCCCGCCGGCGGCGTAGTCCCTGCGATTCATTGACCCCTACAAGTGTGCCAACACGCGCACTCTGCCTTCGACGTGCTTCCCCGGCACGACGCCCACTTCTTTACCGATACGATGAAATTTCAGATCAATGCATGCGTCCCCCACCGGCAGATCGCGGATATTGAGCGACTCGATACCGATAGGTAACAGCGGCCGCTCGATATGCACTTCCTTGCGCCGGCCGTCAATGCGGACTCCCAGGCAGGACTGCAACAACATGAAAACGGCGCCGGAGGACCACGCCTGCGGCAAGCAAGCAACTGGATATGGCGTCGGCCCCTGGCCGGCGTTGCGCGGAAAGCCGCAGTACAGCTCCGGCAGGCGCATGGCAAAATGGTTGGCCGCTTCAAAGAGGTCGCTCAGGATCTGCACCACGGGGGCGCGTCTGCCATAGCGAGAAATGCCCGCCGCGCAAAGCGAGGTATCGTGCGGCCAGATCGAGCCATTGTGGTATGACATGGGATTGTAGCGGACCTCGCCGCTGGCCAGCGTCCGGATGCCCCAGCCGCTGGAGAAGCGGTTCGATAACAGCTCCTTCGCGACAATAGCTCCGCGTTCTTCGCTCGGTACGCCGCAATATAGAAGATGCCCTGCATTCGAGGCGTGAACGCTACACGGCCTTCCGGCGGCGTCAATGGCGATCGCATAGAAGTTCAATTCCGGGACCCAGAACCGGTCTTCGATCGCTGCACATAGTCGGCTCGCGCGGGCCCCCCATGCTGCGCTTTTCTGCAGATCGCCGCGCACGGCCGCAAGCTCCGCCATTGCATTGAGCGCCGCATAGGCGTAGCCCTGGACCTCGACGACCGCGAGCGGACCACGCGGAAAACTCCCATCCGCGTAGAACATCGAATCGTGACTATCTTTCCAGGCCTGATTGACCAGACCGCCCTGCTCGCCGCGGGCGTAGTCGAGAAAGCCGGTAGAGCTGTGGTCGAGCTGCCGCTCGATCCATTCGGTGGCCGCGAGCAGATTGTCCCAGATTCCATCGTTCAGGTTGCGATCGCCGGTCTGCCTTTCGTACGCCCCCGCAAGCATCACAAACAGAGGCGTCGTATCGACAGCGCCGTAGTACTGGCCGAAGGGAACCTCGCCCAGCGCCGCCATTTCGCCACGTCGCGTCTCGTGCATGATTTTGCCAGGCTGGGAGTCGCGGAACGCGGACTCGTCCTGCGCTTGCGTTGAGGCCAAAAAGCGGAGCACGCCCGCGGCAAGCTGCGGATTCAGCCACAGTGTCTGCAACGACGTGATGATCGCGTCGCGCCCGAATTGGGTCGCGAACCATGGAATGCCGGCGTAGGGATATGGGCCGGTTGGCAGCGCCGTTGTCAAGAGCGCCAGGTCGGAGTGCGATCGGTCAATCCATTCATTGAAAAGCCGTCCCGACGTAGTGATCGCCGCGCCCTCTTGCAGGCGCTTCCGCATGCTCTCTGACAAGCGCTGCAGGGCCTTATCGAAGCGCTCCGACGAGGGCATGCCGCCGCCTTGCGCGCCGATCTCGATGAACACTTCCGCGATGGCACCGCGTTGCAGCTCGATCAGAAATTCGGCCTCCTGTGAGGAAAGCGACACGGGCGCGGGAGAGAACTTCATTTGCGTCGAACGCACCAGATCGTCGCGGCCACGGTAAGCCAAGCGCACTGTGCGGCCGTCCGTCTCTGGCGGCAGATACATGCCGCGCTCCTTGCGAACATGACCCTGCACCTCGAAGATATCGACGAAGTCGGCGGCGAAGGAGAGCTTCAGCGGAACTTGCGCATCGAGGTCGCTGAAGTTAGTAAGCCGCAACCGCTCGAAGAGCCGACTCTCGCACAGGAACCGGCTGCGTTCGATATGGATGACGCCCTGCGGAATCGATCCCTCGCCCAAGGCAGGCAGGGGCAGATTCGTCAGATGCGACGTGAACAAGCTGTTGTCCTGGCTGACCGCCGCGCCCAGAAGTGACGGCCGCCGGCCGGCGACGGCAAGCTCGAAGCGCGACAACATGCGCGTGTCGTTCGAGAACAAGCCGTCATCGCTGCCCTGAATATCTCCGAGGGCATCCGCGAGCAGGAAGGTGTTCGCGTCCTTCAGTGTGAATCGCGGCAGCAACCCCCGACGTTCACCGGGTTCATCCGTCAAGCTGACAGCCTCGCGCTGCGGCGATCACGATACACTCGGTCACGCGCTGCGCATCGAGCAATCGCTCGTGGATATCCAGATAGGGGTGGGCAAGGGCGAATGTCACACCTACCTACGATCGAAGCCCGCGAGTTTATGCAGAGTGCCGTTGATGATGCCTTCCATCCGTGATCATCCGGCGGGCAATGAAGCCGGCAACAAGTCCGAGAACGATCCAGGACGACAGTGACATGCTGATCTCCAGCAGTTACACGAGACGAGCAATGCCTCGGAAGCGAGGAGCATCTCGCGATCGAGCTGCCAGCATAGTTGCGAACGACGGCCGCGTTCAGTACGGCGGCGAACATAGGCGAATCTCAGGCCGGTGCTGACGGAGCAACGACCGGCACCGTCTGTGCGCCAAAGCACCGACATCGACAACCGGAAGGACGCATTCTCAAGATACGAGTCTCGCCCTCGTGGTCTTCCTGCGGTTGCGGCGGGCGACGACGAGCATTTCAGGAGAGCTTGCATTGCGTGCGGCAGCGCACGGATGGGGTCAGCCTTCCTGCTAGGATGAATTCTGTGGATCTCAGTCAGCGGATGACGGTCAGCTGACCGCATGGCTCGGCACAGGAACCGGATCAGGAACCTCCATACCAATGCGAATTGCGCAAATTGCACCCTTGCACGAAGCCGTTCCGCCGAAGCTCTATGGCGGCACGGAGCGGGTAGTGTCATACCTGACCGAGGAGCTGGTTGCGCTCGGACATCAGGTGACGCTGTTCGCGAGCGGCGACTCGGTCACCGCGGCTCGCCTGCACGCCGCGTGGCCGCGATCGCTGCGGCTCGATCCCGCTATCCGGGACGTCATCGCACCGCACATGCTGATGATGGAGGAGGTGCGGCGCCGTGCCGAGGACTTCGACGTGCTGCATTTTCATCTCGATTACTGGCCATTCTCGATGTTCACCCGGCAGACAGTCCCGTTCGTGACGACGCTGCACGGACGGCTCGATTTGCCCGAGCTTCGACCGATGTTCAATGCGTTCCGCAGCGCTCCCGTCGTGTCGATCAGCAATGCGCAGCGGCTTGGGCTCCCGCAGGCGCGGTTTGTGGCCACCGTGCCGCACGGAATCCCCGATCGGAGGCCGGGGCCGCAACCCTCGATTGCCCCGACCTACCTGGCATTTCTCGGCCGCATTGCGCCGGAAAAAGGGCCGGATCGCGCCATTCGGATTGCGCGTGCGTGCGGTATGCCGCTGAGGATCGCCGCCAAGGTTGACAAGGCCGACCAGCGCTATTTCGATGCGACGATACGGCCGATGCTCGGTTCGCCGCGCGTCGAGATGATCGGCGAGATCAGCGAACGCGAGAAGCCCGCGTTTCTCTGCGGCGCCAAGGCACTCTTGATGCCTATCGAATGGCCGCAGCCGTTCGGCCTGGTGATGATCGAGGCCATGAGCTGTGGCACGCCCGTGATCGCCTTCAATCGCGGCTCCGTGCCCGAGGTGGTCGAAGACGGATTGACCGGCTTCATCGTGGAGGATGAAGCGGGCGCCATCGCGGCCGTCAGCCGTCTCGATCAGCTGGACCGTGGCGCGGTGCGCGCCCGCTTCGAGCAGAAATTCACGGCACGTCGTATGGCTGAAGACTACCTGGCAACGTACAGCAGCTTGGTGGCGCATGAGAGTCCTGTCATTCGGCAGCCGCTGCGGGTCATCAAGAGCGGCACTGGCGGCGCCCGCTCGAATATCGTGGTAGCGCAGTGATGCGAAGGATTCGCAGCTGAAGGATTTCTCCGGGTTCGTGCAGGATTCCGGCGAGGGCCGCTGGACCGTCGAAGCGGCGATGGAGGTGGCCATGGAGCCGCCAACGGGCTTCGATCCCTCTGGCGCCCTGCGGTAGGGACGAATCGCGCCGTACCCGTGAGCACCGTATGTACGTTGGCAGACCGACGCGCGCGCTTCGACAGCCCACCCTTATCGCTCTGGATG
This sequence comes from Steroidobacteraceae bacterium, assembly GCA_036000265.1. Lineage (GTDB taxonomy): Bacteria > Pseudomonadota > Gammaproteobacteria > Steroidobacterales > Steroidobacteraceae > 13-2-20CM-66-19. The sequence goes on along the minus strand of DASYGA010000497.1, from coordinate 4,699 downwards.
GGTGATCGGCAGGGCCGGCATCCACCGTCACCCGGTAGAGAAGTTCCATGAATGCAACATCGATACTCCATCGCGAGCCGCACCTGCGTATCGCGATCGGGCTTATGGGCGCGCTCGCGCTTGGGGCGTGTGCCTCGATGCCACCGCCAACCTCGAACATGCAGGCCGCGCATCAGGCGATTGCGGGCGCCGAACAGGCCGAGGCGGCTCGCTACGCCCCCGCAGAGTTGAGCCAGGCGCGCGCCAAGCTGGCGGCCGCCAATACCGCCGTTTCGGCGCAGAGGATGACGATGGCTGCGCGGTTGGCGGAAGAGTCTCAAGCTGAAGCCGAGCTCGCCACCTCGAGGAGTGCGCAGGTCAAAGCGGAAACGGCGAATGATGATATGAAGCGGAGTACTCGTATTCTGATCACCGAGATGCAGCGCAGCTCGGGAGAGACGCCATGAACCCTCTGAGTCAAATTGGTGGCAATCCGGTTAAGACGCTCATCGCGACTGCCGTGGCTGCCGTGTTGCTTGGCGCATGCGCCACGGCACCTCTCGAGCCAGTCGGCGCGGCGCAGGCCCGAGCCAAGCTGACGCAGTTGCAATCGGACCCGAATCTGGCGAACCGCGCACCGGTCGCGATCAAAGAAGCGGACAAAGCCGTTCGCACCGCCGAGCAGCCGGAAGTCGACAAGGACTTGGGAGCGTACCGGGTGTACCTGGCCGATCGGAAGGTGGAGAGTGCGAAAGCACAGGCCGAGACGGCGTTTGCCGAAGACCAGCGTCCGACTCTCATCGCGCAACGGGAGAGTGCACGTCTCGCTGCTCGCACGCGCGAAGCTGACGCTGCCCGGGGTGAGGTCGCCGCAGCCCGCGCGGACAGTGCTGAGAGCAAGGCGGGGGCTGATCAGGCGCGCGGCGAGGCCGATGTCGCGCGCGAAGCTGCCGCCGATTCAGCGCAGCAGAACGCGGACCTAAAGGCACAAAGCGCGGAGCTGCAGCGGCAGATCGACGTGCTGCACGCCAAGCCGACGGATCGCGGACTGGTGCTGACTCTCGGCGATGTGCTCTTCACGAGCGGGCAAGCCGACCTGAAGCCGGGCGCCTCGAGCCATCTCGAGAAGCTCGTCGCCTTCCTCGATAAGTATCCGGATCGCACTGCGGCCATCGAGGGTTACACGGACAGCGTGGGCTCCGAAGAATACAACCAGGGACTGTCGCAGCGGCGCGCAGAGTCCGTGGAATCGTATTTGACCGGACAAGGTATCGACGCCGCGCGCCTCAGCGCATCGGGCAAGGGGGAGAGTCATCCGGTGGCGGGGAACGATTCGGCGGCTGGACGGCAGCAAAACCGTCGCGTCGAGGTGATCATCAGCGCTCCGCGGACGGCTGCGCGCTAACAATCGCCCCGGCGTATGCCCGGTTCCTGGCGTGCTCGCGCAGCGGGAGCTGCGCGAGCTACCCACGTACAGGGGATCGGCTCGGCTCGCCGCGTCTTGTTCAGCGTCGTTGGTGCGCAAGCGCACAGACGGATACTTCCCTTCCGACAACATGGAGCGACCCAGAGCGGAGTTTTGGAGGAGGAACTGACAGAAGCAACGTTCAAGATAGGCGAGCACGTGAGCTGGACTTCGGCGGTCGGTACTTCAGCCGCAAGATCGTTGCGGTCCATCGGAGAGATGTCGAATGCAAGGGGTGTCCCGGCGCGCGACGGGGCGGTGCTGCCGATCCTGCATCTGAACGGTTTCAAGATCGCCAATCCGACGATCCTCGCCCGCATCGGGCGCCAGGAGCTGACCGATTTGCTGCGTGGGTATGGGTATGAGCCGTGTTTCGTCGAGGGCGACGATCCGGCGGTCGTGCATCAGCGTCTCGCTGCGACGCTCGATGAGGTCCTTGCAGCGATCCTCAAGATCCAGAGCGCCGCTCGTTCCTCTCCGGAGAGGAAAGGCCCGGAGCGCCCGCGCTGGCCGATGATCGTGTTCCGCACGCCCAAGGGGTGGACTGGGCCGAAGGTCGTCGATGGCAAGCCGGTGGAGGGCACGTGGCGCGCGCATCAGGTCCCCATTGCAGACTTTGAGAACCCGGAACACCTGCGGCAGCTCGAGGAGTGGATGCAGAGCTACCGGCCGAAGGAGCTGTTCGATGAGGAGGGGCGGTTCCGCGAGGAGTTTGCCGCCCTCGCGCCGACGGGGCACCGCCGCATGGGAGCAAATCCGCACGCCAATGGCGGCCAATTGCTCGTGCCCTTGTCGATGCCGCATTTTCGTACCTATGCGGTCGAAGTTCTCTCGCCCGGCGCCGTCAGGGCGGAGGCGACCCGGGTGCTCGGAGGATTCCTGCGGGATGTGATGAGCCTCAATCACGACAAGCGGAACTTCCGCCTGTTCGGCCCGGACGAGACGGCCTCGAACCGTCTCGATGCGGTCTATGCGGCGAGCGGCAAGGAATGGATGGCACGGGTCGAGGAAGTAGACGTAGACCTTAGCGCCACCGGGCGGGTGCTGGAGGTGCTGAGCGAGAACCTCTGCGAGGGTTGGCTGGAAGGGTACTTGCTCACCGGGCGTCACGGGCTCTTCAACTGCTACGAGGCATTCATCCACATCGTCGATTCGATGTTCAACCAGCACGCCAAGTGGCTCAAGACGAGCCGCAAGCTCCCGTGGCGCAAGCCGATTGCCTCGCTGAACTATCTTCTGACCTCGCATGTATGGCGTCAGGACCATAACGGCTTCTCGCACCAGGATCCTGGATTCATGGATCACGTTGCGAACAAGAAGGCGGATGTGGTGCGCATCTATCTGCCACCGGATGCCAATTGCCTGCTTTCGGTTGCCGATCATTGCCTGCGCAGCCGCAACTATATCAACGTCATCGTCGCCGGAAAGCAGGCCGAGTGGCAGTGGCTCAACATCGATGCAGCCGTGCGCCACTGCACGGCCGGTGCCAGCATCTGGCAATGGGCAAGCGATGATCGGGGTGATCCCGATGTGGTCATGGCATGCGCGGGCGATGTGCCAACGCTCGAGACGCTGGCTGCCGTGACCTTGCTGCGGGAATACGTGCCCGACATTCGCATCCGTGTCGTGAACGTTGTGGACCTGATGACCCTGCAGTCGCAGTCAGAGCACCCACACGGGCTCGAGGATGAGGACTTCGATGAGCTCTTCACCGCCGACAAACCGGTGATCTTCGCGTTTCACGGCTACCCTTCACTGATCCATCGGCTCACCTATCGCCGGCACAACCACGATAACTTTCATGTGCGCGGCTATCGCGAGGAAGGCACGACGACGACGCCGTTCGACATGGTGGTGCTGAACAACCTCGACCGCTACCAGCTCGCACTTGATGCCATCCGCCGGATCCCGCGATTCGGCGGTGAGGTGCAGCGGGCGACCGAGCGCTACTGGAGCACGATGGAGCGCCACAAGCTCTTTGTCAGCGAGCATGGCGAGGACATGCCGGAGGTGCAAGGCTGGCGCTGGAGCGAAGCTGCACGCCGACTCGCAGGGACACAGACGATATGAGCTCACTCACGCAACTCGAAGCGTACGGGCAGGCTGTCTGGCTGAAGTATCATGGGTGACGGGAAGGCGGCTCTCAAACGGCCTGATCTCACGCAGGGCGTCGAGCTCTCGAGGATTCCTGACGGAACCATGTTGCTTGGACATGCGCTCGGTGAGCCGGTTCTCCTGGCGCGGCGCGGTGGTGAGCTGTTCGCGATCGGCGCCGTATGCACACACTACGGTGCGCCGCTCGAGACGGGGCTCATCGTCGGGGACACGGTGCGATGCCCCTGGCATCACGCATGCTTCAGCCTGCGCACGGGCGAGGCCCTGCGCGCCCCGGCGCTCCCGCCGGTCTCGTGCTGGCGCGTCTCCGAGGTCCGCGATGCGACGCGTCAGTTCACGCCTCTCGAGCAGCCAATGGGCGCGGTCTACGTCAGCGAGAAGCTCGAGCGCGTCCCACCGCATGTAGAGCCAGCCACGGCCAGCACGCCGGCATCCGTCGTAAACGTCGGGGCCGGATCGGCTGACGGGGGAGCGCATCCGCATCGAGCACTTCGTGGTGGCCGAACGCCAGGGACAGACTGCTGGACGAAACATTCTCGGCCGGCGCGAGCGGTTCGAAGCCGTCGCGTTCTTCTGGACCGAGCAGTACGACCTGGGCGTTGCCTATGTCGGGCACGCGGAGCGATGGGACCAAGTCGGGATCGACGGGGAACTCGAGGCGCGGGATTGCACACTCAGCTACTGGCGTGCAGGCAAACGAGCGGCAGTCGCCGTCATTCATCGCGACCTCGAGGGCCTTCGCGCAGAGGTGGAGTTCGAAAGAGCCATGGCCGCTCGGTGCTCGAGCTGATCGAGCCGCAGGGTGGAACGCTACCGCGGGCGACGCGCTCTCGCCGGCGGCGATGAACTGAAGCAGGTGCCCACGATGAATGCGCAGCAGATCCCACCCCTCCTCGAACCGCTGCGCGCGCGCCTCAGCAGGGCGCGTGACAGCATTCGAGCAGGCTCGTGGCTCCCGCCGCAATGGGGTCAGGTGCCACGAGTGCGCTTAGGGGCGCGCTGGATCAACGTACTATGGATCGTACCCATCGTTTTCGTCGTTCTCGTCCTCGGAATCGCAGTCTGCGAGGGCTTGTATGCGACCCCCTGGTTTCAGGGGTTCCTCGCGCTCTACCCGGGCATCCCGAAGTCCGCGCCGGC
>DASYGA010000480.1:0-6349 GCA_036000265.1 Steroidobacteraceae bacterium | reverse complement strand
CGGTGGAGCGACCATCTGGATGGCCCGGGAGGCCAGCCCTGTCGCCAGCACCCATATGATGAATATGTGCAGGGCAACGATGGCGAAGAGGACGACCGTGCGTCGTGTAAGAAACTGGGTGTCTTGTACGTAAGCGCTCATAGGTCAGACCGGGTTCGGTTGCTCCGGCAGTCGCTTGCTCCACTTGTAGACCCGGGCCGAGTTCTTCCAGAAGAATTTTTCCGCCGCAGCTCGCGGCTTGCTCGCGAAGAAGCGCTTCGGCAGCGCGACTTCTTCCGGAATCGTCGCCACACCGTAGCTGTTCGGATAATCGGTCCCGAACATCACGCGATCTTCCCCGAAGGCATCATAGAGGAGCTCGAGCCGGTCCCGCAGGAAGGGATAGTTCCTCACGACGACGCCATCCGCGAGGCGCGGATGGTAGGCCTCCGTCAGCTTGACGAAGATGTTGGGGCGAGCCGCCATCTGCTTCACCAGCGATTCGTACACAGGCCGATTCTCCGGCGTCGGATCGAACGCCGGCAGATGGTCCATGATGATCCGCAGGCTGGGGACGGCATCGGCGAGGAGCACGTTCGCCTGCATGAGATCAAGGCTCGGGTTGGCGGTATCGAGCGCGAGATCGGCTTGTGCCAGGAGCTTCAGATTGCTCACCTGATCGGCCTTGAGCCGCACTTTCCCGCCGTCCGACTCGTAGAAGCGCCAGACGCGAATCGCGCGAAAGAGAGGGTCGTTGTGGAAATGCTCGACGTACTTGCCGAAATCATCACAAGCCGGGTCCAGAGTGCCGGATACCCCCACCATGATCGGGTTCGCCCGGCATTGCTCGAGGTACCACAGGTTCTCATCCACGTAGAAGCTCGACTGCACCACGATTGCGCCCACGATCCCCGCGGGACGCGCGAGCCGGGCGTACATCGATGGCAGCGAGGTCTTGAATTTGGCGGCATAGGCCTTGGAGCCCATGTAGCCCTTGCCGAAAACCGGCCGGGTGCCGTCGAACAGATGAATGTGGGAGTCGATGATCGGGATGTCAGCGACGCTTGCCGACTGTGCGAATGCACCGCCGGCTGCGGCCGCACTCACCGCGGCGGCGGCGCCCGCCACGAAATCACGACGACTGAGGCCCACGCGCGTGCTGTCTTTCTCGCTCATGCCACGTTCGCCCTTCCGGATGTGCGGCAGAGTCGCCGCAGGGTATGTTGGGATGCTATCTCATATTTTAGACAGCTAGCAAGCCGCGCGGGTATGATTCTTCTTCCTTCCAAGTGAGGACCGCCCATGAGTCGACCGCAAGTCAGTGTCCTGATTTTTGCGAGCAGCCTGCTCGCCATGCTGAGCCCTGCAGGGGCACAGCAGCCGTCTGCGCGTCCGGCGCCGGACTCGCCCGGTATCCACGTCAGCAGCACCCAGCTGGCGCGCGATCTGCGTGCGGCAGTTGCGAAGCACGCCGACCCTGCCGTGGCGGCCATCGGCGTCACCGACCAGTACGCGATCCACGAGGTGCATCGAAGCAAGGCGAGCGGGCCACCGGCGATCCATCACGGCTGGACGGAGCTGCATTTCATTCTCTCCGGCGGCGGCACACTGCTCACCGGGGGCAAGATCGAAGCACAGCCTGGGAACCCGCAGGGCATCATCGTTGGGGGCACGAGTCAGCGCGTGCAGAAGGGCGATGCGGTGATCATTCCGCCGGAGACCCCGCACTGGTACACCAAGGTCGACCGCGGCGGCCTCACTTACCTCGAGGTGCGCTTCGCGACCCCGGCAGGCAGCGCCCGCTGAGATCGGCGCGGAGCAGCGGCGGGCGGCCAGGATGGGCCGCCCGCCCCGGCCGCTTCAGCGCAGTATCCGCCTGGTCATCCGATCCAGCGCGTCTCGATCGAAGGGATAGCCCAGGCCTGGCTCCGTGGGGGCCGGGATGGATCCGTCCGCACCGATGCGGAACTTGTACTTGAAATAGGGACGATCGGTGTACTCGGCCGGGAACGGCATCTCGAACCAGTAAGCGTTTGGCAGCGCCAGCTCCAGATGAAATGCCACCATCAGGTCCATCTCGTTACCCCAATTGTGCGGGGCCGCCTCGAGTCCATGCGCGTCTGCGAGCAAGCCGACGCGCATGCCGCCCGAGATACCACCGACATTATCGATGATGCAGCGCACCGCCCCGAGCGCATCACGCTTGATGTACTCGGCGAAGTCGGCGATCGAGTAGAGGAACTCGCCCACGTGAACCGTGATGTCGAGCCGCTTGACCAGCTCGATCAGGCCCTCCTCATCGTTGGTCTGAATGGGATCCTCGAACCATAGATAATCCAGCTCCTGCAGCAGCCGGCCGACCTGCAGCGCCTCGAAGCGGTTGTACATCCGTACCGGGTCGTGCATCAGCACGAATTCGTCCCCCACCGCCTTGCGCACCTCGCGGATCTCCTCCATGTGGCCGATGTACGTGGGGATCGACGCGCCGCTGCGGTGCTGGCCCATGCCTGGATGGATCTTGTAGCCGCGATAGCCGAGCTTTTTGGCATTCAAGGCGTCCGCGACATAGTCCTCGACACTCGGTAAGTGATTGGAGCTTGCATAAGCCATCACGCGACTCTTGACCGGCTCGCCACCCTGTAGGATCCGGTAGATCGGCCGGTCGACCGCCTTGCCGAGGATGTCCCAGAGGCAGACGTCGGCTGCGGCCGTGTAGTAATTGGGCCAGCTGCCGCCGCCGTGCGTGTTGAGCCCAGAGCCGGCTATTGCAGCCCCGCCGAATGCCGGATGTGTGCCCGGCCCCCCCGGGGCGGCGCCAAAGCCCATTGCCCTGCCGCGCCGCCGGAAATCCAGTGCGTGATACCCTGCCTGACTCTTCATGCCGCTGGTCGAGGTCAGCTGCGGCAGCAGATCGATCACGCTCTTGCCGACCAGCGCGGACTTGGCCCACTCGAGCCAATGGCTGGTGGGATTGCGGTCTCCCAGCGTGTAGTTGCCCTCGATGCCACTGTGTGTCACCACCGAGACGATTTGCCCGGTCTCCGTGCTGTTCAAGCGATGAATGCCCGCCATGTCGGTGACGTAGACCTTCACCTCCTTGATGGTGAGGTCCGGAAGATCGGAGCGCTTCACGTCCACCGATCTCGCAGCTGCCAGCCCCGGATCGAGCAGAGCAACTGCGGCTCCGGTCGCCGAGCCGTAGAGGAAATTCCTCCGGGATAATTCGCGATCTGGCATTTTGCCCTCCCCTCGCCGCTAGCGCAGTTTCACCCGGACCCCGAGAGTGCTCACGCGGCCGAGCACGTCCCCGGTATACGGGTCGTAGCCGTTCAGGCTATTGTAGAAGACCGGCTCCCTGTTGAAGAGGTTGGTTACATCCAGGAACACCTGCGCCCCGCCGAGCAGGTCGAAGTCATAGGCCACGTGCAGATCGACCATCTCCGTCGAGGCGACGTGATTGCCACCGCCTGAGGGCACGCCGTTCTTTTCGATCACCGGGCTTACCGATGTGCTCGACCAGTTCCGATAAGCACCTACGTAATCCAGGAAGAGGTCCGCCGAGATCGCCCGCAAGTTCCAGCCAAGGTCGGCCCGCCCCTGGGTCTCGATGGAGGGAAAGGTATTGTTAAAGCCGGTAGTATTGAGCACGCTGAATTTCGGACCGCCCTTGATGGACTGATCGAAGCGCAGGAACTGCGTCAGATCGAGGCCGAGCCGCACGGTGCCGAAGGCTCCGGTCGCAATCGCATAATGCAGATCCGCATCGATGCCCTGGGTATAGAGGTTCAGGAGATTTTGCTGCCGCACGGAAAGCATGTAGTACACCGTGGACGGAATCGCGCTCTGCTGCGGCCAGCCGGCCGGTACGAATGAGGCGAGCTGCGCCGCGCTGCAGCCGGCAGGGCAGAACTGCAGATCGCTGTTCAGCGCCGCGCTGTTGATCGCATTGGAAGCGCTGTTGCCGGAGATCTGGTTGAGCAGGTCCGTATTGAACAGGGTGACATCGCCCGAGAAGTGCGGAATGAAGCCCGGCGTGAACTGCAAGCCGACCGACCAGCTCTTGCCCGTACCGGGCTGCGGGTGCGCCGGTCCGCCGTTCACGGAGATGCCGTTTACGCTGGCCGGAATCGTGCAGGTCTGGGCATTGCAGCTGGCACCGGGAACCGTGGCCGCGAGCGGGAAGCTCGAGAGCGGCAACACCAGCGTCTGATTGCTCACCGCATAACCGCTGAAGCTCGTGAGCCCGCCGCGCGAGACATCGCCCACACTGGTGAGCTGCGGAGCGACGAATGAAGTCGAGTAATTGGCTTTCAACGTGAGGCCGGGAAGGCTTTCCCAGTTCAGCCCGAAATGTGGGTTGCTGGTCTTCGCGAGCCCCATGTAGTTGTCGAAGCGGTCTGACACATCGATTTGCAGATTCCGCACCAGCGGCAGCGCACTGGGCGGGCCGATTATGGGAACCATTGCCTCAGCAAACGCTGACAGAACGTTCCGGTCGAGATCGAGCTCGAAGCTCCGCGATGCCAGGCTTGCAGGACCGGCGTTGTTCGGGTACGTCTTGTCCATCCTCAGGCCGTAGTGCACGAACTCCCCGCCCGCGGCCAGCCGCACCCTGCCCCCCGGCAGCTCGAAAGCCGAGCCTTCGACCCCGATCCGGGTCTGGTTCATGTTGTAGTACCAGCGCGAATCCGTCGCATTGTCGGCAAGCTCCGCCAGCACCGCGGCCGGCGTGCCGTTACCCCGTGAGATGCCAGTCATCCGCGAATCGCCAGTCCAGGTTGCTGGCCAGGTAATAGTCGTCCTGATCGTTATAGGTATTCGCGGAGCCCGACCCGAGCAGCTGATCGCCGTTCAGGCGGATCGTCTGCGAAGCGGCCGTGCTCCCTGGAGGGTTTGCATAGAAGGGGTTCGCCTGTGCGCCCGTACTGAACACGGTGGCGGTCAGCGTGCCGACGGAGGTACGCTGATTGTTCGACAGTACTGAGACTACCGCATCCTCCTCGAGCGACAGGTCGTCGGTGAAGTCCGTGATGAATTTGAGCATCGCGTTGTTGCGCGTTTCCTCCGGCAGGATCGCGCCCGCCTGCACGTTCTGGCAAGAGGCATTGGCGGCGTTGTTCGCAACTGGCGTCGTCGCGGTGGCAGAGGGATAGATCAGGCTCGATCCGGCCGGCTGGATCGTCGCCGGCGCGCAGAAGAACGTGTCGAAATTGCTGCCGCCCTCGGCGGTGTGGTTGCGGTCGAGAAACGAGCGGTCCGAGTAGAGAAGATCGCTCTTGTGGTCGAAGTCATAGCCGAAGAGTATCGAGCTGTTATCCCAGTGGGTGCCCCAGAGAAAGCCCGCATTCTGCTTGCCGTAGTGGCTGCCGATGCCGCCCTGAGCGCTGACCAGCACACCGTCATAGCTCTTGCGCGTGATGAAGTTGATGACACCGGCCACCGCATCCGAGCCATAGGTCGCCGAGGCGCCCTCCGCCAGGATATCGACGCGCTCCAGCATGATCGGCGGAATGATGTCCGGATCGTAGAGCGTCTGCTGCTGGCTGCCTGGAGAGACGCGGTGGCCGTCCACCAGCACCAGGGTCGCATTGCTCGAGCTCGAGCCCAAGCCGTGAATCGCCGGCATGTAGATGTCGTTACCGGGGTTGCCGCCCTGCGGCGTGGACGTGAATCCTGTCAGCGCCGGCGCCATGCGCAGCACGTCCTGTACGGATTGCACGCTGGAGTGCTGGATCTCGGCCTGCCCGACCGACTGCACATTCGAGCCGACCGGCCCCGACACGCCGCGAATGCTGGTGCCGGTCACCACAACCTCCGCAAGCGGGCCGGTTGCAGCATTCGTCTGCTGCGGGGCGTCCGCTGCCGACGCGGCGCGATTCGGCGCCGTGGGTAAGGATTGCGCCGTAGCAACCGCGGCAACGCAGGCCGCTCCGGCGCCGAGAAGGGCCAGTTGGATCCGCTGGAGGACTGAGTCGGTTCTTTTCATCGCGTCTCCCCTCGTTCAAAGCTCGACACACGGCGCCGCTGAAGTTAGTGCCGCGTGCCTAAAGAGTTATTCCCCTCGCAATGACCTATCGGCGGCGTTTCTACTGGTCGCAGCGCCCGAAAAGGAGCGCCGGCGAGCGCAGCTCGCCGGCGCCTGCGATCACCAGAGCTTGTCCAGGCTGATCCGGATGGTGCGGCCCAGCGGGCTCGCAGACTCGCTGGCGAACCCTCCCGATGCGCCGTACACGATCTGCTGCGGCGGCGCCTGGTTCAGGATGTTGTATACATTGAGCTGCAGCCGGGTGTTCTTCAGCAGGCCCGCACTGTCGGGCAGATTCCAGATTCCCGACCAGTCCACCGTCACGAACTGCTGCACCCACTGGAT
>DASYGA010000477.1:0-29567 GCA_036000265.1 Steroidobacteraceae bacterium | reverse complement strand
GCGCGGCGGAGGGCTTGGGTTTGAGCCGCGGAGCCCCAGTTACGGTGCGAGACCGGACCGAATGATCGCCGGGGGCCATGCATAGGGCTCACCCGCTTTGGATATTGCTCTCGGGTACGAATCCGCTATAGTTCGCTGCCTTGCTCCGTGCCCATTGTGCACTTAGCCATTGATTTAACTCAGGATTTGCAGCGCTAGATGTCGGAACGAGACAACGAGAGCTTCGATCTCGACGAGGAATTCCTGGGCGGCCCCCCCGAGGACAGCACCGACTACGACCGGCTGCTCGACCGGGTGGACAAGCGTTCCCGCAATCAGGTGAAGCGCGGCAAGGCCGCGTGGAGCCGCCTGGAAGAGGTTCTCGCGGACAAGAAACTCGAGAAGGCCCTCCGCGACTTCGACGAAGAACTGTGAAGCGTAGGCCGAACTGACAGGATGGCGATTCTTCCTGCTCTATCCACAGGGTTCGCTCCTGCGAATCCCGTCAGGACCTGCGCGCAACGCACGAAAATCGAGCAGGGCGGCCCGGGCTGGTGCCCAGGCGACGCCTCCGGGGGACTGCTCGACCCTGCCTCACCCCGCGGCCGCCCCCCGGCGCCGCTGTCTGCGGAATACCCTTCGTGACTCGCACCGCATCCGACTGGATCGTCCTCAAATTCGGCGGCACCAGCGTCTCCTCGCTCACCAACTGGCGCAACATCGCCAAGGTCGCCGCGCAACGGTCCGCCGCGGGCGCCCGGGTGCTCATCGTGCACTCCGCGGTCACCGGAATCACCGATCGTCTGGAGAAGCTGCTGGCGGCCGCCCGGGGCGCGGCGCAGGAAGAGGAGCTCAAGAGCATCGAGGAGCGGCACCGGCGGCTGGTCACGGAGCTCGGTATCCCGCTGGGGCCCGACTGCGAGCGGCAGCTGGCGGAGCTTCGCCAGATCGCCGCCGGCATCGCCCTGATCGGCGAGGTCAGCGATCGCACGCGGGCCCGCGTCATGTCGGCCGGGGAGCTGCTGGCGACGGACATCGGCAGCCGTTTCCTGCGCGCGCAGGGCCTGCAGGTCGACTGGGCCGACGCGCGCACCATGCTGCTCGCCGAGGAGCGCGGTGCATCCGCCAAGGCCAGCATTCTCTCCGCCACGTGCAGCTTCGCTCCCGATGGGGATCTGGAGCAACGGCTCGGGTGTCTCGCGCCCATCGTGGTCACGCAGGGCTTCATTGCCCGCGACAGCGAAGGCAACACGGTGCTTCTCGGCCGGGGCGGCTCGGACACCTCGGCCGCTTACCTGGCCGCGAAGCTGCGCGCGCAGCGGCTGGAAATCTGGACCGACGTGCCCGGCATGTTCAGCGCCAATCCGCGCTCGACGCCCACGGCGCGGCTGCTGCGCTCGCTTCACTATGATGAGGCGCAGGAGATTGCCACGAGCGGCGCCAAGGTCCTGCACCCACGCTGCATCCTGCCGGCGCGCCAGTACCGGATTCCGCTGCACGTCTATGCGACACAGGCGCCGGACCTCGAAGGTACGGTGCTCAGCGCCGAGGGCAGCGATGGCGCCGGGCAAGTGAAGGCGGTGTGCACCAAGAAGGGCATCACCCTGGTCGCGCTCGAGAGTCCCGGCATGTGGCATCAGGTGGGATTCCTCGCCGATGTGTTCCAGGTCTTCAAGAGCCACGGCATGTCCGTGGACCTGGTCTCGACGTCGGAAACCAACGTCACGGTGTCGCTCGATCCGGCAGCCAACACGCTCGATGAGAGCCTGCTCGCGGGCCTGGTGAGCGACCTGTCGCGCCTGTGCCGGGTGCAGGTGATAGGCCCGTGCGCGTCTGTCAGTCTCGTCGGCCGCAACATTCGCGCGATCCTGCACCAGCTCGGCGGCGCATTCGAGTTCTTCGAGGAGCAGAAGATCCATCTGGTCAGCCAGGCGGCCAACGATCTCAATTTCACCTTCGTCGTCGATGAGAGCCAGGGCGACCGGCTGGTCGATCAGCTGCACGAGCTGCTGATCCGCCCGGTACCGGGCGACCGCGTGCTCGGGCCCACGTGGGAGGAGCTTTTCGCCAGGCCGCAGGACGCTACCTCGCGCGTGACACCGTGGTGGCGTGACAAGCGTTCAGAGGTTCTGGCCGCACTCGGCGATCGGGAGGCGGCCTACGTCTATCACCTGGAGACGGTGCGCGCGGCGGCGCGGGCGCTGCGCGCCATGGGCTCCATCTCGCGGGTGCATTACTCCATGAAGGCCAACTCGCATCCGGCGCTGCTCGCAGCGGTGCGCGCAGAGGGCATCGAGCTCGAGTGCGTGGCCCGCCCCGAGGCCGAGCGCGCCCTTGGCCTGTTCCCGGATCTGGATCCGCGGCGCGTGCTCTACACGCCCAACTTTGCCTCCCGTGAGGAGTACGCGTGGGCGCTCGAGCGCGGCTTGCAGGTCACCGTGGACAACCTCTACTCGCTGACCGAGTGGGGCAGCCTGTTCCGCGATAGAGACATCTTCGTGCGGATCGATACCGGGGTGGGAGCCGGGCATCATCATCACGTGCGTACCGCGGGTGCGCACGCCAAGTTCGGCGTACCCGTAGAGGATCTCGAGCGGCTGGCGCGCGAAGCACGCAAGGTGGCGGCGCGTGTGGTCGGTCTTCAGGCCCATGTGGGCAGCGGCATCTTCGATGTCACCACCTGGCAACGGACGGCACGGCAGCTTGCGGGCCTGGCGCAGCGCTTCGATGCAGTGCGGGCAATCGATGTCGGCGGCGGCCTCGGGGTGCCGGAGCGCAGCGAGCAGCCGGGCCTGGACCTCACCAAGCTCGATATACTGCTCGCGGCCGTGCGGGCCGAGCATCCCCGGCTGGAATTCTGGATGGAGCCCGGCCGTTACCTGGTCGCTCCGGCTGGCGTGCTGCTCGCTCGCGTGACCCAGCTGAAGAGCAAGGGAGACGTCCGCTACGTCGGCGTCGCGACCGGCATGAACTCCCTGATCCGTCCGGCACTCTATGGTGCATATCATGAGATCGCCAACTTGACGCGCCTGCTGGAGCCGGCCACGGAGCTCGTGAACATCGTCGGACCCATCTGCGAGAGCGCCGATGTCCTCGGACACGACCGTCTGCTGCCGCCCACCCGGGAAGGCGACGTCATTCTGATCGCCAATGCGGGCGCCTATGGCCACTGCATGAGCTCGCATTACAATCTGCGCGAGCCGGCGGAGGAGCTCGTTCTCTGAAGCGCGCGGCGCGAGGCAAGCCCTCGAAACAGAAGAAACGTCGGGCGACCCGCTGGAAAATCGGCGGCGCGCTGCTCGCCCTCGCCGGGGGGGTGGGCCTGGTCTGCGCCGCGTACGTGCTCTATCTCGACAGGCTCGTCACCAGCCGGTTCGAAGGGCTGCGCTGGACGTTGCCCGCGCACGTGTATGCGGCCCCGATGGATCTCTATGCCGGGCTCGACCTTTCCGAGCCGCAGCTCGAGCACGAATTGCAGCGCCTGTCCTACCATCGGGCGGCGGATCTCGAGGAGCCCGGCACTTACCGGGTGAGCGGCAGCCGTATGGATCTCGCCCTGCGCGCCGTGCAGTTCGCCGACGGCAGCCGGCCGGCGACGGTCCTGTCGCTCACCTTCGGGCCGGCAGGCATCCAGGACCTGCGCAACAGCGCGGGGCGGGAAGTCCCCGTGACGCGGCTCGACCCGCTGCTCATCGGCAGCCTCTTTCCGAGCGACGGCGTCGATCGGATCGTGGTGACCCCCCAGGAGGTACCGCCGCTTCTGCCGGCAGCATTGAAGGCGGTGGAGGACCGCAGCTTCGACACCAATCGCGGCGTCGACCCGATGGCGATGCTGCGGGCGCTCTGGGTCGACCTGCGCTCGCGCCGGATCGAGGAGGGCGGCAGCACGCTCACCCAGCAGCTCGTCAAGAGCTACTTCCTCTCCAATCGCCAGACGCTCGGGCGCAAGGCGCGCGAGGCCGTCATGGCGATGTCGCTCGCCGCGCATTTCAGCAAGGCGGATCTCATGAACGCCTACATCAACGAGATCTTCCTCGGCCAGGACGGCAACCGCTCGATCCACGGCTTCGGGCTCGCGAGCGAGTTCTATTTCGGCAAGCCGCTCGCGGAGCTCGACCTGCCGCAGATCGCGACGCTGGTGGCGATCGTTCGGGGACCCACCTACTACGATCCGCGCAGGCATCCGCAGCGGACGCTCGCCCGGCGCAACCTGGTGCTGCAGATCCTGGCGCAGCAGGGTGTCGTGAAGCCCGAGCAGGCGCTGCTCGCGCAGCGTCAGCCCTTGGGTGTCACGATCGGCGCCTCCGGCGCCTATTACCCGGCTTACCTCGAGCTCGTGCGCCGTACATTGCAGCGCGATTATCCGGAAAAAGAGCTGACGGAGGCCGGCCTGCGGATCTACACGAGCCTGCAGCCCCGCGTGCAGGAGCTGGCCGAGAAATCCCTCGATGCGCAGCTGCGGGTGCTCGACAAGCGGCACCACCGCGGTGATGCGAAGCTGGAGGGAGCGGTGGTGGTCACATCACCGCAGAGCGGCGATGTCGTTGCGATCGTCGGCGGGCGCGAGGTCGATTTCGACGGCTTCAATCGCGCGCTCGATGCGCAGCGTTCCATAGGCTCGCTCATCAAGCCCTTCATCTATCTGACGGCACTGGAGACGGGACGCTACAACGCGGCCACTGTCATCCAGGATCAGCCGGTCAGCATCAAGCTCGCGAGCGGACGTTACTGGCGCCCGGAGAACTTCACGCGCCGCAATTACGGACCGGTACCCGTGGTGCGGGCGCTCGCGGAATCATTGAACGATGCGACCGTGAGCGTCGGGATGGATATTGGACTCGGCAAGGTATCCGATACGCTGCAGCGATTCGGGTTGCAGCGTGTTCCGGATCAGGTGCCGGCCATGTTGCTGGGGGCCATCGACATCTCGCCGCTCGAGGTCGCGCAGCTCTATAACGGCCTTGCGGATGGAGGATTCCGCACGCCGCTGCGGGCCGTGCAGGCGGTCGTGAGCGCGGACGGGAAGCCGCTGAAGGCCTTTCCGCTGCAGGTGACTCAGGTCGCCCCTTCAGCGGACGTTTATGAAGTCGAGAGCATGATGGAGCAGGTGATGACTCACGGTACGGGTGTACCGGCCCTGCGCATCCTGCCGCCGGGCCTGGTGACGGCCGGCAAATCGGGCACCTCCTCGCAGGACCGGGACAGCTGGTTCGCCGGGTTCTCGGGCAGCGAGCTCGCCGTCGTCTGGGTCGGGTACGACCATTATCAACCGACGGGGCTCACCGGCTCGGAGGGCGCACTGCCGGCCTGGGCGCACTTGATGGCAGCGCTCGGCACGCGGCCGCTCGAGATGCCCGAGCCGGAGGGCGTCACGGAGACCTGGATCGATTATCTGACCGGCATGGGGGCGCAGCCCGGTTGCGCCGGCGCCGTACCGGTGCAGGTGGCATTGCCCGCCGGTACGCAGGTGCCGCCGATGCCAGGCTGTGGGACCGGCACCACGGCCACGACACTGTTGGATCGGGCCGGACAGTGGCTGCACCGGCTGGTGCATTGAGTTGGTGTGACGCAATGAGCAAATTGATGTTGGGTGGGCTGGCGCTCGCCGGTGTGCTTGCGGGGTGTACCCTGCTCGGCCCGCCGCAGCCGGATACCGGGAGCGCTACGATCGGCTATCCGCAGCCGCAGGAGCCGCGCAGCCCGGTCCCGGCAACCCCCGCATTCCCGGCGCCGTTGCAGGCAGCGCCCGTGCCGCCCGCGCAACAGGCGCCGCAGCAGCGGCAGTTCGCCCTCGGCGCGCCGGCGGCGGCACTGGTGGGAGATGCGCATGCGCAGGAGCAGAGCCGCAACTTCGGGCTCGCCACCGAGACGCTCGAACGGGCGCTGAGCATCGAGCCGCACAATCCTCTGGTGTGGCTCGAGTTGGGACGGGAGAACATTCTTGCGGGCAATCCGACCCAGGCTTACGGCATGGGCCGCAAGGCGCTGTATCTGGCGAGCGGCGACCCGCGTGCCCAGGCGCGCGCGTGGCAACTTATTGCCGCATCATTGCGCGCACAGGGTCACAATGACGAGGCCTATGCGGCGGAAGAGAAGGCGGCGGCCCTCGATCCGCAGTAGCGGCGCTCAGCAGCGGCGCATCGCTTCACAGCAGCCGCTGCCACAATCTCCAGAACCAGCCCTTCATCCGCTGCAGACGGCCCTGCCGGCGCACGGTGTCCCAGCCGATCCGCGTGCCATGGCGGATGTCGGTGCGGATGGTGGCGCGCAGCTGATCCGCGGTTGCTTTGCCTAGCACCACCACATCCACTTCGTCGTTGAAAAGCACGCTGCGCTGGTCGAAGTTGGACGATCCGACCAGCGACCACACGTCGTCGACCACCATGCTCTTCGAATGCACGATCCCGTCACTGCGCTCGTAGACCTTTATCCCGGCCGCCAGCAGTTGGGGATAGTAGGATCGTTGCACGGCAAGGATCGCTCCGACATCGCTGTGCGAGGGCAGCAGTATGCGCACGTCTACGCCGCGGCGTGCCGCCGCTCGCAGCGCGCGCAGCTCCTGGCGTGTCGGCACGAAATAGGCGGCGGTCATCCAGACGCTTTCTTCAGCTGTGCGAATGGCCGTCAGGACCGACACGTAGTAGCGCGTGGCTAGCCTGGTCGGGCTGCTGCCGATCACCCGCACGACCTCCTTGCCCTGGGCCGGCTCCCTCACAGAGGGCTCCGGGGGCAGGGGAGGGCCCTTCTGCTCGCGCCAATGCTGGCGAAAGAGCTGCGACAGCTGGGGCACCACCGGGCCGCGAATCTCCAGGTCGACATCGTGCCATACCGGGTGAGGCGCCTGCGTCGATTGCGTTTTGCCCCCGAGCGCGTGCGCCAGTGCCGGCGCGCTCTCGTAGGTCGTGCTGAGATTCACGCCGCCGACGATGGCCACCCTGTCGTCGGCAATCAGGATCTTGCGGTGATCGCGCTGATTCAGCGTGAAGGGCCGGAGCAGCGGCTTGATGGGGTTGTACTGCACGAACTCGACGCCGGCGGCGCGCAGCGGCGCAAAGAATGCCGCCGGGGTGCCGAGCGAGCCGACCGCATCGTAGATCACCCTGACGCGGACTCCGGCACGCGCTTTGGCGGCGAGCACATCGCTCAGCGCGCGCCGCCCGCTGCGCACGTCCTGCAGGGTGTAGTACTCAAGATACAAGAATCGCTTCGCTCCCTCCATGGCGGCGAACATCGCCGGAAAGGTTTGGGTGCCGTCTTGTAGAACGCGAACGCTGTTGCCGGTGTAAAGGGGGCTCTCGGCGACGAGCTGCTCGATGGCGAGCTGGCGGCCGAAGGCATCGGCATCGGGCGCCTGGGCGGAAACGCGGGCGAGCACCTTCCTCGCCTGCCGGGCCGATAGCGGGCCGCGCACGCCGTAGACCCTTATCTCGTGCGTTCCAGAGGTCTCCTGCAGCAGCTGCCGCTCGTTTACGGTCGGCAGGTGCGCGCAGGAGCAAAGCGCGACGACCGCGCCTGCCGCCAGGACGAGAATGCGCATCGAGCTCAAAACGGGTGGCACCTCGGCGCCTCTGACTGAGGCGTCGGGGTGGGCATCAAGATTCGTGCCTGGGCTCCGCGAATGCCGGCGCTCAGCCGGCCGGGGGCCCGCGGCGAGCCATCTTTACCCGAACGGACTGTGACCGGGGACGCTCAGAAGGTGAAGGTCACTGCCGCCGTGTAGAGTCTCGCGCCATCGGTGTAGGGCATCTTGAAGTGCTCGTATTCCAGCCGGGCGCCGAGCGGTCCCCAGTGCGCCTGTATGCCCGCGCCCCACACGAAGCTGGTGCCGTTGCGATCGAGCGCGAACAGGGTGCTGTTGGGACCCTGCAGGTTGCCGCTCAGAGTCCAGCGCGCCCCGCCGGCCTTGCCGTAGATGTCCACCGGGCCGAGGGGCAGAAGCCCAACCCCGAAGATGTCGAACGCGCGGGCGTCGGCGTGCCCGTAGGGCGAGGCGCCGAAAATAGCCTGACTTTGATGCCCGAGATTGACGTAGTTGGCCTCCACGGCGAAGGGCGGAATGGGCCTGAATCCCACGATGGCCTTCCACGCGTTGTCATCGATCTTGAAGCCGTATCCGGTGGTGCCAAAGACGTTGTTCACCTGTGCCCTGACATAACCGGCGCCGATATAGAGCCCGGTGTCCGCCGCCGTAGCCGCATCGTGCGCGCCCCAGCGACTCGACCACGTGCCCTGGTCCTGCGCGCAGACCGCGCCGGCACCGGCGCCCATCACGCACAGGCACAGTCCGAGGAAACGCATCGACTGTTGCATATTCGCATCTCCTGCCGGGCAGTCGCTGCCCGGCTCCTGTTGACTCGTAGCCAGGACCGTGCCCGGCGCGCCGATGACGGCCAAGCCGGACGATGCATCCGCCAGCCGCTACTCCAGCCGCCAGCGCAGTCCGGCGAATACCTCGTTCTGCACCCGCACGTCCGGCTCGCCGACGGTGGTGAACTTGAGCCAGCGGTAACCGGCAAGGCCTGCCAGGCGCGGCGTGAACTGCACCTGCGCGCCCGCGGTGAAGTCGTAGAGATTGTGCGCCGTGCCAAAGGTGAGCACCCCGGGCGAGTAGAACGCGCTGCCGAAGGCCGCGATGCCCCAGCGTGGCAGCAGCACGTAGCGCGCATCGGCGCCGAATGCAACGGCAAAGACATCCGTTTTGTTCAGGCCGGAGAGCAGCGCGAGATAGCCTTGCGGCCCAACATTGATCGTCAGGCCGGGAACCAAGTTGAGGTTGGTGTGAAACATCAGCGCTGCCGAGCCAATGATGTCGCGGTCCTCGGAGAGCAGGAAACCGTAATCGAGATCGCTGCGTTCGCCGCCCCCCGCCGGTTTCCAGGGAGAGGGTGCGAGATAGCGCAGCTGCAGGACGCTGTTGCCGCCCGTGGCCTCGACGGCGGTCGTGGTGCCGGTCGGGCGCGGCTCCTGCGCATGCAGCGCGCCGCCCGCGAGGAGGAGGAGAAATCCCAAAGCGAAACCGTACTTCATGATGTTGGTATCCCCGCCAAGTCCCGGCACGATTGCCACTGTTGCGTTCGTGACAGGCGGGGTCGCCAGAATTGTTCCCGCCTGGCGACAGGCTGCCCGCTCGGGACGCGCGTGGTCAGCGCGGCGCGGGCGGGGCAGTGCGCCTCGGGACGGGCTCAGGCTTCGCTTGCGGCGTCAGGTCCGCCGTTACGGCGTGCGTGCCGGGATTCGAGCTCCGCTACGACCTGCTCGAGCTGCAGGCCGCGGCTCTTCAGGAGGAGCAGCAGATGAAAGAGAAGGTCCGCAGACTCGCCGATCAGCTCGTCATCCGCTTCGATCACGGCGGCGAGGGCGACTTCCAGCCCTTCCTCGCCGACCTTCTGCGCGATGCGCTTTGGCCCTTGGGCGTAGAGGCGCGCCGTGTAGCTGCCCTCGGGGCGATCGTCGATGCGCCGTGCGATGATGCCTTCGAGCGCGCCGAGGAACGCCAGTCGTGCGGCTGCGGCCGGCACCGCATCGCCGAAGCAGGTGGCGCTGCCAAGATGACACACGGGCCCGGTCGGCAGTGCGCTCACCAGCAGGGTGTCGCGGTCGCAGTCGGCATGGATGGCGGCGAGCCGCAGGGTATGACCCGATGTCTCGCCTTTTTCCCACAGACATTGCCGGCTGCGACTGAAGAAGACGACTCGCTGGCGGGTCAGCGTCTCGCGCAGCGCCTCGCGATTCATGTAACCGAGCATCAACACGGCGCCGCTGTGCGCGTGTTGGATGATGGCGGGCAGCAGACCGCCGGCCTTGTCGAAGTCGAGTGTAGCCAGGTCCGCAATTCCGAGCGGCGGGCCGCAGGCCCTCGTTTCTGTCATGGTCGAATCTCGATTCCGGCGGCGCGCAGCGCCCGCTTGAGGTCGGGGATGGCGATAGATCCGCTATGGAAGACGCTGGCTGCGAGCGCCGCGTCGACGCCCGCTTGCGTGAAGACCTCGGTGAAATGCTCCGTCGCGCCGGCGCCCCCGGAAGCGACCAGAGGCACATGGCAGATCTCCCGGACTGCGCGCAGCTGCTCGATGTCGTACCCGCGGCGCACGCCGTCGCTGCCCATGCAATTGAGCACGATCTCGCCGGCGCCACGCTCCTGGACCTCGCGCACCCACGCGCGGACCTCGCGGCCGGACTCGCGGGTGCGCTGCGGATCGCCGGTGAATTGGAAGGCGCGATAGCCGTCGCTCGTGAGCTGGCTGTCGATGCCGACGACGACGCACTGGGAGCCGAAGCGGCCGCTCAGCGCCCCGATGAGCTCCGGATCCGCGAGCGCCGGCGAGTTGATCGAGACCTTCTCCGCGCCGGCGTTGAGGACTTCCTCGGCGTCGGCCACGGAGCGGATGCCGCCCGCGACGCAGAACGGAATGTCCAGCACGCGCGCGACCCGCCGCACCCAGCCGCGATCCACCGAGCGCCGCTCCGGACTCGCGGTGATGTCATAGAAGACGAGCTCGTCGGCGCCCTCGTCGCGATAGCGCGCGGCGAGCTCCATGATGTCGCCCACGACCCGGTGGTCGCGGAAGCGCACGCCTTTTACGACCTGGCCGTCTCGGACGTCGAGACAGGGGATGATGCGTCTGGCAAGTATGGTCGCAGCTCCTCGGGTTTGATGCGCTTCTCGAGCAGGGCTTTGCCGCTCACCGCCGCGGCGGCGCCGACGCCGGCGAGGGCTGCGAGATCGGCCGCGTCCCGCACTCCGCCCGAGGCCTGCCAGGCGATGCGCGGAAAGCGCTCGGCTGCCTCGCGATACAGGTCGAGGTTGGGCCCGGTGAGCGCGCCATCGCGCTCGATGTCGGTGCAGAGGACGTGCCGTACCGCGGCGGCCGGATAGAGCGCGAGCGCCTCCCACAGCGAGATCGCGGTGCCGGATTTCCAGCCGCGGGTCCGCAACTGCGGCTCCCCACGGCGATCGTGGCGCACATCGAGCGCCAGGCAGATGCGCTCGGCGCCGAAGCGGCTGGCCCAGCCGATGACATCATCCGGCCGCTCCACCGCGGCGCTGCCGATGACCACCCGCTCGACGCCGTTCGAGATCAGGTCCTCCACGGCATCCGCCGATCGGATGCCACCGCCCACTTGCAGCTTGAGGCCCGGGCGGGCCGCAAGATCGAGGATGATCTGGCGATTGCCCAGCGTGCCGTCGCGCGCGCCGTCGAGGTCCACCACGTGCACCCAGGATGACCCGAGCGCGCGGTATTTCTCCAGCAGATCACGCGGCGAATGCTCGTAGCGGGTTTCCGCCGCGAAATCCCCCTGGTACAGGCGAACACAGCGTCCGCCGCGCAAATCGATGGCAGGAATCAACAACATCGGCCGGTTGCTCTCCGCTCGCTCAAGTCAATCCGAGAAAGTTGCCGAGGAGTCGGGCGCCGGCACCGGCCGACCGCTCCGGGTGAAACTGCGTGCCCCAGAAGTTGCCGCGCCTGACCACCGCGGAGATCGCCTGGCCGTACTCGACGGCGGCGACCGTAGCCTCCGATGCCGGCACGGCATAACTGTGTACGAAGTAGAAGTACTCTCCGGGCTGGATCCCTGCGAGCAGGGGATCCGGCAGCGAGTCGCTCAGCCGATTCCATCCCATGTGCGGCACCGGCCGTCCGCGCTGCGCCTGCAAGCGCTGCACGGTGCCCGGCAGAAGACCGAGGCACTCGGTCGTGCCTTCCGCCGAGCGCTCGAAGAGCAGCTGCATGCCGAGGCAGATGCCGAGCACCGGCTGGCGCAGGCGCGGCAGCAACTGCGCGAGCCCCGAGCGGCGCAATCTCTGCATGGCATCCGCCGCCGATCCCACGCCCGGAAGGACGACGCGCGGCGCGGCTGCGATCTCGCGCGCATCGGCGGACACGCGGGCGTGTACACCGAGGCGCTCGAAGGCGAATTGCAGCGAGGCGAGGTTGGCGCCGCCGCTGTCGATGATCACCGCCTCCATCACAACACTCCCTTGGTGCTCGGCAGCTCGTGGCTCTCGCGCCGCACTGCCTGGCGAAGCGCCCGCCCGACGCCCTTGAAGCAGGCCTCGATCATGTGGTGGCTGTTCTCGCCCGTCACGCTCACATGCACCGCCGCCCCCAGGGATTCCGCCAGCGAGCGAAAGAAGTGCGGCACCAGCTCGGTCGGCAGTCCGCCCACGGACTCGCGATTGAACCGGCCGGAGAACTGCGCGAGCGCCCGCCCGGACAGGTCGATGGCAACCTGTGCCTGCGCCTCGTCCATCGCCAGCAGGAAGCCATAGCGCGCAATGCCCACCTTCGATCCGAGCGCGCGGCGCAGTGCTTCCCCCAGGGCGAGCGCGCAATCCTCGACGGTGTGATGCTCATCGATCTGCAAATCGCCCTTGCACGTCAGATCGAGCGCAAAGCCGCCGTGCTTGGCGAGCTGCTCCAGCATGTGATCGAAAAATCCGATGCCCGTGACGACGCGGATCGGAGATGCGTCATCCAGGTCGACGCGCACGTCGATGTCTGTTTCCCGCGTGCGCCGTCCTACCTGTGCACGGCGCGAGGTCAGGGCATGTACGGCGGCGGCCCAAGTCTCATCGGGAGTTCCGTGCCGGCGCACCCGTACGCCGCGTACGCCGAGATTTGCTGCGAACTGCAAGTCGGTGTCGCGATCGCCCACCACCGCGCTGGCGGCGAGATCGACGCCGGTCGCGCCAATGTATTCCGTCACCAGGCCGGTGCTCGGCTTGCGGCAGCCGCAAGCATCGCTCTTGAAGTGCGGGCAGACGAACACCGCTTGGAATTCGATGCCCTGCGATCTGAGTGCCTCGAGAATGAACTGCTGGGGGCGCTCGAACGCCGCCTGCGGGAACGAGTCTGTTCCGAGCCCGTCCTGGTTCGTCACCATGACCAGCCGATAGCCGTGACGCACGAGCTCCGCCAGGGCGGCGAACACACCGGGCATGAAGCGCACCTTCTCCAGCGAATCGATCTGCTCATCGGGCGGCTCCTCCACCAGGGTGCCGTCGCGATCGATGAAGAGCGTGGCCGCGGGTAGGGGGGGGAGGCTCATTGCCATGCCTCGAGCAGGCGACCGTTCTGTTCCGGCGTGCCTACGGTGATGCGTAACGCCCGCCCGAGTCCCGGGTATCCGCGCGCATCGCGCACCAGGAGCCGCGCCTCGCGGGCGCGCGCCAGAGACTCCCCGGCATCAGTGAACTCGGCAAGCACGAAGTTGGCGGCGCTCGGCCACACTCTGGTGATGCGCGGCAGCCGCGGCAGCTCTGACAGGAGCCGCTCGCGCTCGGCCAGCAGCAGCTCGAGGGCCGTGCGCGACTCGGCCCGCGCCGCCGGTGTCAGGCGATCGAGCACCGCCTCGAGAGTCAACTGCGGGATGGCGTAAGGCGGGATGATCTTGCGCAGCAGGGCGATGACCTGCGGATCGGCAATGAGCGCGCCGCAGCGCGCGCCCGCGAGGCCATGCGCCTTGGAGAGGGTGCGCAGGATCGCGAGATTGGGCTGCTGCGGCACGAGCCGCGCGAGGCTCGGGCGCGCGGCGAACTCGATGTAC
Organism: Steroidobacteraceae bacterium; assembly: GCA_036000265.1. Lineage (GTDB taxonomy): Bacteria > Pseudomonadota > Gammaproteobacteria > Steroidobacterales > Steroidobacteraceae > 13-2-20CM-66-19. Next base: position 16,037 of record DASYGA010000477.1, on the reverse strand, counting down.
GCCTCGTCGAGGACCACCAGCGCGCGGCCCGACAGCCGTTGGGCGATGCGCACGACCGCCGCCTCATCGAGCAGGTTTCCGGTGGGATTGTTGGGCGAGCAGAGAAAGACCAGCTTTACCGCGGCGGCGCAGCGCTCGATCAGCGCCTGCTCGTCGAGTGCGAAGCCGTCCGCCGCGAGCAGAGGCGCTTGCAGGACTTTCGCCCCCTGGATCCGCGCGCTGACGGAGTACATGCCGAAGGTGGGCGGACACACCAGCACCGCATCGCGGCCGGCGCGGCAGAAGGCGCGCGCGAGCAGATCGATTGCCTCGTCACTGCCCCGGCCCACGAGGACCGACGCGGGCGCGACGGCATAGAGCTCCGCCAGGCCTTCGACGAGTGCTCGCGGCTGCGGCTCGGGATAGCGGTTCAGACCCCCGCGCGAGTCGTCACGGGCGGGTCGCCACGGCAGCTCGTTGGCATGCAGGCGCTCGAGGCTCGGCTCCCAGGAGGCATGTTCGTAGGGCTTGAGCGCCACGATGTCGGTCCGCGCGATCTGTTCAACCCAGCTCATGGCAGGCTCCCCGCCAGCGGCCTGGCAGCATCGTCGCCGGCAGCACGATCATCGTCGGCGAGCGCGGCCAGCCGGCGGGTCACGGCGCCGGCATGCGCATCCAATCCCTCGAGCCGGGCCAGCACGACCGCGACCGGACCGAGGGCGCGCAGACCCGCGGGCGACAGCTCCTGCACGGTGATCCGCTTGACGAAATCGAGCACGGAGAGGCCGCTGTAGGCGCGCGCATAGCCGTACGTCGGCAGCACGTGGTTGGTGCCCGAGCAGTAATCGCCCATCGGCTCCGGCGACCAGGCGCCGAGAAACACCGAGCCTGCGCTCGCGACCTGCTCGAGCCAGCGGCGGGGCTCGCGCACCTCGAGGATCAGGTGCTCGGCGGCGTACTGATTGGCGACATCGACACCGCTCTCCAAGTCGGTGACGACGATGCAGCGGCTGCTCGCGAGCGACTGCTCCAGGATCGCACGACGCGAGAGAGTGTGAGTCTGGCGCGCAACCTCGGCGGCGACCGCCTCGGCGAGTGCGCGGCTCGGCGTCACCAGGATCGCCTGCGCCTGTGTGTCGTGCTCCGCCTGGGCGAGAAGGTCCGCGGCGACGAACTCGGCGCGCGCACTCTCGTCGGCGAGCACCAGCACTTCCGAGGGACCGGCCGGCATGTCGCATGCGGCACCCGCCGGGTCGCCCGCGACGGCCTGCTTGGCGGCGGTCACCCAGGCGTTGCCCGGACCGAAGATCTTGTCGACCTTGGGCACCGTCTCCGTGCCGTATGCCATCGCAGCGATGGCCTGTGCGCCGCCGACCTTGTAGACCGATTCGATGCCGCAGAGTCTGGCTGCGACGAGGACAGCGGGGTCGGCCCCGCCGTCGCGGCGCGGGGGCGTGCACAGCACCCGGCGTGGGCAGCCGGCGATGCGCGCCGGTATGGCCAACATGATAACGGCCGATGGAAGCGGCGCCGAGCCGGCGGGCACGTAAAGCCCGACTGCGGTGATTGGCCGGATGATCCGCTCGCACCGCACGCCCGGCATGGTCTCGAGCATCAGGGCCTCGGGCCGCTGGGCCCGGTGGAATCGCTCCACGTTTTCTATCGCGAGCGCGAGGGCCGAGCGCTGCTCCGATGTCAGTATCCGCTCCGCCTGTGCGAATTCCTCCGCGCTCACAGCGATGCTTGCAGGCTCAGCGCCGTCGAAACGCCGGGTGCAGGCGCGCACGCCGTCGTCTCCGCCAGCGCGCACGAGCGAAATCACCTCGCGCACGAGCGTCTCGATCTCGTCACGGGCCGTCTGAGCCGGCCGGGCGAGGGCCGCGCGGCGCTCGCCGGCGGAGAGCATTTCCCAGTCGAGGATGCGCATCGTCAGGCCAGCATCTTCTCGACCGGGAGCACCAGCAGCGCGCTGGCGCCGGCCTTCTTCAGGCTCTCCAGCGTCTCCCAGAACACGTTCTCGCGGCAGACCGCGTGGATCGCCACGCGGTCGGGATGGCCCTCGAGCGGAATGATGGTGGGCGACTCGCTGCCCGGCAGGAGCTTGCGGATCTCTGCGAGCGCGGCGCGCGGCGCGTGCAGCATGATGTACTTGCTTTCGCGCACCTGCTGCACACCGTCGATGCGCATGAGCAGCCGTTGCACCCATTCGTCCTTGAGCGGCGGCAGATCGAGCGGCGTGCGGATGAGCACGGCGTGGCTCTCCAGCACCGTCTCGACCTCATGCAGATGGTTGGCCTGCAGCGTCGATCCCGTCGAGACCAGATCGCAGATGAGATCGGCGCGACCGAGGCGTGGTGCGATCTCCACCGCGCCGGACAGCGTGACGATCTCCGCACCGATGTCGCGCTCGCGCAAATAGCTCTCGAGGAGGTAGGGATAGGTCGTTGCGATGCGCTTGCCGCGCAGCGTGCGCGGACCCTCGAACGAGACGCCGTCCGGTACCGCGAGACAGAGCCGGCAGCGGCCGAAGTCCAGGGTGCGCACCTGCTGGAAACGCGCCGGGTGGCCGCGCGCGGCGAGCTCCAGACGTTTCTCTTCCAGCACGTTGAGCCCGACCAGCCCGAGGTCGCAGACATCCTCCTGCACCAGGTCGGGGATGTCGTCGTCGCGCACGAAGAGCACATCGAGCGGCATGTTCTCCCCGTAGGCCATGAGCTGATCCTTGCCCCGGGAAACTTTCAGGCCGCAGCGCACCAGCAGGTCGAGCGACGGCTCCGTCAGTCGGCCCGATTTCTGGATTGCGAGCTTGAGGCGCAGCTCATCCATGGCGGGGCGCCTCCGGCTGCGGGCGCGGCTTGTCCAACCTTGAGGCGGCGAGCGCGTAGCCGCCGTTGCCCGCGGCGAGGAAGCGCGCGACGCGGCCTATGGTGGTGACGCTGACGCCCGTGAGGCGGTGGATCTCGCGGTAGGGCAGGCCCCGACCGAGGTAATCCACCACTGCCCAACGATCCGCCATCGCCTGCAGCTCCGCGGGCGTGCAGAGGTCGCGGAAGAATGCGCGGACTTCCTCCGGGCTGCGCAGGCTCGCAACGGCGGTACAGAGGTTGCGCTCGGCGAGCGCTTCCTGGCGGGGCGTGAGGCTGCGATGGGTTTTCATGCTGGGCCACAATGTAATAGCGTGCTATCACATTAGCACAATGAGCTGCGGTCGGAAAGGAGCGCTGGCATGATCACTCTCGCAGCCTGGCGGTGATGGCTCTTCCGAGACCGCACCATGAAGGCGGAGGCGGCGCCGGCACGCTGGCAGCTCTGGCGCCGGGAGCTCTGCTGGAAGCTCTCTTGACGCGTTTCGTGGCCGCACCTAAACTGGCCGGCACTCATCGAGACCGGCTGAGGGATAGGCCCTTAGACGCCGGGGCAACCGCCGGGACCAACCATCCTGGAAAGGTGCCAACTCCTGCAATTCGAGCCGCACCGCTTCGGCGGAGGGGGCCCGGATCGACAGATGAGCGGTCTGCGTAGCCTTGCCGTGCCATGAACTTGGCGCGACGGGGATGGACGCGACGAACCCGCCAGTTTCCTGGTGGGCGCTCCGCAGGAGGGCCGGTGAGCCGGGCCCAAGAGTATTGCGGAGCTTCCGATGAACGCCATTGCCGAGCCGGTCATGATTCCTCCGGGAATTCGTGCGCCCGTGCTGCCGCCCGCCGATCCGGTGACGCGCGAGGGGATACTGGAGATCCCCGGCGAGATGGGTTTGTACCACGGTGGCCGATTGAACGGCCTGCGCCTCGCGTGGCGGATGGTCGGGCCCGCCAGCGCTCCCGTCATCTGTGCTCTGGGCGGGATCTCCGCCAGCCGGCACGTATGCTCGAGCGAAGGTGTTGGCGATAGCAAGCGCCTCGGCATGTCCGCGACGGGTCATCGCGAGACTGAGCGCCGTGGCTGGTGGTCTGACGTGGCCGGGCCGGACCGGCCGCTCGACAGCCATCGCTACCGCATTTTGAGCTTCGATTACCTCGGCGGCAGCGGGGAGACGACCGGTCCCCGCCCCGCGGAGTCGTTTCCCAGCGTCTCCAGCTACGATCAGGCTGAGCTCCTGCTGCGTCTTCTCGATCACCTCGGCATCAAGGCGTTGCGCGCGATCGTCGGCGGCTCCTACGGCGGCATGGTTGCGCTCGCCTTCGGCGAGCGTTATCCGGAGCGGGCAGGTCGCCTGATCGTGCTCTGCGCCGCGGATCGTTCCCATCCGCTCGCCACCGCCTGGCGCAGTGTTCAGCGCGAGATCGTTCGGCTCACGAGCGCGAGCGGCCGCGCCGCCGACGGTCTCAAGCTGGCCCGCGCCCTTGCCATGTCGACTTACCGCAGCAGCGAGGAGCTCGGGGCGCGCTTCGCCGGCCCGCCCGCGCTGGAATCCGATCGGTTTGTATTTCCCATCGAGCGTTATCTTCTGGCCCGCGGCCGCGACTATGCGGCGCGCCATCGGCCGGAGTCGTTTCTTTGCCTGTCGGAGTCCATCGACCTGCATCGCGTCGATGCCGGCCGTATCTGCACCCCGACGCTCGCGATAGCCGTACGTGAGGATCAGCTCGTACCGGTCGCAGACATACGCGCCATGGTTGCGCGCCTCGGCGCCGGCCGCATCCACGAGATCTCCTCTATCTACGGGCATGACGCTTTTTTGAAGGAATCACAGCAGCTACGCGGCGTTTTCGCCGCGGCGTTGGAGAGCAACTGAGCCATGAGCAAGCTGACACGCCGCCACCCTGTCGATCAGGTCACTCAGACGGTCCGTGCGGGCCTCGAATGCGATGATGCCACCGGCGCCGTGGTGCCGCCGATCCATCTGACGTCGACGTTCGCCTTCCGCGGCTTCGGGGACAAGCGCCGTTACGACTACACGCGCTCCGGCAATCCCACGCGCGACCTGCTCGGCGAGGCGATCGCCGAGCTCGAGTTGGGTGTCGGCGCGGTGGTGACCGCGACGGGCATGGCCGCCGTCACCCTGGCGGGCTATCTCATCCCCGCCGGAGCGCGCATCGTGGCGCCCCACGACTGTTATGGCGGCACGTACCGCCTGTTCGACGCCTGGCGGCGGCGGGGCGAGCGGGAGGTCGAGTTCGTCGACTTCGGCGACCTTGCGGCCGTCAAGGCCGCCCTTTCCCGGCCAGCGGCACTCCTCTGGATCGAGACCCCGAGCAACCCGCTGCTGCGCATCACCGACATCGAGCACTTCGCGGCGCTCGGGCACGCGGCCGGGGCGCTGGTGGCAGTGGACAACACCTTCCTGTCGCCCGCCTGGCAGCAGCCGCTCACGCTGGGTGCGGATCTCGTCGTTCATTCGACGACGAAGTACCTGAATGGCCACAGCGATGTAGTAGGAGGCGCCGTGGTGGCCCAAACCAAGGAGCAGCACGAGCAGCTCGTCTGGTGGGCCAACTGTCTGGGGATCACGGGCGCTCCCTTCGACAGCTATCTGACGCTCAGGGGCCTGCGCACCCTGCATGCGCGGCTCGAGCATCATGGCCGCAATTCGGCGGCGCTGGCAGAATGGCTCGTCAGGCAACCCGGCGTCACGCACGTCTATTATCCCGGCCTCTCGAGTCACCCCGGCCACGAGGTCGCCCGCCGCCAGCAGCGCGGCTACGGCGCTATCGTCACCCTGGAGCTCGAGGGCGGGCACGAAGCCGTCAGGGCCTTCTGCTCCGAGCTGACCTGCTTCTCGCTGGCGGAGTCCTTGGGCGGCGTCGAAAGCCTCGTGGCCCACCCGGCCACGATGACTCACGCCGCGATGGATCCGGCCGCCCGTCTGAAGGCAGGCTTGGTGGATGGCCTGATCCGCCTTTCCGTGGGCATCGAGTCACTCGAAGACCTCAGAGCCGACCTGGCGGCCGGCCTGGAGCGCGCCGCGAGCGCCATCCCGCTGCAGACCGAGGCGCTCGCCGCTGCCTGCTGAACGCGGATCAGCCGGCTGATACGGGCAGGCAAAGAGGACGCACAGCCGGGAGCCTGGCGGAAGATGCAGGGTATGGGCCTGCGAATCTTGTTTCCTTGGAAACTAGTTTGGGCTTTCCCGAGCCGGTCCAGCGATGTAAATTGAAGTTTCCTGGTCAACAACTTTCGGCGGAGTCATTGCCTTGGCAGCCGCTCAGGCAAGGGATGCACGGCAGCGGCGGGTCAGCCGGCGCGAATTCGGGCCAAAATCGCGTCGCCGACGCGATCCGTCGAGACCGCGTGATCGCGGCTGGCGGCAACGTCAGGGGTCCGGGCTCCCTGCTCGATGGCTTCCGAAACGGCCCTTTCCAGCACCTCCGCCTCCGTCTCCAATCGCAGCGAATGCCTGAGGAGAAGGGCGACACTGAGGATGGTGCCGCAAGGATTGGCAATTCCCTGACCGGCGATATCGGGCGCAGAGCCATGGATGGGCTCGTAGAGTCCGCGGGTGCCTTCACCCAGAGAGGCCGAGGGTAGGAGCCCCAGCGATCCCGCCAGCATCGAAGCTTCGTCCGTGAGGATGTCGCCGAACATGTTTTCCGTCACGAGCACATCGAAGTCGCGTGGCCGCCGGATGAGGTGCATGGCCGCCGAGTCGACCAGCATGTGCTCCAGCGACACATCCTGAAATTCCGCCTTCATGACCCGCGTGGTCACTTCCCGCCACAGCCGCGAGGTCTCGAGCACGTTGGACTTGTCGATCGACACCAGCTTGCGCCGCCGCTGTCGAGCCAGCCGCGCGGCCACCCTGACTATGCGTTCGACTTCCTCCACAGTGTAAGTGCAGACGTCCGTCGCTGCCCGCGCGTCCCGACGCTTCTCCCCGAAGTAGATCCCACCGGTGAGCTCGCGCACGAACACCAGGTCAACGCCCTCGACGACCTCCGGTTTGAGCGTGGAAGCGGCGAGCAGGGCAGGGTGCACCTTCACCGGCCGCAGATTGGCGTAGACCCCGAGCGCCTTGCGCAACCCAAGGAGTCCCTGCTCCGGCCGCACTTTCGCCTCCGGCGCCGACCACTTCGGCCCGCCGATCGCGCCCAGCAGCACCGCATCCGCCGCGAGACAGGCCTGCAAAGTGCTCTCGGGCAACGGGCTGCCGCACAGATCGATGGCGGCCCCGCCGAACGGCAGCTCCGTCAGCTCGAGCTGATGGTCGTGGATCTCGGCGATCGCGCGCAAGCACCGCAACCCCTGCGCCACGACCTCCGGTCCAATCCCATCCCCCGGCAATACGGCAATGTTGGCCTTCATCTGAAAGTCCCGAATGTACGTTCGATCCCCCGGAAGCTGCCTTTGCGATCGATGCGCCGGGGTATAACCTCGATCTAGGTGCCCGCCCGGCGTGTCTCGTACGTCTGTATCTCCTTCTCTCTCCCGAGCAGGAACCCCAGCTCATCGACTCCATTCATGAGGCAATACCGCGCAAACGGCTCCAGCGGAAAATTCACCGCTTGTCCGCTCGGCAACGTCAGGGTAGTGGTGTCGAGGTCGATGCTGACCTCCGCCCCCGGATGCTCCATAAGCCATCCGTGCGTGCTCTGGTCCACCACCACCGGCAGCAACCCGTTCTTGAGCGAGTTGCTGCGAAAGATGTCCGCGATCTGCGTGCTCACCACCGCCCGAAACCCATGGTCGGCGAGCGCCCAGGGAGCATGCTCGCGCGACGAGCCGCAACCGAAGTTGTTGCCCGCCACCAGGATCGTGCATCCCTTGGCCTCCGGCCGGTTCAGCACGAAGTCCGCCTTCGGAGTCCCGTCGCTCTCATAGCGCCAGTCCGCGAAAAGATTGGCCCCCAATCCGGAACGCGTCGTCGTGGTCAGGAACCGTGCCGGGATGATCTGGTCGGTATCGACATCACTCACCGGGAGCACCACCGTCCGCGAGCGCAGAGTCTTGATCGGATCCACTGCTGCGACTCCTACATCAACTCGCGCGGGTCGGTGACCCGCCCACGCACGGCGGAGGCCGCAGCGGTGAGCGGACTTGCGAGCAGCGTGCGCGCGCCGACACCCTGCCGCCCCTCGAAGTTACGGTTGCTGGTGCTGACGGCGTACTGTCCTTTCGGCACCAGATCCCCGTTCATCCCGAGGCACATCGAGCAGCCGGATTCGCGCCATTCGGCGCCCGCATCGATGAACACCTTGTGCAGGCCTTCCGCCTCGGCCTGGCGCTTCACTTCCTGCGAGCCCGGCACGACCAGCATCTGCACCCCTTTGGCCACCGTGCGACCGCGCAGCAGCGAGGCTGCAGCGCGCAGATCGGAGAGGCGTCCGTTGGTGCAGCTGCCCACGAAGACGACATTGACCGGCTGCTCGGCCAGCGGGCGGCCGGGCTCGAGGCCCATGTAGGCGAGAGATTTCGCGAACACCGCATCCCCGGGGCGCTGCGGGATGCTCCCCGAGATCGGCATGACCATGCCCGGATTGGTGCCGTATGTGACCATCGGCTCCAGGGCAGAAGCCTCGACGTCGACGACCTTGTCGAAGCTCGCCCCGGCATCGGTCGGAAGCTGGCGCCACTGCTCGAGCGCCATCTCCCAGGCTTCCCCCTGAGGCGCGCGCGGCCGGCCGGCAAGGTAGGCATAGGTCTTCTCGTCCGGCGCGATCATGCCGGCACGCGCGCCCGCTTCGATGGACATGTTGCACACCGTCATGCGCTCATCCATCTCGAGGGCGCGGATCGTCTCCCCGCAATACTCGATGACGTGCCCGGTGCCGCCCCCGACTCCGATCCTGCCGATGATGGCGAGAATCAGGTCCTTCGCGGTGACTCCCGCCGCCAGCGTGCCGCTGACGTTGATGGCCAGCGTGCGCGGCTTCCTCTGCAGCACGCATTGAGTGGCGAGCACATGGCCGACCTCCGTCGTGCCGATGCCAAAGGCCAGCGCGCCGAGCGCCCCGTGCGTGCTCGTGTGACTGTCGCCGCAGACCACGGTCTTGCCCGGCTGGGTGAGACCGAGCTCCGGCCCGATGATGTGCACGATGCCGCGGCGCGCATCGCGCAGCCCGAGCAGCTCGACCCCGAAGGCGGCGCAGTTGACCTCGAGCTCACGGACCTGCCGGGCCGCCGCCTCGATCGCAATCGGCGCGCCGCCGAAGACCTGCTCCGTGCGGGTGGGCGTGGAGTGGTCCATGGTGGCGAAGGTCAGCTCCGGCCGCCGCACCCGCAGCCCGCGCTCGCGCAGTACCGTGAAAGCCTGCGGCGAGGTCACCTCGTGGATTAGGTGCAGGTCGATGTAGAGGATGGCGGGGGTGGCGGGCGTTTCCGCCACCACCTCGTGTCGGCGCCAGACCTTCTCGAACAGCGTTTGTGGGGAGGAGGGCATCGGCGCTTCTCTTATACCGCTGCCTGAGCGGTGCGCGCCGCGGCGCTGCGCTCCTCGCGCGAGCGCGTGCCGGCCTGCGCCAGCTCGATGCGATTGATGACCTCGAGGAAGGCCTTCGTGCTCGACTCCACGATGTTGGTGCTGACGCTCGAGCCGCGGTACGTGCGCTGGTTGTATTCCACGTACACCACCGCTTCGCCCTGCGCATCCTCGCCCTCCGTGACGCCGCGGATCTCGAATTTGCGCAGCATCACGCCGATGCCGGTAGCGGCCTCGATCGCCTTGAAGGCTGCATCGACCGGACCATCGCCGGATGCCTTGCGCTCTACCGTGCGGCCATCCGCATGGCGCAACTGCACCATCGCAGTGGCGGGAGCATTGCTCGCCGCCATGGTGTCGAGACTGGTGAGGCTCCAGGGTCCCGCCGCGGAGCCTTCCGCACGCAGCACCAGCGCCTCGATGTCGCCGTCGAAGAGCTCCTTCTTCTTGTCGGCGAGCGCCTTGAACTCCTCGAACACGCGATTGAGCTCGGCCTCCTCGAGCTCGAATCCGAGCGCCTTCACGCGGTCACGAAAGGCGTGGCGCCCGCTATGCTTGCCCAGCACCAGATGGCTGCGGGCAAGGCCAACGTCCTCGGGACGTAGGATCTCGTACGTCGAATGATGGCGCAGCACGCCGTGCTGGTGGATCCCGGCCTCGTGTGCGAAGGCATTCTCGCCAACCACGGCCTTGTTGCGTGGCACGGTCATACCGGTGATGCTGGAAACCAGCCGCGACGTCGGGTAGAGCCGGTTGGTTTGCACGCCAGTGGTGACGTTGAAGAACGCTGAGCGCGTCTTCAAGGCCATGACCACTTCCTCGAGCGAGCAGTTGCCGGCACGCTCACCGATGCCGTTGATGGTGCACTCCACCTGCCGGGCTCCCGCCACCACCGCCGTCAGGCTGTTGGCCACCGCCATTCCGAGATCGTCGTGGCAGTGCACGGAAAGGCGTATGCCCTGGATGCCGCGCACGTTCTTGCGCAGGTAACGGAAGAGCTCGGCGAACTCATCCGGCACCGTGTATCCGACCGTATCTGGAATGTTGACGGTGGTCGCTCCCGCCTCGATGGCCGCCTCGACCACCTGCGCCAGGAACTCCAGCTCGGTGCGCGAGGCGTCCTCCGGCGAGAACTCCACGTCTTCGCAGAGCTCTCTGGCAAGCTTCACCCCATCGATCGCAGTGCGCAGGATTTCCTCCTGCGCCATGTTGAGCTTGTACTGGCGGTGGATGGCGCTGGTCGCGAGAAACACATGAATCCGCCGCCGCGGCGCATCCGCGAGCGCGCGCGCGGCGAGCTCGATGTCCTCGCGGTTGCAGCGAGCGAGACCACAGATGATGGGCCCGTGGATCTCGCGCGCAACCGCCTGCACGCTTTCCCAGTCTCCCTTGGAAGCGGCGGGGAAGCCCGCCTCGATGACATCGACTCCCAGCTCCGCGAGCGCGCGTGCCAGGCGCAGCTTCTCCGGGCGCGTCATGCTGCAGCCCGGGGACTGCTCCCCATCGCGCAGCGTGGTATCGAAGATCAGTACTCGGTCAGGTTCGGGAGCCATGCGATGTCTCCTGGGGTAGGGGCGCGCCTGGTCTCAGGCGCGCTTCTCGTCGAGCCAGGGCATGCGCGCGCGCAAGGCCTCGCCGACTTTCTCGATCTGATGCTCGATGTCGCTCTTGAGGAGCTTCTGGTAGCTCTTGCGGCCGGTGGCGTTCTCCTCGATCCACTGGCGGGCGAATTTTCCCGTCTGCACCTCTTTCAACACCTTGCGCATCTCGTTTTTCACCCGGTCGTTGACGATGCGCGGACCGCGGGTGAGATCGCCGTACTTGGCGGTCTCGCTGATGAACTCGTGCATCTTGCGCAGGCCGCCCTCGTGCAGCAGGTCCACGATGAGCTTCAGCTCGTGCAGGCACTCGTAGTAGGCGACTTCCGGCTGGTAGCCGGCCTCGACCAGGGTCTCGAAGCCCTTGACCACGAGCTCCGTCGCCCCGCCGCAGAGCACCGCCTGCTCGCCAAACAGATCGGTCTCGGTTTCCTCGGCGAAGGTCGTCTCGAGCACACCGCCGCGGGTGCCGCCGATTCCGTGCGCGTAGGCGAGCGCCCTGGCGTGCGCCTTACCGGTTGCATCCTGAGCCACAGCGATGAGGCAGGGTACGCCCCGGCCCTGCTGGTACTGCCGGCGTACCAGATCGCCGGGTCCCTTGGGGGCGATCAGCACGACGTCCAGGTTCTTGCGCGGCTTGATCTGCTTGAAATGAATGTTGAACCCATGCGCGAACAGCAGCGCTGCGCCGGATTTCAGCTCCGACTCGATGCTCTCGTAGAGCGATTTCTGCGCGAGGTCCGGCACCAGCATGGCGATCAGATCGGCGTCGCGTGCGGCAGCAGCCGGCTCGGCGACTTCCAGACCGTCCTTCTTCGCCTTCTTCCAGCCCTTCCCGCCCTTGCGCACGCCGACGACGACATCGAAGCCGCTGTCCTTGAGATTGAGCGCATGTGCGCGCCCCTGGCTCCCGTAGCCGAGCACTGCGATGCGCGCGCCGCGCAGGGCCTTCTTGTCGACGTCTTTTTGCGAATAAAGCTTCATCATCAACTCCCGAACATTCAAAGGGGCCTACCAGGCAAATCCGCCAGACGGCCGCAGGGCAGTCTGGCCAAATAAAAAAAGACCCCGCATCGGCGGGTGCCGGTGCGGGGTTTTTGGTCTTTTCTCACTCTGCCTGAGCTGCCCTCAGGTATGCGCGAGTTCCCCGCACCGGCCGCCCGCAAGGAGCAGCTTTCCGATAGGCAGTGCCAGCAGCAGAGAACGCAGGGACGCGCGCGGGGCTTCGGGCGCTGCGCAGCTCACGTCGATCTGTGCTTGGAATGCCACGGCCAGGGTGCCTGGGGATTGAATGCCGAAAAAGGGCAGATGATTGAGCGATGTCAGCACATCCGCTGCGGCTTTGTCAACGTGATAGCGGGTCCGCTATGCTCATCCGGTGGCTCATCCCATATCCCAAGAGATGTTGTTGAGCGCTGATCTGCCCGAAAGCAGGCCGCTGTGGATCCTGACGGAAGGGGAGCTGCAGAGCTGGCTTGCCAGCCAGCCCGCGGCGGTATGCGCCTGGGTGAGAGCCCACGGCTTCAAGGGGGAGCGGCACCGGGTTCTGAGCCTGCCTGCAGCGGATGGCGCCATCGGCGGTGCACTGGTCGGCCTCGGGTCGCTCGCGTCCGCGGGAAACCTTACCCTCTGGCATGCCGCCGGACTGTCCGAGAGGCTCCCAGCGCAGTCATGGCACCTCGCGACGCCCCTGGCGCCGTCGGCCGCAACCCGCTTCGTGCTCGGCTGGTTGATGGGCTCGTACCGGATGAGCCGATATCGGCTCGATGCCCCGGAGCCGCCTCGAGCAGCGCTGGCGCTGCCGGCCGGAGCCGACCTCCAGTACGCCGCGGCGGCGGCACATGCTACGGCGCTCGCGCGCGACCTCATCAACACCCCCGCCAATGACATGGGGCCGGAAGAGCTGTCCGAGGCGGCATTGGATCTGGCCAGGAGCCGCGGGGCGCGCTGTCAGATCCTGGCCGGCGGCGAGCTCGCGGGGTACCCGATGCTGCGCGCCGTCGGTGGGGCGAGCCCGCGCGAGCCGCGTCTCATTGACCTGCGATGGGGGGAGCGTGATGCGCCACGCGTGACCCTGGTCGGCAAAGGGGTTTGTTTCGATACCGGTGGCCTCGACCTCAAGCCCTCGGCGGGTATGCTGCTCATGAAAAAGGACATGGGGGGCGCCGCCTGCGCTCTCGGGCTCGCTGATCTCATCATGCGCCTGCAGGTGCCCGTGCAGCTTCGGGTGCTCATTCCGGCGGTCGAGAACAGCGTCGGCGGGGCGGCGTACCGCCCGGGCGATGTGGTGCGCTCGCGCAAGGGTTTGACCGTGGAGATCGGCAATACCGACGCCGAGGGCCGCCTGGTTCTGGCCGATGCGCTCGCCGAGGCCGACGTCGAGCGGCCTGACCTCCTGATAGATCTTGCGACTCTTACCGGCGCGGCGCGCACGGCGCTCGGCCCGGAGCTGCCTGCCGCGTACTCGCCGGATCAGGCGCTGCTCGAATCGCTGCGCAAGCATGGCCAGGAGGAGACGGATCCCGTGTGGCCGCTGCCGCTCTGGCCGGGATACGAGGAGGAGCTGGCCAGCAAGGTCGCAGATCTCGGCAATGTCGCCGCCACGCCATTCGCCGGCTCCATCATCGCCGCGCTTTTCCTGAAGCGATTTGTTACCGAGACGCGCAACTGGCTGCATCTCGACCTTTACGCGTGGAACGGCAAGGAGCGTCCCGGCCGTCCGGTGGGCGCCGAGGCGCAGTGCGTGCGCGGCCTATTTCAGCTGATACGGTCACGTTACCAGTGCTAAGCTAGACGGCTCACACCTGCGATATAGACCGTGACGGCAAAGAAGACCGGTTCCTCCGGCGCGTCCCCGCGCCGCAACTCGGACGCAGCTCGCGCTTCGCGAGCCTCATCGACACCTGCGCGCCGCGCTTCGGTGGACCCGCGTGAGCATTCCCGGCTGGTAGTCGATGGCATCAAGCAGACGCCCTCGCGCTCCATGCTGCGCGCCGTCGGCTTCAAGGACGAGGACTTCGCCAAGCCGCAGATCGGCATCGCCTCGACGTGGGCGAACGTGACGCCGTGCAACATGCACATCGGCGAGCTCGCGCGCGAGGCGATCGCCGGCGCCGATGCCGCCGGCGGCAAGGCCGTTCTTTTCAACACCATCACCGTTTCCGACGGCATCGCCATGGGCTCACCGGGGATGCGCTATTCGCTCGTCTCGCGGGAGGTCATCGCCGATTCGATCGAGACGGTGGTCGGGGCCGAGGGGTTCGATGGGTTCGTCGCTTTGGGTGGATGCGACAAAAATATGCCGGGATGCGCCATGGCGATGGCGCGGCTCAACCGTCCGTCGGTGTTCGTCTATGGGGGCACCATCCGCCCCGGCGCCGCCCGGCGCGACATCGTTGCGGTGTTCGAGGCGGTGGGCGCCCACGCCGCGGGCAAGATTGGCGACGAGCAGCTCGCGGAAGTCGAGCGCACGGCGATCCCGGGACCGGGCAGCTGCGGCGGCATGTACACCGCCAACACCATGGCTTCGGCCATCGAGGCGCTCGGCCTGTCGCTTCCCGGCAGCTCCGCCCAGGAAGCGGTGAGCGGGGAGAAGCGCGCCGACTGCCGCCGCGCGGGAGAAGCCGTCGTGGCGCTGGTGAGGCAGGGCATCCGGCCGCGCGACATCCTGACCCGCGCGGCGTTCGAGAACGCGATCACCGTGGTGATCGCCCTGGGCGGCTCGACCAATGCCGTGCTGCACCTGCTGGCGATCGCGCACGAGGCGGGAGTGAAACTTCACATCGATGATTTCACTCGAATAGGCAAGAGAGTCCCGGTGCTCGCGGATCTGAGGCCAAGCGGGCGATACCTGATGTCCGAGCTGGTCGCCATCGGCGGCATCCAACCGCTCATGAAAATGCTGCTCGACGGCGGGCTGCTGCACGGCGACTGCCTGACCGTGACCGGCCGGACGCTCCAGGAAAATCTCGCTGAAACGGGCATGTATATTGCTGGGCAGGACATCGTGCGGCCGCTGGCGCAGCCGCTGCGGAAAGACAGCCACCTCGTCATTTTGTACGGCAACGTGGCTCCCGAGGGGGCGGTCGCCAAGATCTCGGGCAAGGAGGGCGAGGCCTTCAGCGGCACGGCGCGGGTGTTCGAGGCCGAGGAGCAGGCGACCGCGGCCATTCTTTCCGGGCGTGTGCGCGCGGGCGATGTCGTGGTCATCCGCAATGAAGGTCCGGTCGGCGGTCCGGGCATGCGCGAGATGCTGAGTCCCACGGGTGCCATTGTCGGCCGCGGCCTCGCGGACCAGGTCGCGCTGATCACGGATGGGCGTTTCTCCGGCGGAAGCCATGGGTTCGTGGTTGGACATATCGCCCCGGAGGCGGCGGTGGGGGGGCCCATCGGCCTCCTGCGCAACGGAGACATCATTACGATCGACGCGGTGCGCCGGCAGATCCGGGCGGACGTTTCCGCGGCCGAGCTGCGCCGGCGCCGCGCCGCGTGGAAGCCGCGCAAGCCCTTCGCCACCACCGGCGTGCTGGCCAAGTACGCGCACCTCGTCGGCAGCGCCTCCCGGGGTGCGGTGACCGGACCGGGGCGTGCGGCAAAGCGGGCGGGGGCGCGCTAGCTAAATCGCCGTTCAGGCATCGAAGCGTCATGCAGTTGTCACTTCGCAGAGCAGCGGTTAGAGTTCGCCATCGCATCCACCAATGCAGGCGACGCGGGCCCATGGCTTCGTGCCCTCGAGGCGTCGCGACACTGAATCACTCAGGGGGATTGAGTCATACGTGCGCGTCGGCCCGGGTAAGGGCATGCGCACGTATAAAAAGTATGCACGCGCTGGCGGACCGCACCGCCGGCGAGGTCGGGTCCGGATCGGACCGCTTGCGGGCAGATAGAAAGACGGTTACTTTGCACCGCTTACGTTTCGATCCGGCAATTGCGGACTTGCAACAGCGACGCCTCACCAGTTACACATGAGCGCTTACGTACAAGACACCCAGTTTCTTACACGACGCACGGTCGTCCTCTTCGCCATCGTTGCCCTGCACATATTCATCATATGGGTGCTGGCGACAGGGCTGGCCTCCCGGGCCATCCAGATGGTCGCTCCACCG
>DASYGA010000445.1:0-2432 GCA_036000265.1 Steroidobacteraceae bacterium | reverse complement strand
CGATCAGCGGCCGCCATCGAGGCCGCCAGCAGCGACCGCGCCCGCGGGGTGTCCCAGACCTTGCGCGGATCGCTTTCCTTGCTGCCGATGAGCTGCATGAAATTGAGCGACGGATCGAGCTTCGACGAGAAGGCGAACACCATCGCCTGATAGGAGCCATCGAGATAGTGCGAAAGCTGTGACGCCCAGTCCATCGTATCGATCGTCATGCGGATGCCGGCCTGCGCGGCCATGGCCTGGACCAACACGGCGGCATCGAACATCATGGGGTAGCGGTGATTCGCTATGAGGGTTATCGGCTCGCCGCGATAGCCGCAGGTGGCGAGCAGCTTGCGCGCGAGCGGCACGTTCGGCGCTCTGAGGCGGGCCTCGACCGGGCCGTAGTAGGGGCTGGTCGCCGGAACCGCGGAGTCATCGGGCGCGGCGGTTCCCCAGGTGATGGCCTTGGTGAGCCCCGCGGTATCGATCGTGAGGGCGATGGCACGGCGCAGGCACGGATTCTTCAGCAGAGGATCCCGCGTCTGCAGCAGCACCGCGTAGAAATCCAGGGTGGGCGACATCTCGATGCGCAGCCGCGAGTCACGCCGGATGAGCGACAGCTCCGCGGGCGCGACGCCATCGAGGATATCGAGAGTGCCGCGAAGCAGCGCCGCCACCGCCGCCGAGCCGTCGGGAATGATCTCGTATCGCACCTCGTCGACCAGCGCATGCTTGGCTCCGGCATCGCCGTCCGCAGGGCCGGCGGCAGGGTGATAGCCCGGAAAGCGCACGAGGTCGATGTACTGATTGCGCTTCCAGGCGGCGAGCTCGAACGGGCCCGTGCCGATCGGCGCGCGCCAGCGCCCGTCGGGACCCACCGAGGCGCGCTGCAGGATGGCAGTCTGTCCGCAGTCGGGCCGCGCGAGAGTCGTCAGAAAGAGTGGAGCCGGCCGATCGAGAGCGACCCTCACCGTGTAGGCATCGGGCGCATCGATCGCGACCACCCGCGCGATGCCGCGATCGGTAAATTCCCCGAGGCAGCGCCAGTGCGTGGCCGGCGAAAGATAGCGGCGCAGCGACCAGACCACATCGGCCGAGGTCATCGGCGCTCCATTGTGAAACGTGACACCGTGCCGCAGCGCGAACGTATACGTGCGTCCGTCCGGCGATACCTTCCAGCTCTGCGCGAGCATCGGCGCGATGCTGCCATCATGCCGCGGCGCCACCAGCCCCTCGGCGACGTGCAGCAGCAGCGCATCCGTGTTCTCATCACGCAACACGCCGGGATCGGTGGAGAGGATGTCGGCATTCAGCGCGACGTGAAGCACGGCAGCCCATGCCACCGCGGGAATCACGCTTATGGCCAGAATCGCGGCGACGCAGGATACCGGCACCCATTTAGGCCGAGCCAAATTCACCTCCGGACCAATCCTCGGCTGCGACTGCCGAGTATGCACTAGCTGTCAGCGTCCGCTCAGCGATTCGGCGATGGTGTTCTCCGCTTCGGTGCGCTGGCCGGACTTCGACTTGCTCAGCTTGGCCCAACTGGTATCCGCCTGCAGCGTTTTGCGCACCGTGGCTATCGCTTCATCTCGGCGCCCGAAGTCCGCCAGGCTATGGTATTCGTAGACGAAGAGCGCATCCCACGGCTCCGGGTCGCCGACGGGATAGCGGTTGAGGTAGATCCGGTAGCGGCTGAGCACCCCGGCCTTCAGCCATCCCCGAAGTTGCGGGATCACGTAGCCGTCGACATAAGCCTTGTATTGCCCGACGGAGCTCAGATAGGTGTAGGGAATCACGTAAAAAATGTGCGCGCCGGCGGGCCCGGGGTCGGGACAGCCTCCCTGCCATATGAGATCCGCCGAATACTCCGACACGGGCTGCGCGAGCTTCAGACCCTGCGCATCGAGGCCTCCGGGAGAGCGCTGCTCGATATCGAGCCAACGGCGGGTATCGGTGAACCGGTCGAAGCTGAGCACCACCATGGCATCCCAGGTGCGTGGCTGGACGAAGGGATTGAAGAGTATCCGATAGCCGGCGAGTACTTTTTGCCGCTCGAGCTTGCGCAGCAATGCGGCTTCGTGGCCCTCGAGATAGAGGCGAAAGGCGGGCCGGTCGGCGGGCTGCGTCCGGTACGCGATCAGAAGTTGTCGAGGCCCTCCGGGCACCACGTTCTCGGCGGCCCCCGCCGTACCTCCCATAAGCGGCAGGAGACCGAGGCACAGTGCCACAAGCATTGCTCCCGGGACTCGGTAGCGGGTCCGGCGATATTTCGTGTGCAACTCAGCTCTCTCCAAAGTTTCGCTTGCAGATCGTCTTATACCAAATGAGAATACAAAAAGCGCGCGCAGTGCGGCGCGACAGAGGAGCATCGAAGTGCGCGGATCATCAGCATGAGCAACGGCGATCGCGGCGATGGCGCCGGGCGGCGAATTGCCGCGGACGGCCTGCCG
>DASYGA010000408.1:0-3093 GCA_036000265.1 Steroidobacteraceae bacterium | reverse complement strand
CTTCTACACGCGGCGGCGCGCCCGGCTTCATCACTCAGGCGCTGCGGCCTGACGGTGCGTCCATCTGCGAGGCGGTTGCCGGTTGCCCATCGAGCGGCGGTCGACCCCGAGGCATGAAACGCAGATACGGCAGGTACAGGGATGTAGCGTTTCGTACCAGCCTACGCCGCCCCATGGAGGCGCTCGAGCTCCGCCAGGAGCTTGCCGTGCAAGCCGCCGAAGCCGCCGTTGCTCATGATCAGCGCGTGATCCCCAGGCCGTAGGGTTTGCGCGAGATCCCTGGCGAGCACGGCCACATCGCTGCGCCCGTGCCCGCGCTTGCCGAGCGCGGCCAGTACGGCACCGGCGTCCCAGCCAAGGTCGGCTGGCGTATACAACCAAGCCTCATCTGCTCCCGCCAGGGAGCCGGCAAGCGAGTCGCGGTGGACCCCCATGCGCATCGTGTTGGACCGGGGCTCCAGGACGGCGATGATACGCGCCGATCCCACGCGCCGGCGCAATCCATCGACGGTGGTGGCGATTGCCGTCGGATGATGGGCGAAGTCATCATATACGCGCACACCCCTCACCTCGCCTCGAAGCTGCATGCGGCGAGCCACGCCTGCGAACGATTGCAGCGCCTCGATTGCGCGCTCGACGGGTACGCCGGCGTGTCGCGCAGCGGCTATCGCCGCGAGCGCGTTGTCCATGTTGTGGCCACCGATGAGACTCCACTGGACCGTACCACGCGGTCGGCCCTGCTCGAGAACCTCGAAGCAGGAGAAATCGTCCACACCACCCGCGGCGCGACCCGTCCAGTGCGCCTCCGTAACAGCATGCCCGGCAAAGCCTTCGCGCGGTGTCCAGCACCCCATCGCAAGCGTCTCTTTCAGACGCTCATCCGACGCGTTCCAGACGATGCGGCCAGCGCCCGGCACCGTCCTCACCAGATGATGAAACTGCCGCTGTATCGCGGCTACATCCGCGTAGATGTCAGCATGGTCGTACTCGAGGTTATTGAGGATCAGCGTGCGCGGACGGTAATGGACGAATTTCGCGCGCTTGTCGAAGAAGGCGGTGTCGTACTCATCCGCCTCGATGACGAAGAATGGCGCGGCGCCGAGCCGTGCGCTCGTCTCGAAGTTGGCGGGCACGCCGCCGATCAGGAATCCGGGCTGCAACCCGGCGTGCTCGAGAATCCAGGCGAGGAGCGAAGAGGTGGTGGTCTTGCCGTGAGTGCCGGCCACCGCGAGTACCCAACGGTCGCGCAGCACCTCGCGCGACAGCCATTCCGGACCCGATGCGTACGGGATGCCGCGATCGAGCAGCGCCTCGATGACCGGTTGGCCACGGGTCATGACGTTGCCCACGACCACCACATCGGGCGCGGGGTCGAGCTGTGCCGCATCGTAGCCTTCGACGAGCTCTATCCCGAGCGCCTCGAGCTGCGTGCTCATCGGCGGATATACGTTCCGGTCGGACCCGGTGACGCGATGGCCGGCCGCGCGTCCGATGGCGGCGATGCCGCCCATGAAAGTCCCGCAAACTCCGAGAATGTGCACGTGCATAATGAGCGGGGATTCTACAGAGCATCGTTCGTTCCGTTGCAACACATCGCCGACACTGCCGACGCCGTCACCGATCTCTCGGCGCGCCTCAGCGCGCAGAAGAGCATCGGCCTGGACACCGAATTCCTCCGCGAGCGCACCTATCGTGCGGAGCTGTGCCTCATTCAGGTCTCGGTCGGCGACGACGCCATGTGCGTCGATCCCATCGCTGCGGCGCATCTCGATGCTCTCGCCGGCCCACTTACCTCGGACGGCATCGTGAAAGTGATGCATGCCTCGCGCCAGGACCTCGAAGTCCTCCTGCCTGCCGTCGGGCTGGTGCGGCCTGTGTTTGATACGCAGATCGCGGCCGCGCTCGCGGGCTTTGCCGCTCAGGTCGGCTATGCGGAGCTCACCCGCCGGCTGCTCGGCATCGATCTGCCCAAGGCCCACACCCGTACCGACTGGTCGCGCCGGCCCCTCTCGCCGGAGCAGATCGAGTATGCCCTGGACGACGTGCGGTACCTCGACCCGTTGAAACTCGCGCTCGAGGAGAGGCTCGAGAAGCTCGGCAGGCTCGCCTGGCTCGCCGAGGAACTCGAGAGCCTCGCGGACCCGCGTAGCCTCGCGACGGAGCCGGAGGAGGCATGGCGGCGCGTGAAGGGGTTACGGGGCCTCGATCCTGCCCGGGAGCGCCTGGCACGCGGGCTGGCCGCATGGCGGGAGCGGCGCGCTGTCGAGCGCGATCGCCCGCGCGGCTGGATTCTCGATGACGCGGCGCTGCGTGAGCTGATCGTGCGAGTGCCGCGATCCCGAGCGGCACTGGAGGCGATCGCGGAAGTGCCGGCGGGCGTGCTGCGGCATTGCGGCGATGAGCTGCTGGCGTGCATCGCGGCGGCCGAGGTGCCGGATCCCGCGCCTGTGCTCGACATGCGGCAGCGTCCGGACCCGGTGAAGAATGCGCTGACGAAGAGGCTCGGCGCCCTGAACCAGGCCGTGGCGACGGAGCTTGGCATCAGCCCTGAGGTGCTGGCCACGCGGCGCGACCTCGAGCGGCTGACAGAGGGCGGGGAAGACATCGCGGCGCTGCGCGGCTGGCGGCGGGCCGTCATCGGCGAGAAGCTGCTCGCGGCAATGTAAGGGCCCTATTTCGCCAGGGCGCGCTCCAGTCGCTGCTCCACCTCGGCTACCGGGCCTTCGGCGTTGATGGTGCGGAGCAAAGCCTGGTCGCGGTAATAGCTCACCAGCGGGCAGGTTTGCTGCTCGTACACCCTCAGACGCTCGGCGACCGTGGCCTCGTTATCGTCGGGGCGCTGAAAGAGACGATGCGGCTTGCCGGTCTTGGGGCAGGACTCGCGCTCAGCTTCGCCAGGCGGCGAGGTCAGCAGGTTCACGACGCGCCCGCAGTCACTGCAGGTGCGCCGGCCGGAGATGCGGCGAGACAGCTCTCCGTAATCGACTTCCATCTGCACTACAGCATCGAGCGGCTGGCCGATCTCGCCCAGCAGCCCGTCGAGGGCACGCGCCTGCGCCAGGTTGCGCGGGAAACCGTCCAGGATGAAGCCGT
>DASYGA010000399.1:0-18328 GCA_036000265.1 Steroidobacteraceae bacterium | reverse complement strand
AGCCCCGCGGTGCCGATCGGCAGCGTATGGAAGCCGTCGATCAGCGTTTGGATGAGCGCGAGGTGGCCGTTGAGCACCAGAAAGATCAGCGTCACGAGCACGGAGTAGAGCTGGCCGAGCGCCGGTGTGCTGGCGCCGTTGTTCGGGTCGAGGTTGAAGGCGAGCGACAGGCCCATGCTGTTGGCGAGTACCTCGCCGCCGAGGGATACCGCATCGAAGAGGATCTGCAGGCTGAAGCCGAGCGCGGCGCCGATGATCACCTGCTGCACGGTGATGATGACGCCCGGCGCGGAGAGCGGCGTCACGTCGGGAACCGCTACGAGCGGCGCGACGAGCAGCGCCACGGCGCCCGCGAGAATGACCCGCACACGCATCGGCACCGTAACGGCGCCGAACGCCGGCGCCACCATGAAGCAGGAGCCGATGCGCACGAACGGCCAGAAAAGCTGCGCGAGCCAGCCGTCCAGCTCCTTTGAGGTGAGGGTGATCATGACCTGGGGCGCCATCTCAGTTGATGAGCCCGGGGATGCTCACGATGAGCTCGTGCGTGTAACCGACGAGTATCTTCAGCATCCATGGACCGGCCACCGCCAGGGTGACCGCGATGGCGAGCAGCTTGGGGATGAACGACAGGGTCATTTCGTTGATCGAGGTGGCGGCCTGGAAGGCGCCGATCACGATGCCGGTGACCAGGGCGGCGAGCAGCAGCGGTGCGGCCAGGGCGAGCGTGATCTCGAGCGCCCGCGTGCCGATGGTCATGATGGTGTCGGGAGTCATGCCGGGGCCCTCAGTGATAGAAGCTCGATGCGAGCGTGCCCATGATCAGCGTCCAGCCGTCGACCAGGACGAACAGCATCAGCTTGAAGGGCAGTGAGATCAGCACCGGCGAGACCATCATCATGCCCATCGACATCAGCACGCTCGCGACCACGAGGTCGATGATCACGAAGGGAATGAAAAGCAGGAATCCGATGATGAACGATGTCTTCAGCTCGCTCGTGACGAATGCCGGCACGAGCACGGTGAGCGGCACGTCGAGCGGCGTCTGGTAGCCCTGGCCTCCGGCGATGTGCACGAAGGTGGCGATGTCGTTCTCCCGCGTCTGGTGCAGCATGAACTGCTTCACGGGTATTTCCGCCCGCGAGAAGGCCGTAGGCGCATCGATGGTGCCCGCGGAGTAGGGCTGGTAGGCAACCTGGTCGATGCGGTTGATGACCGGCGACATCACGAAGAACGTGAGGAACAGGGCGAGGCCGAGCAACACCTGGTTGGGCGGCGTCTGGCCGGCGCCGAGCGCCTGGCGAAGGATGCTGAGCACGATCACGATACGGGTGAACGCCGTCATCATGAGGAGGATCGCCGGCAGCAGGGTGATCGCCGTCATGAGGGCGAGCACCTGCAGCGTCAGGGTGTAGGTCTGACCGCCGCCGGCGGCGGTTTGGACGCTGAAGGCGGGGATGCCGGGGGAGGCGCTGGCGAGTGCGGGCAGCAGCGCCAGCGCGCAAGGCAGTGCTTTGCGCAGCATGGTCATTTGCCCAAGCTCCGCTTGAGCAGGGCGCCGAATGACACTGCGGCGGGAGTGGTGGCGGCGGTCGCCTTGGGAATTTCCACCGGCTCGCGCAGCACGTGCAGCGCGCTGACGCGGCCGGGGGCGACACCTATCAGGATCTGCTCGGTGCCGACTTTGAGCAGTACGGCGCGCTCTTTCGGGCCGAGAGGCATTTCCGCGATCACATCGAGCGCGTTGCCCGAGCGGTTGCCGAACCCGCGCACGCGGCGCGCGAGCCACGCGAAGGCGAAGATCGCCGCGAGGACGAGAGCCAACGCGAGTGTCACGGAGGCGATCCCGCCGGCGGCGTGGCCGGCGGCGCCGGGGGCGGCGGCCATGATCGGGCTCGCGGCGTGAGGTGCGGCGAATAGCTGGCTCATTTCAGCTTGCGCAGCCGCTCCGCCGGGCTGATCACGTCGGTCAGACGGATGCCGAACCGCTCGTTGACCACGACGACTTCGCCGTGAGCGACCAGCGTGCCGTTGACGAACACATCCAGCGGCTCGCCGGCTGCGCGCTCGAGCTCGACCACCGAGCCCTGGTTGAGCTGCAGAAGGTTGCGGATGGGGATGCGGGTGCGCCCGACCTCCATGGACAGGGTCACGGACACATCAAGGATGACGTCGAGATTGACGTCGCGGTTGGCTCCCGCTGCACCATCGTCGGTGAGCTCGTCGAGCTCGGCGGGACGTGCCTCGGCAGGATTGGCAGACATGGGGACCTCAGTTGCTCTCGTTACTTGCCTGGAACGGCGGGGGAGTCGGCGGCTAGGCGGGGTTGGATGCCGGGCGTGCCGCGGCGGACGCGTTCCTGCACCTTCACCGCCTGGCGGCCGCGTGAGAGTCCGAGGCCGCCGCGGAACACCGGCACATCCTCGGCGACGACCGTCACCTTGCCGGTGAAGTCGCACGGCAGCACGTCACCGGCCTTCAGATTGATGAGCTCCGCCAGCGTGACCGAGGAGCGGCCGAGGACCGTGGTGAGCTCGATTTCCGCATCCTCCATCTCCTCGCGCAGGCACATCGTCCAGCGCTCGTCCTTTTCCACCCGGTCGCTCGCGACGCCCGCATCGAGGATCTCGCGCAGCGGCTCGATCATCGCGTAGGGCATGGTCACGTGCAGGTTGCCGCCGGCGCCGTCGAGCTCGACGTGGAAGCTGGTGACGACCACGATCTCCGACGGCGAGACGATGTTGGCGAAGTGGGGATTGATCTCGGAGTTGAGGTACTCGAGCTCGATCGGGGCGACGTGCGACCACGCTTCGCGCAGATCCGCGAAGACGCTGCGCAGGACTATGTGGATGATGCGCTGCTCGGTGGCGGTGAACTCGCGGCCTTCGATCTTGGCGTGCCGCCCTGTGCCGCCGAAGAAGTTGTCGACCACCGCGAACACCAGCTTCGGGTCGAGCACGATGAGGGCGGTGCCGCGCAAGGGGTTGATCTTGACGAGGTTGAGGCTCGTCGGCACGTGCAGGGTATGCACGTACTCGCTGAATTTCTTGATCTCGACCGCGCCGACGGAGATCTCCGGCGAGCGGCGCAGCAGGTTGTAGAGACTGACGCGGTTCAAGCGCGCGAAGCGCTCGTTGATCATCTCCAGCGTGGGCATCCGCCCGCGCACGATACGCACCTGGCTGTTGAAATCGTACGAGCGGGCCTCGCCGGGGGCCGGCGCTGCCTCGGTGCTGACCGCACCCGTATCGACGCCGTGGATCAGTGCGTCGATCTCGGCCTGGTCGAGGATCTTCTCCTGGCTCATGGTGAGGGCGCCGCGGTGGCTACTGCATCACGAAGCTCGTGAAATACACGGCTTCGAGCTTGTTCGGATCGCCGCCGGCCAGCGCGAAGTCCTTGCGGATAGCGGTGAGCGCCTCGGCGCGCAGCAGCTCCTTGCCCGCAGGGGTGGAGATCACGGAGTACTTCTGATCGGCCAGCAGGATGAGCAGGTCATTGCGCAGCACCGGATCGTTGCTCTTCAGCACCTCCAGGGCCTGCGGATCGCGCGACATCACTTCGACCGAGACCTGCAGGAAGCGCACCATCTGATCGGCCTGGAAGTTGACGACGAAAGGAGGATCCAGCGCCAGGTAAAGCGGTGGGCCCGAAGGCTTGTGGACCGCCGCGGCGCGGGCAGCGGCCGACGAACGGCCGGAGGCGTGTGTCAGGAATAGCGCCGCGCCGAGTCCGGCTGCGAGAACGCCGGCACCTATCAGGATGAGCAACAGCGGGAAGCGGCGCTTGGCTCCCGCGGCGGCTGCTTCGGCGCCGGCCGGCCCTTGCGCCGGGGCGAGGACGGGTACGTCGGGCATCGGTCTGTGATCTCCTGCAAGTGGCGCGGCGCGCGGCGCCGGTTGGTTTGCCTCTGCAGGTGCAACGGCCATGCCATGCCCGTTGGAATGCACTTAAGTGTCTGAGAAATAAGCCTTTTAGTGCCGCCGGAGAGTGTGAGGCGCGTCGCAGTCGGATGGGGGCGACGGTTTATTGACTGGAGGGGCGAGGCCCACGAGGGGCCGAGTACCAGATCGCCTGCAGCGGGGACGGGCCGAGCACTCAGGCGTAGGTGTCGAGCAGACCCAGCCCGCGCGCAATGGAGATGCGCGTGTCGGAGGTCTCGAGGCTGGTGGCGCCGATCGCGGCTACCGGCGCCGCCGATCGCGCCGCGCTCTGCTGGGTCTGGCCGCGAGGCGGCTCCCGCGAGACGCCGGCGTCCGCCAGAGTGAGTCCCTGGCTTGCGAAGAGCTGACGCAACTGCGGGAGCGACTGCTGGAGCGCCGCACGCGTGTCGGGTTGCGCGGCGCCGAACCAGACGCTGGCCTGCCCGTTGTGCACGGAGATGCTCACCTGCAATGGGCCGAGGTGCTCGGGCGACAGGTGCAGGGAAGCGGACTCGATTCCCTGGTGCGCCATCCAGGTGACCTTGGCGCCGAGCTCGTCCGTCCAGCCGCTCGTACCGACGGGCGAGGCGATGGCCATCCCGGAGGAGATCGCTCCCTGCGGCGGCCCCTGAACCGGTGCCGAGGACAACTGGGCGGCGGCCGTGAGCCCCGCGGCGGCGGTGCTCGCCGTGGGTTGCGGCGCCGCGGCCGGGGCGGTGGCGCCGGCCGATGCCGGACCCGAGCCGCTGGCCTTCGAATCGGCGGTGAGGCTCTGCGTGAGCAGGGCATCGAGCGCTGCCGAGCCGCTCTTTCCGGGGCTGCCGATCGTACTGCCATCTGCTGCAAGAGCGCTGCCCGCGGCGGCAGCCGTCGAGCCCGGGACAACTGTCGCCGCTTGTATTCCGGCCAGTGCGCCAGCCAGTGCGCCAGCCAGTGCCTGCTCGACGAGCGCCAGAGCGCTGGCGACCGGGTCGGTTGCGGAGTGCTCCTTGGAAGGCTCACCCGATTCACCCGCGCTGGCTGGGCTGGCCGGCTTTCCGGCCGCGGTGTTGGGCGTCGTCTCGCCATCTGCCGGAGTCGCAGCGAGCGACTGGGCTAGAGCGGCCGAGAAGTCATTGCCCGCAGTGGCCGCGGGCGTTGAGCCCTGTGATTCGGATTTGGTGCCGCCCGCCTGGGCGGCACCGCGGGAGCGAGCGCTGTTGTTGCCAGCAGCGCCGCTCGAATTGGGGGACGCGGCGGAGCCGTCCTTGCCGGAGGTCTTGGAGCCGGTGGAGCCCGGGCTGTTGGCGCTTGCGCCGGATGCGGATGATCCGTCAGAGGGAGACTGGCCACTTTGCGATCCGGTGGCGTTTGCGCCATCCGCACCGTTGCCGGGACCGGATGCCGCCGACGATCGTGCGCCGGGACCTGCCGCGCCGGAGCTGGGCCGGCCAGCCGGCGAGCGTCCTGACACCAGGTCAGGGCCTGACGCCCCAGAGCCGAGGATGCCCACTGTTGCGGCATCAGCTGCCATGGGCGAGAGCCCTCCGCGACCAGAGCTGCTGCGAGCGCTCATCACTCTCCTTCTGCTCGATCCTGTCCGCGACCTGCCGCTCCTCCGCCTGCCAGTGCGTTGCGAGATTCCCCACCGCGCTCGCCCGCCGGGCGGCATTGCGCCAGCTCTCGAGCTCGGCGCCCCGCTGCAGCCGGGCCTGCGCCAGGATATGGCCCTGTTGCCGCAGTGCCTCATCCAGGCGGCCGAGGAACAGCTGGTACTCGCGCGCTCCCGCGCCGCTCATGCCGGACTCGGCGCGGCGCGCAAATTCCCGCACATAGGCGGCGCGATAGGCCTCCAGCTCATCGAGCTTCGACTGCGCCGCGAGCACGCTCTTCTCGCAGGTCGCCAGCACCTCGGCCTTGCGCCGCTCGATGTCATCGACGACGCGCCTTACCATGCCGATTCGCTCAGTCTTCTTCATTTGTTAGGGGGCTCGGATAGGGTTTCGTTGAGTGCGGCGAGGCTCGCCGCGAGGTCGACCCGCTCATGCATGTCCTGCTGCAGGAAGTGCTGCATGCGCGGCCAGAGGGCGATCGCCTGGTCCACCCGCGGATCGCTGCCGCGCTGGTAGGCACCGATGGCGATGAGGTCGCGGTGCTGTTGATAGATCGAGAGTGCCTGGCGGAATTGCCTCGCCGCCGCAATATGGGCGCTCGGGGCGATCTCCTGCATGACACGGCTGATGGAGGCCTCGACGTCGATCGCCGGATAATGGCCGCTCTCGGCGATCCGGCGCGAGAGCACGATGTGCCCGTCGAGGATGGCCCGCGCCGCGTCGGCGATTGGATCCTGCTGATCGTCGCCCTCGGTGAGGACCGTGTAGAAGGCGGTGATGGAGCCGCTGCCGGTCGCGCCGTTGCCGGCCCGCTCGACCAGCTGCGGCAGGCGTGCGAATACCGAGGGCGGGTAGCCCTTGGTGGCCGGCGCCTCGCCGATGGCCAGTGCGATCTCGCGCTGCGCCTGTGCGAAGCGGGTCAGCGAGTCCATCAGCAGCAGCACGCTCGAGCCCTGATCGCGGAAATATTCCGCGACCGCAGTGGCGAGCCACGCTCCATGCAGGCGCATCAGCGGCGGATGATCCGCGGGCGTGGCGACGACCACCGCGCGCGAGCGGTCCTTCGGACCCAGGATGCGCTCGACGAATTCCTTCACTTCCCGGCCGCGCTCGCCGATCAGCCCGACGACGATCACATCCGCACTGGTGTAGCGGGCCATCATGCCGAGAAGGACGCTCTTGCCGACGCCGCTGCCGGCAAAGAGCCCCACGCGCTGGCCGCGACCGATGGTGAGGAGGGAGTTGATCGAGCGGATACCGACGTCGAGCGGCTCGCTGATCGGATTGCGCGAGAGTGGATTTATCGGCCGTCCCGTCAGGCGCACGGACGCGCTGCACGACAGAGGCCCGAGTCCATCGAGCGGTTGCGCGGCGCCGTCGACGATGCGCCCGAGTAGCTCCGGCCCCACGTGAACCGTTCCGGCGCGTTGACGGGGTATCACGCGCGCGTTGGGCCCGAGACCGTGCGCGTCGCCCGAGGGCATGAGGTATAACCGATCACCGGCGAATCCGACGACCTCCGTCGTGGTCCGAGAGCCGTCGCCGGCTATGACATCGCAGTAGTCGCCGACCGACGCCTGACAGCCTGCGGCCTCTAACGTCAAACCCACCATGCGAGTGAGGGAGCCCTCGACCGCGGGAGGCCCGGTCTCGCGGACTGCGCGGAACCGGCGCTGCAAGCCCTCCCGCCAGATTGCGCCCCGCGCAAGGCTGTTGGTCATGGCTCCTCCCGTACCGTCGCGCGATCGTCGCCGAGCACGCTCGCAGCGACAGCGGCGATGCGCGCTTCGAGCCTCGCGTCGATGCGCGAGACCTGGCTGTGGACGACACAGCCGCCGCGCGACAGCGTCGGATCTTCTATCAGGGTCCATGCACGGTCACCGGCGGGGGCGGTCAGGCGCTCCCGCACAGTGCCAGCGTCCTCCGGATGGAGGTGTACGCGGACTTCCCGGGCCGCGGCCGGCAGGAGCGCCAGCGACTCGCGCAGGATCGCGATCACCTGCGCGGGGTCGATGCGCAGCTCGCGCCGGGCGAGCTGCTTGCCGACGGCCAGCGCGAGCTGCGCAAGCTCGCTCTCGACATCGGCATCGAGTTGCTCGAGCGGCCGCGCAAGGATGTGCAGCGCAGCCTCAAAAGCCTTGATGCGCTCATCGAGAGTCGCGAGCCGGGTGCTCATCTCTGCGCGCGCACGCGCCATTCCGGTCTCGTAGCCGCGCGCGGCCGCCTCCTCGACGGCGAGCCGCAGCGACTCCTCGGCCGCCCCGGCGCGCGGCTCCCCGCGCGGCCGTCCGATGATGGGACCTTCGACTTCCGGCAGCCGCCAGCGCTCGACCGGTGCACTCGTGGCCGCCGGCCTTGGCGGCATGTTCGGGCCCTGCGAGGCGCGCCCGGACGAAGCCGCAGAGCGGCCTGGAAAACCTTCAGACATATTCTTCGCCCTTGCCGGCGAGGGCGATGGTGCCGGCCTCGGCGAGCTTGCGGGCGGTCAACAGGATCTCCTTCTGCGCTCCCTCGACCTCGGAGAGGCGCACCGGGCCTTTGGCTTCCAGGTCATCGCGCAGCATCTCCGCCGCGCGCTGCGACATGTTCTTGAAGATCTTCTCCTTCAGCCCTTCGTCAGCTCCCTTCATGGCGAGCAGCAGCTTCTCGGCAGGCACCTGGCGCAGCAGCTCCTGCATGCTGCGATCGTCGAGGTCGACCAGGTTGTCGAACACGAACACCAGATCGAGGATGCGGGCGGCGAGTGCCTGGTCGCTCTTCTCGATCTGCTCCATGAGCGCGCTCTCCTGGCTGGGCTCGAGGAAATTGATGATGTTGGCCGCGGCCTTGGCGCCGCCCAGCGCCGAGGTCGTGCCGCTGGACTTGCCGGCGAACTGCTTCTCCATGATGTCGTCGAGCTCGGTGAGGGCGCTCGGCTGGACACCGTCGAGTGTCGCGATGCGCGCCACGACGTCCGGCCGCACGTTGGCCGGCAGGTTCTGCAGGATCTCGGCCGACTGGTCCGGATCCAGATAGGCGAGCACGATGGCGATGATCTGCGGGTGCTCGAGCCGGATGAGCTCGGCCACGGCGCGCGGGTCCATCCATTTCAGCGCCTCCAGTCCCTTGGTGGAGCGGCCGATGTTGATCCGGTCGATGATGCTCGTGGCCTTGTCCTGCCCCAGCGCATCGACCAGCACCTTGCGCAGGAACTCATCGGCGCCGACGCCCACCGAGGTCTGGCTCTCGACGCTTTGCGCGAATTCCGCGATCACACCGCGCACTTCCTCGCGCGAGACATTGGCGAGCTTCGCCATCGCGGTGCCGATGCGCTGCACCTCCTTGGCGCCCATGTGCTTGAGCACCTGGGCGGCTTCGCTCTCTCCGAGTGTCAGCAACAGGATGGCGGCGCGATCGGTGCCGCTGCGGCTGGCCTCGCGCCGCTCGGCGCGCTCACTCATCGGCGCCTACCCAGCCGCGCACCACCTGCGCGACTCGTTTCGGATCCTGGCCCACGAGCGAGCGCGCGTGGGCGAGCTGCTGGTCATGGGTGACGGCGCTGGCGGCCGGATCCTTGTGCGCCGCGGGAAGGGCAGCCATCCCCGCGGATCCGTCCCCGGCTCCACCGGGTAGCGCCTGCGCGCCCGGCGCCCCCGCCTGACCCAGTCGCATGGGCGTGATGAGCGTCTTGACCAGCGGCCGCAGTACCGAGAGCACCAGTACGAGCACCACGACCAGGCCGGCGACGATCCGCAGCAGGCTCCAGGCAAAGGGTGTCTGCCAGAGCGGCGGCGCCTGGTAGCTGCCGTCCACGGCGGGAGCCGTGCCGGCATCGAGCGATTCATTGACCACACTGACGCTATCGCCCCGCGAGGCGTCGAACCCGACAGCGTCCTTGACGAGCTGGGTGACGCGCGCGAGATCATCCGCGCTGAGCGGTACCTTGGTCGGCTTGCCGTCCTTGCCGGTGATGGTGCGATCGCCGATCAGCACCGCGACCGTCAGCCGATGGATGGTTCCAGGAGGCTGGCTGGAATAATTGAGCGTGCGGTCGATCTCGTAGTTGCGGGTGACATCGCGGGAGATTGTCTTGTCGCCGGGCGCGCCGAGTGAGCCGCCCACCGGCTGCGTGCCGGGTTGGCCGGCCGTGGCCGCGGCGCCGCCCTGTTGGGCGCCCTGCGTGCCGCTTGGCGCGGCGGCATTGGCCGCGGCGGCACCGCTCTGGCCGGGTGCCGCATTCGGCTGCGTGGAAGCCGGCGGCACGGCCTTGCCTGGTACCGGAGGCTCGTTGGACAGTGAACCGGGCACGCCGCCGCTGGCGCCGCTGCCGGCGCTCTGCTCCGACAGCTGCTCGCTGCGGACGATCTGGCTATTGGGGGTATAGAGCTCCTTGGCCTGCTCGGTGGCCCCCAGGTTGAGCTCGGCGACCACTTGCGCATGCACCAGGCCGGCCCCGACGAGCGGAGTGAGCAGCGCCTCGATGCGCCGCGCGTAATCGCCCTCCATGCGATGCACGATGTCGTATTCGCGCTCGTCCAGCGCGTAAGCATCGTGCCCGTTCGGCGCCGACAGCAGGCGCCCCTGCTGGTCGACGACGGTGACCTGTCCAGGGGCGAGGTTGGGAACGCTCGAGGCCACGAGGTTGATGATGGCCTGAACCTGCTCGGGCTCGAGGCTCGATCCGGGCTTCAGCTGCACGAACACCGAGGCGCTCGCGGTGCGGTTGTCGCTGACGAACACCGACTGGCGCGGCTGGGCGAGGTTGACCCGCGCGCCGGCAACCGGCTGCAGACTGGCAATGGTGCGTGCCAGCTCCAGCTCCAGAGCATGCTGATAGCGCACATCCTCCATGAACTGGCTGACGCCGAATCCGGAGCTCTTCTCCAGGGCGGCGAAGCTGTCGTTGTCCGTGACCCCCTGGCCGGCGAGCTTCAGGCGCGCCTCGTCCAGGTGCTCGGCCGGCACCTCGATGCCATTCGTGCCGGCGTCCAGCTTGTAGGGAATCTGCGCCGAATCGAGCGCCTGCGCGACCTGCGCCTCATCCTGCGGCGACAGGTTGGTGTAAAGCAGGCTGTAGGTCGGACCGCGCGACCAGAGCACGATCCAGACGCCGACCGCCACGGCGGCGGCGATGCCCACGAGGAGCAGGAGCGGCCGCAGCGTCGCCGGAAGCGCCGCAAAGTTGGCCGGAAGCCCGGTCGCGCCCGCGGAGGCGGCGGTGAGGCCGTTGGAGAGTGTCGCGGAGTCGGCAGCCATGGGTTGTGGTTACATCCGTTTCGTCACATCTGCATGTTCATGATGTCCTGGTAGGCGCTGATGAGGCGATTGCGCACCTCGGTCAAGGCCCGGAAGGACACGCTTGCCTTCTCCATCTGCACCATCACCTGCGGCAGCTCGACGCCGGGGGTGCCGCGCGCGAAGGCATCGGCCAGTTGCGTGGCGCGCTGCTGGCTCTGATTGACCTGTTCGATTCCCTGCTTGAGCAGAGTCGCAAATTGGCTCTCACCGCTGCCCTGCGCCGCCGCCGGCTGCGGCGCGGACGGGCGAACCTCGCTCGAGAGGGAGCGGATCTGGGCGAGAACCCGGTCGATTTCCATCTGGCTCATGGTGCAATCCCGTCAGGCAGCCGGTACGTCGATGCCCGCCTCGCGCAGGCGTGCAAGCTTGTAGCGCAGGGTGCGCGGGCTGATCCCGAGACGCTCGGCCGCCTCGCGGCGGCTGTGCTGATTGCGCAGCGCATCGAGGATGAGATCGCGCTCGGCCTGCACCAGCGAGCCGGCGAGAGAATGGATGGCATCGCGAGCAGACGCGGGTGCGGCGTCGGCCGTCCCGTCGTTGAACAGCTCGAACTGGATGTGCTCGGGCCGGATCACCGGCCCGGTGACCAGAATGAGCGCGCGCTGCAGCAGGTTGTCGAGCTCGCGGACATTGCCCGGCCAGGCGTAGGTGAGCAGCAGATGGGCCGCCTCGGCGCTGAGCGCCGGAATGGGCTCGCCCGCCCGGCAGCGCGCGGTGAGCAGCTGCATGGCCAGCGGCAGCACGTCGTCGCGCCGCAGCCGCAGCGGCGCGATGGCGAGCGGGAACACGTTGAGGCGGTAATAGAGATCCTCGCGGAAGCGGCCGGCCGCGACATCCTCGCGCAGCCGCCGATTGGTGGTGGCGATGACGCGCACGTCGAGTGTCACGGGTGTGCGGCTACCCAGCCGCTCGACCTCGCGCTCCTGCAGGACACGCAGCAGCTTCGCCTGCAGTCCGAGCGGCATCTCGGTCACTTCGTCGAGGAGCAGCGTGCCACCCTGTGCCTGCTCGAACTTCCCCGCGTGGGACGCATGCGCGCCCGTGAAGCTGCCGCGCTCGTAGCCGAACAGCATCGCTTCCAACATGTTCTCGGGGATCGCGGCGCAGTTGACCGCGACGAACGGCCGGCCGGAGCGTGGGGAGCGGCGGTGGATGTAGCGCGCCAGAACCTCCTTGCCGGTGCCGGACTCGCCCACCACCAGCACGGTGCAGTCGCTCAGTGCGACGCGCCGGGCGAGATCGACCAGACGCCGGGAGCTCGGCGCGCACGCAACCGGATCGGAGTCGGCGCGTCGTGCGCACGGCTCATCGCCGGCGGGGCACGCCAACGGTTTGTCGTCAGTGTCGAACATCCAACCTCCAACGCGAGGGTCGCCTGGTCGTGCGGGAGGGTTGCAAAAGGCGTGCCGGGCGCAAAGCGGCTGCGAAGTGCGAACGCTGTCACGCTGGCGGCAGCATTCTGCCGCCGCGGCGTCAAACTTCCGTCGCCGCCTCTATGCCGAGCTTGCGCAGCTTCTCGACGAGCGTCGTGCGGCGCAGATTGAGGAGGCGAGCGGCATGCGCGACGGTGCCGTTGGCGCGGTCGAGCGCCTGTTGCACCAGAGCGCGCTCGATCGCCAGCAGGTGCTCGCGCAGGTCGAGTCCGGCTTCGGGGAGTGTGGCGAGCGAGGCGGGCATGGCGGCGGCCTGTTGCCCGGCCGCTGTCGCGGCGACCGTGCCGGTCTCCAGCAGGTCGAGCGTCTCCTCGTCGTCGAGGACGCTTTCGTCCGCAGTCTCGCAGAGAGCCGTGCCGCCGAGCGTCCCCGCAGGCGGGGCCCCCGCATCGGACATCGTGTCCGGGCGCTCGCCGCCAGCGCGGCTCGCCCGCTCTTCCCATACCCAGCTCTCGGGCGGACGGTATTTCGCTGGCAGGTCCTCGATCTGCACGATGCGGCCGGCGGCGGTGATCGAGAGCCGCTCGACGAGGTTGCCGAGCTCGCGCACGTTGCCGGTCCACTGCTGCAGTCCCAGAGCCGCGAGTGTGCGCAGTGCGAAATGCACCACGGGCCGTCCATCGGAGACGTTTTGCGCGACGAAGTCCCGCACGAGCAGCGGCAGATCCTCGATCCGCCTGCGCAGCGGCGGCATCTCGATCGGAAACACATTGAGGCGGTGAAAAAGGTCTTCGCGGAAGGTGCCGCGTGTGATCGACTCCTCCAGATTTCGGTGCGTCGCCGCGATGATGCGGACGTTGCATCGGGTCGGCACGTGGTTGCCGACGCGCTCAAAAACGCGCTCCTGCAAGACGCGCAGGAGCTTCACCTGCATCGAGGGGCTCATGTCGCCGATCTCATCGAGAAACAGCGTGCCGCCTTCGGCGATCTCGAAGCGGCCCTTGCGGGCGGAGATGGCGCCGGTGAAAGATCCCTTCTCGTGGCCGAACAGCTCCGACTCGAGCAGCTCGGATGGAATGGCGCCGCAGTTGACCGCGACGAATGGGCGGTTGCGCCGCGGGCTCAGGTCGTGAATGGCGTGGGCCGCGACTTCCTTGCCGGTGCCGGACTCGCCGAGGATGAGCACCGTGGAATCGTGGGCCGCAACCTGGCGGATGAGGGCGATGGCGTCACGGATCGCCGGCGAGTTGCCGGTGGGAAGCCGCGCGGCGGCGGCCGTGGTGGCCGCTACCGCGGCTGGCGCGCTCTCGTCTCTGCCCGGTGCGAGGCCCGAGAAACATTGCGCTGCCGACATTGCGACTCCCGCGTGCTCATCTCGATGCTCTTGTTGGTTCGGTGCCGCGGCTCTGGCGGCGTTGGCTTGCCCGCCGCCGTGATGGAACCTCGTTCCGCGCCGCAATGGTGCGCACCGGCGGGCGCGCCGGCTGTGATGCGCTTCCGGTTGTTTACATCCGGCGACAGTCCAGCTCGAGCTACGTGACTGCGGTCACAATCGAGCGGCCGTCATTTGGCCGGATTCAAGGCGCGAACGGTGCGAGTGCCGGCGACCTGGCGCCGGTGGCGGCGGAACGCCATCTTCTCGATGAGGTCGGCAATGGTCTCCCCGAGGGGGAGAAAGCGTGCCTTCACGTTGCCGTCGGGTGTGACGTTCGTCACACGGCAGGGAAGGCGTAGCGGCTGCGCGAGACAGTCGTGCAGATGGACTTCGAGGATGCCCTGGGCACCGGCTTCCGGCAGCGGTGGTATGCCGCGCCAGACCGCGCCGAGCGCATTGAACCGCACCGGCGTGGGCGCCGGCCGCGGGCGGTTGGCGGCCAGGATCTGCCCGACGAGGTCGAGGAGAAGGTTCATCTTGCGCTCGAGGCGCATGAGATCGGCGGCGTAGGGGCTGTTCTCGTCGGGCTTCTCCACCGGCACATGCTCTCCCATCGCATCCCAGGCCTGGAGCACCTGCAGGTTGCGCTCGGCGAGGCTGGCGGCGATATCGGCATCGAGCGGGCCGGGGGAGGCGCGCCACAGCACCGGGAGCACGTCCTGGAAGGCGAGCTCCTCGTACAGCACTACTGTGTCGGCCCCGTCGAACATGCCCCGGTTATCGGCCGAAGATGCCGATGCTTGAGAGAATCTTCGGCAGTTCCGGCGATTATGTCAAGTCAGGCCGTGAGTCAGCCAGCGCTGCTCAGCGGCGTCATGTTGGTCTGGGTCTCCTCGAGGAAGAAGCGGCGCACCAACATGGCCTGCTGCAGCTTGCCCTTGCGGACGTAGGTCTCGTAGAGGAGGTCCTTCATGACCTCGAGCGCGATGCCGGCTTCGTGGCCTTCGAGCAGCGGGATGTTGGGCCGGGGATCGGTGGCGGTGCCGAAGAGCATGCTCTTCAGCTTGGCGAAGGTATCGGCCGGAAGCGCAGCGAGCTCGCGCACCTCGTTGAGCTCGCTGAACAGGCGCAGCTTGCCCGCTTCGCCGAGGTCGGCGAACACCGCCTGCACGGTCCGGCGGCACATCGAGGCGAAGGCGTTGAAGGCGCCGCTCGAGAAGCAGGTGAGCGCTTCTCTGAAGAGCAGCTCCACCTCCTCGGGCAGGTAGGTGAAGGAGAACTTCTCGCGCGCGCGCTCGACCTCGGTGAACTGCGGCGACAGCTCGATGCGGTTGGCGGCATACATGCGCACTACGAACCGCAGGAAGACCGGCGAGTGGCATGAATCGCAGCGGTAGACGATGCCGACCTGCGACGGGCGGTAGGCCTGCAGATCCTCGAAGCGAGGCACGGCGCATACGCTGACATGGGCGATCACCTGGCAGTGCGGACAGGTCAACGCCAGGGTTTTTTCCTGACTGTTGACCAGACGGCTCGATGGGTCGATGTGGATGGACATGGTGCGCGAAGGACGGGCTTTTCGGCCTCTTCTTGTGATCGCCCGCCCGGTGATTGTAGCTCATTGGCGACAGCGGCATCCAGTTTTTACCGGATTGGTGGCGCGTTATGTCATATCAGGCAGCAATAGCTCTTTGACGCCGCCGGCGATCAAGACCGAGATGTCCATCAGCACGCGCGGCAAGGCGATGCCGCCGCGGGCAACGAGGTACTTCGGCTCCCAGTGCGGATCAAACTTGGCCTTGTAGCGGCGCAGCCCCTCGAAATTATAGAAGTGCTCGCCGTGCCGGAACACGAAGTTGCCGACGCGGTGCCAGGCGGGAGCGAGCGGATGCCGGTCCAGTCCCGAGAGCGGCGCCATGCCGAGATTGAACCATCGATAGCCCTGGTCGCGGCCCCAGCTCATGAGCTCGACGAAGAGGAAGTCCATTGCGCCCGGCGGCGCCGCGGGGTCGAAGCGCATCAGATCCACCGCGAGCTCCGCGCGCGTCTGGGTCGTCCAGAGGTTGGCGAAGGCCACCGGTGCGCCGCCTCCGCGCACGATGGCCAGCGGAAAGCTGCGCAGGTACTGCGGTGAGAAATGGCCCACCGAGAAGCGCTTCTCGCCGGTCGCCTTGCTGGCGAGCCAGGCGCTCGAGATGCGTTGCAGATCCGGCATCAGCTCGTCACTGGCGCACGCAGGCAGGATCTGGAAGGTGAGTCCATCGCGCCGCGCGTGCGAGTGGGTGTGCCGGAGTGCGGCGCGATCGGCGCCCTCCAGCGAGAAGTCCGCCAGGCGTACGCGCGCTTCCTCGCCGACCTTCAGCGGCGCGAGACCCAGATCCACGTACAAAGACAGGCGCTCGGCGCTCGTCTGGTAGAAGACGGTCTGGCCCGCGTGCCGGTCCGAGAGCTCGCGGAAGCGCCACACCAGCTCTTCGGCGCCGGTGCGCGAGCCGACCGGGTCGCCCAGAGCA
Source organism: Steroidobacteraceae bacterium (assembly GCA_036000265.1). Lineage (GTDB taxonomy): Bacteria > Pseudomonadota > Gammaproteobacteria > Steroidobacterales > Steroidobacteraceae > 13-2-20CM-66-19. The sequence goes on along the minus strand of DASYGA010000399.1, from coordinate 2,275 downwards.
ACCCAACTGTGCCCGGACACCTGATACATGAGGAAGGAGTCGGCCGGATCGCTGAACAGCAGCCGCTTGTCGCCGGTCAGGGCCGCGTTGGCCAGACTATTGTCCGAGCGATCGATGATGGCGCGTGCGCGCAGCAGATCGTCGGTGCTCGCCACCGCAGGCTCCGGCCGCGCGGGCCGCAGCAGGTTCAGCATGATGTAGGCGCTCGCCAGCACGAGGACCGCGACCGAGGCGCGCAGCATCCGCGGTGCATTGGCGTGCAGCGCGAACTTCCACCAGAGCTCATCCGAATACGGTACGTTGCGGTACACGAGAAAGCCGATCCAGATCGAGAGGATGATCACTCCCGCGATGCTCGCCACCCAGGCCGGGCTGAAACGCTCATCGAGAATCGCGGTCGGACGGTAGAAGGCACGCCGTCCGAGAGCCAACACCGCGAGCACCAGCGCGAGCACGGTCGCCTCCTCGTAACGCAGCCCCTTCAGCAGGGAGGCGATCACGCCGAGGACGAGCAGCCAGACGGATATCGAGTAGGCGGCCTTGATGCGGCGGAACAGCGCGCGCGCCAGCACCAGGAGCCCGAGGCCGATGATGCTCGCGACCAGATTGGAGACCTCCAGCACCGCGAGCGGTACGAACCGATGCAGCAGCGCCAGCCGGGAGTTGATTGCCGGTGTCGCTCCGGAGACGAGCAGCACCGTGCCGGCGAGGAAGGTGAGCGCACCGGCGATCTGCGGGGCGACGGGCACCACGTACATCGCGGCGCGCTCCCGCGCCCGCGCAAGATGCGCGCGGGTGGCGCTCAGCTCCTTGTAGCCGAAGAGCACTGCGCCGAACAGGAGCGGCACCAGGTAGTAGACCGCCCGGTAGGCGAGCAGGGAGCCGAGGAGCGCCTCGGGAGGAATGCCGCGCACGATGAGCAGCATCACCGTCTCGAAGACGCCGATCCCGCCCGGGACGTGGCTCACGATTCCGGCGATGACTGCGATGGCGTAGGCGCCGATGAAGGGGATGAAGCCCACGTGCGAGCCGGAGGGCAGCAGCCACCAGAGGACCGAGCCGGCGAGGCTCAGATCGATCACCCCCAGAGCCACTTGCGGCGGCCCGATCGTCGGGCCCGGGGCGCGCAGCGCCCATCCGCGGATCTCGAGGACGCTCCGCGAAAGGGCGGACCAGAGGGTGTAGGCGCCGACCGCAGCCAGGAGCAAGGTGCCGACGAGGAACGTAAGGTCATTGCCGAGGTGCAGTACGCCAGCGCTCTGCCCTGGCGTCAGGAAAAGAGAGATGCCGGCAAGGGTCGCAAGGCCGATGGCGATGGAGAGGCTGGCGAAGGCGGCGATGGTCGCGACCTCGACGGCCGTGACGCCCGCGCTGGCGTAAAGGCGGAATCGGATCGCCCCGCCGGTGAAGGCAGCGAATCCGAGCGTGTGGCCGAAGGCGCTCGCGATGAAGGAAGTGAAGAGAATCTGGCCGTAGCGCAGGCGCTTGCGCAGGTAACGCAGCGCCAGTACGTCATAGCCGCTCAGCACCCAGTAGCTGATCGCGGTGAACCCGAGCGCGGCCAGCACATGCGTGCGCGGGATCGCCTGCAGGTGGGCGAAGACCCGGTCGAAATGCAGGCGCGCGATCTCGCCGTGCAGGATGTAGGCGACGGTGCCGAACACCAGAAGGGCGGCGAGCGGACCGATCCAGCGCAGGAGCCTCCGGCTCTCGCCTTCGTGGCCGTTTCCGTTTCCTGGGGTACTCACCCTCGCGTTAGCGGCTCTCAGGGGGTTCCGCACGTGCAGGGATGGCCTTGGCAGCTCAGCGGGTCAAAGGTTTGTAGCGGATGCGGTGCGGTTGCGCGGCCTCCTCGCCCTTGCGGCGCTTGAAGTCCTCGACATACTCCTGGTAGTTGCCCTCGAACCAGACGACCTGCGAGTCGCCCTCGAAGGCGAGGACGTGGGTTGCGATGCGATCGAGGAACCAGCGATCGTGCGAGATCACGACGGCGCAGCCGGGGAAGCCGAGCAGCGCCTCCTCGAGCGCCCGCAGTGTCTCGATATCCAGGTCGTTGGTGGGCTCATCGAGCAACAGCACGTTGCCGCCGGACTTCAACACCTTGGCCAGATGCACGCGGTTGCGCTCGCCGCCGGAGAGCTCGCCGATGGTTTGCTGCTGCTGCGAGCCCTTGAAGTTGAACCTGCCGACGTAGCTGCGCGAGGGCGTCTCGTAGTTGCCGACCTTGAGGATGTCGAGGCCGCCGGAAATCTCCTCCCAGACGGTCTTGCCGCCT
>DASYGA010000392.1:0-4785 GCA_036000265.1 Steroidobacteraceae bacterium | reverse complement strand
CCCCACCCGATAGCAGATGATGAGCTGATCGAGGCCCTGCTCGCCGCCGCCGTGGCAGCGGGCAGGGCCGCTCTCGAAATCTACCGCGACGGCTTCACGGTCACTCGCAAAGCCGACCAGTCGCCGGTCACCGCAGCCGACCATGCCGCGGAGAAGATCATTCTGGAGCATCTGGCGCGGGTTGCGCCCGGGGTGCCGGTGGTCGCTGAAGAGGCGGTCGCGGCGGGCTCGATACCGCAAGTGCGCGAGGAGTTCTTCCTGGTGGACCCGCTGGATGGCACCAAGGAGTTCATCCACCGCAACGGCGAATTCACCGTCAACATCGCATTGATCCGCCGGCGGCTGCCCGCAATCGGCGTCGTCTATGCCCCCGTGGGCGGCGTGCTTTATGCGGGCAATGTCGACACGGCGAAGGCGTTCCGATGCGCTCATCCAACGGATGCCACAACCTCGGGAACCCGTGAGCCAATGCGCGTTCGAACGGTCCCTGCGGCGGGCGTCACGGCAGTGGTTTCGCGCTCGCACTCCAACCCCGATACCGAGGCCTATCTCGATCACTACCGCATAAGCGATCGGGTTTCCGTCGGCTCATCCCTGAAGTTCTGCCTGTTGGCCGCAGGCGAGGCGGACCTCTATCCGCGCCTCGGTCCGACCATGGAGTGGGACACGGCAGCCGGGCACGCGGTGCTCGCGGCCGCGGGCGGCAAGGTGCTGGCGCCGGGCGGCGGGCCGCTCGCCTACGGCAAGCCCGACTTCCGCAACTCCTCCTTCATTGCGAGCGGCACGCTCGATACCGTACCGCTGGCGGCCTGAGGCGCGCGTGGCCACCAGCACCCAGTCCCGCCAGACACTCTCGCAGCACCTGAAGCGCCTCGAGGCGGAGTCCATCGGCATCATCCGCGAGGTTGCCGCGGAGTTCCGCAACCCGGTGATGCTGTACTCGATCGGCAAGGACTCCGGCGTGATGCTGCACCTGGCGCTGAAGGCTTTCTACCCTTCGAAGCCGCCGTTTCCGCTGCTGCACGTCGATACGAAGTGGAAGTTCCGCGACATGATCCGCCACCGCGACTGGGTCGCGGGCCACTACGGCGTGAAGCTCCTCGTCCATACCAACGCCGAGGGTGTCGCGCGCGGCATCAATCCGATCGCCTCCGGCTCGCAGCTCCACACCCAGGTGATGAAGACCGAGGCGCTGAAACAGGCGCTCGACAAGTGGGAGTTCGATGCCGCCTTCGGCGGCGCCCGCCGGGACGAGGAGAAGAGCCGCGCCAAGGAGCGCGTCTTCTCCTTCCGCTCCGCGGGCCACGTCTGGGATCCGCGCAACCAGCGGCCGGAGCTCTGGAATCTCTACAACACGCGCATCGCCAAGGGCGAGTCCATTCGCGTCTTCCCGCTTTCCAACTGGACGGAGCTCGACATCTGGCAGTACACCCGCGCCGAGCAGATCCCGGTGGTGCCGCTTTATTTCGCCGCTCCCCGGCCGGTGATCGAGCGCGATGGCCTGCTCATCATGCGCGACGACGATCGCATGCCGCTGCAGCCCGGCGAAGCGGAGCAGGTGCGCATGGTGCGGTTCCGCTCCCTCGGCTGCTATCCGCTCTCGGCGGCGATCGAGAGCCAGGCGACGACCCTCGATGACATCATCGAGGAGATGCTGATCGCGCGCACCTCGGAACGCTCCGGACGGCTCATCGACAGCGACGAGGCGGCCTCGATGGAAAGAAAGAAGCGCGAGGGCTACTTCTGATGCAGGCAACGCCATGACCGCTTACGCGCATGAGCAGGTGACGGTGAGCTCCGGCGGCTCCGGCGGCCCCCAAAGAGAGCTGCTGCGCTTCCTCACGTGCGGCTCGGTGGACGACGGCAAGTCGACGCTCATCGGCCGCCTGCTCTACGACACCAAGCTCATCCTCGAGGACCAGCTCGCGGCGCTGAAGCGCGACAGCCGCAAGCACGGCACCACCGGGGAGGACATCGACTTTGCGCTGCTGGTCGATGGTCTGGAGGCGGAGCGCGAGCAGGGCATCACCATCGACGTGGCGTACCGATTCTTCTCGACGCCGCGGCGCGCCTTCATCGTCGCGGATACGCCGGGTCACGAGCAGTACACGCGCAACATGGCGACGGGCGCCTCCAACTCCCAGGCCGCGGTCATCCTGATCGACGCGCGCAAGGGTGTCCTCACCCAGACCCGCCGCCACAGCTACATCTGCTCGCTGCTCGGCATCCGGCACGTGGTGCTCGCGGTCAACAAGATCGACCTGGTCGACTTCTCCGGAGAGCGCTTCCACCACATCGTGGGCGACTACCTCGGCTTCGCGCAGGCACTCTCCTTCAGCTCGATCACGCCGATTCCGCTCTCGGCGCGCTACGGCGACAACGTCACCGCGCGCTCGCAGCGGATGAGCTGGTACGACGGGCCGACGCTGATCGAGCAGCTGGAAAGCCTCGATGCCACCGAGGGCCTCGACCAGAAGCCGTTCCGGTTCCCCGTGCAATGGGTCAACAGGCCCAACCTCGACTTCCGCGGCTTCTCCGGCACCGTGGCATCCGGAGTGGTGCGGGCTGGCGACGGCGTGGTCGTCGCAGCCTCCGGACGGGAGACCAAGGTCGCCCGCATCGTCACCGCCGACGGCGATCTTACGGAAGCGCGTGCTGGTGATGCCGTCACGCTCACTCTCACCGAGGAGGTGGACATCGCCCGCGGCGACCTGCTGGCGGAGCCTCAGTCCCGGCCGGAGGTCGTCGATCAGTTCGCCGCGCAGGTGCTGTGGATGATCGAGGAGCCGATGCTGCCCGGGCGCTCGTATCTCATGCGCATCGGCACGAAATTCGTGCCGGCGCGGGTGACGAGCCTGAAACACAAGACCGACGTCAATACCCTGGAGCACATCGCCGCCAAGACCCTGGCGCTCAACGAGATCGGGCACTGCAACCTGTCGACGGCCACGCCCGTGGCGTTCGACCCTTACGCGGAGAACCGCGAGACCGGCGCCTTCGTGCTGATCGACCGCTTCACCAATGCCACGGCGGGCGCGGGCATGATCGAGTTCGGCCTGCGCCGCGCCACCAACATCCACCGCCAGGCGCTGCTCGTCGACAAGGCGGCGCGCACGCGCCTGAACGGCCACCGCCCCGCCGTCCTCTGGTTCACCGGCTTCTCCGGCTCCGGCAAGAGCACCGTCGCCAACATCGTGGAGCGGGAGCTGCACGCCCAGGGTGCGCACACGTACATGCTGGATGGCGACAACGTGCGCCATGGCTTGAACCGCGACCTCGGGTTCACGGACGCCGACCGGGTGGAGAACATCCGCCGCGTGGGAGAAGTCGCGCGCCTGTTCGTCGATGCCGGCGCCATCGTGCTCTGCTCGTTCATCTCGCCGTTTCGCGCGGAGCGGCGCATGGTGCGCGAGCTGCTCGCCGCGGGCGAGTTCATCGAGATCCACGTCGACACGCCGCTGGAGATCTGCAAGCAGCGCGATCCGAAGGGTCTGTACGCGCGGGCGCTCGAGGGCAAGATCAAGAACTTCACCGGCATCGACTCTCCCTACGAGACACCGGAGAGCCCGGAAATCGTCGTCGACACCAGCCAGGGAACCGCGGAGGACGCCGCCGCACGCATCGTTGCTGCGCTGCGGGAGCGGCAGATCGTCGGCTAGTTGAGGAGCACGATCTTGCCGATGTGAGCGCTGGATTCCATCAGCGCGTGAGCACGCGCGGCCTCCCGCAGCGGGAAGCGCGCATGGATGACGGGCCGCAGCGCCTTCGAGTCGAACAGCGGCCAGACTTCCCGCCGCAGAGCGGCGGCGATCTCACCCTTGCTGGCGACGGTCTGCGGGCGCAGGGTCGAGCCGCCAATCCACAGCCGCTTTGACATCACGGAGCGCAGGTCGAGCTCGCACTTCGCCCCGCCCTGGGTGCCGATGATCGCGATGCGCGCATTCACAGCCGCCGCGGCAATGTTACGCGCCAGATAGTCGGCCCCGACCATGTCGAGAATGACGTCGACGCCCTGCCCCTGGGTCGCGTCCAGCGTGCGGGCCACGAAATCCTCCTGCTTGTAGTCGATCGCCACATCGGCGCCGAGCGCGCGGCATGCGGCGCATTTCTCCGCACTTCCCGCCGTCGTGATGACGCGGGCTCCTAACGCCTTCGCCAGCATGATGGCGGTAGTGCCGATGCCGCTCGACCCGCCATGGACGAGCAGTGTCTCGCCGGAAAGCAGGCGCGCCCGCATGAAGACGTTGTAATAGACGGTAAAAAACGTCTCCGGCAGCGCGGCGGCTTCTTCAATCGACAGCGTCGCTGGAGCCGAAAGGCATTGCACCGCGGGTACGGCGACGTACTCCGCGTACCCGCCACCTGCGACGAGGGCGCAGACGCGCGCGCCGACCGGCGGGTCGGTCACGCCCGCCCCAGCGCGCACCACCTCACCTGCCACCTCGAGCCCAGGGATGTCGGTCACGCCTTTCGGCGGCGGGTACACGCCTCTTCGCTGCAGCACGTCGGGACGGTTGACTCCCGCCGCCGCAACCCGGATCAGCACCTCGCCCGCGGCCGGCTCCGGCACAGGCCGCGATGCCGGCCGCAAGCCCTCCGGCGGCCCCGGTGTGCCGATCTCGATCGCGGTCATGATGGCGGGTATGTCACTCATGTGTATCACTCATGGGGTCGGATTCTCGCTCGCAGACTCCGTTCCGCGCCAGCCACGGCGTCCTCTCATTGGCCATTGGCAGCCAGCGCCGGCAATCAGGCAGCGCCCGCGGCTAGGCCAGCTTATGCCCT
>DASYGA010000323.1:0-4972 GCA_036000265.1 Steroidobacteraceae bacterium | reverse complement strand
ACGGCCGGATCGTGGAGCAGGGCACGCACGAGGGCCTGCTCGACCGCCAGGGGGTGTACTACACACTGTACAACACCCAGTTCCGTGGGCCGCAGATCGCAGCTCCGGCCAGCGCAAGAGCTGATCCGCGCCAGGCGGGCGCGGGCGTCTGAGACGCGCGGCGGCCGCATGCCAAACGGTGAATGCTCATGAGCCTTTCTGGTCTGTCGATCGCAGATGCCGTTGGTTGGATGGCGACCGCGGTGTTCGTCGCATCGTATTTCTTCTCGAAGCCCGCAATGCTGCGAGGCCTGCAGATGCTCGGGTCGGCGCTGTGGATGATCTTCGGCGTGCTGATCGCCTCGACGCCGGTGATCGTCGCGAACGTACTGGTGTTCGCGGCAGCGGCGTGGACTTTGCTGCGGGACAGGGCGGCCGCCCGCTCCGCATTGTCAGAGCAGTAGCCGGGCCCGCGCGCGGTACGTCTGCCGGCAATTCAGTTTAGAAACAAGAGCAATCCACCTCGCATCGACCGCCGCGGCCCATCAGCAGAAGAAGCGGCTCTTGACACATCAGTAAGTTGTGGCTTACCGTAAGCAATGACTTACAAAAGCGGCGCCATGGAAAGCCTGGGAGCGCTCGGCGACCCTACCCGCCGGGAGATCTTCGAGCGTCTGGCTGCGCAACCCTCCGCCGTGGTGGACCTGGCGCGCGGCCTGCCGGTGAGCCGTCCGGCGGTCTCGCAGCACCTGAAGGTGCTGAAGCAGGCGGGGCTGGTGCGCGAAATTTCCCAGGGCACGCGCCGTATCTACAGCCTCGATCCACGCGGCATCGGCGCTATGCGCCGCTGGCTGGACTCACATTGGGCATCCGCGCTCGACGCCTTCAAACAGTTCGCCGACCAACAGCATGAAGAGGAGCTCGATAGATGAGCATCGCCCCCGTCCTCCAGAGCGTCGAAGTGAAAGCGCCACCGGCGCGGGCATTCGAGCTCTTCACCTCGCAGATGGGTAAATGGTGGCCGAAGGGCAAGACGCTCGGGCCCAACCCGCATGCGGACGTCGTGCTCGAGCCGCGCCAGGGTGGCCGCTGGTATGAGCGCGACATCGAGGGCAACGAGATCCAATGGGGGCAGGTGCTGGCCTGGGAGCCACCGGGCCGGGTGCTGCTCGGCTGGCAGCTCAACGCACAGTGGCGCTACGATCCGAATTTCCTGACCGAGCTGGAGTTGAGCTTCGCGGCGCTGGCCGGCGGCGGGACGCGCGTGACGCTCGAGCACCGGAATCTCGAGCGCTACGGTGCTGACGCCGAGGAATACGCAGGAAAGCTCAGAGGCGGCTGGCCGACCTTCGTGGCGCATTTCGTGCGCTACGCCAACGATCAAACCTGAGGAGCCGAATCATGTCGAAGTTCATCGTTCACAGCATTCCGGGAAGCCCCTTCGGGCGTGCGGTCCTCGCTACGCTGGTCGAGAAGAATGCGAGCTTCCGTCTGGCACCGCTCGATCCGCGCTCCATCAAGAGCCAGCCGTATCTTTCCAAGCACCCGTTCGGCCGCGTCCCCGTGCTGGAGCACGAGGGCTTCACGCTGTACGAGACACAGGCGATCCTGCGCCATATCGATCGCGTGCTGCCCGTGCCACCGATGACACCGAGTGATCCGAAGCTTGCCGCACGCATGGATCAGATCATGGGCATCAACGACTGGTATCTGCATCAGGGCGTCAACAGCATCATCGGCTTCCAGAGGATCGTGCGGCCGCGCCTGCTCGGGATGCCGTGCGACGAGGCGGCTGTCGCCGAAGCGATGCCCCGGGCCCAAGTGGTTTGCGCGGAGCTGTCGCGCCTGCTCGGCACGAGCCCTTATCTCGCGGGGACGCAACTGTCGCTCGCCGACATGGTGGTGGCTTCACAAATGGATTTTCTCGCCCAGACGCCGGAGTGGGCGGCGCTCACGGCCGAGCGGCCGAATCTGCCGGCATGGCTGGCGCGCATCGGCGCCCGCGAGAGCTTCCAGGCGACCACCTGGGAGCGGGTTGCCGAGATGGCCAAGGCCGCCTGAGCCGCCGGTGCGGTGAGCCGAAGAGAGAAGCTCGCCACAATCCACGAGCCCGGACTTGCCGGGCGGCACGAGGAGCGAATAGGCTCGCCGGAGCGGAGACACGGTGTCTCCGCTCCACCGAGCCGCCGCAGCGGCGTTCCGCTGCCCTGACGCTCCCGCATGAACGCTCCTGCCCTGCCAAACCGTCTCGATCGATTCTTCCTGCATTTCGCGCGCCAGTTTCTCTGGGGCTGCCTGGGGTTGCTGGCCTTCCCGGTGCTCGGGCGGGCGATATTCGCCTCCATCGCCTTCGCGACCAAGCAGCTCACCGACACGGTGCTCAGCCTGCACGGGCCAGTGGATGATGCGGGCCGGGCGCTGACCGGGCCATTCGCGCTGTTCGCGGCGCTGGTGGGGGCGCGCTTCTGCTGCGATGCGGCCATGTGGTTCTGCTCCTATCACACGCGCTCGCCCATGCTGATCCGCATCAAGGAGGAAGTGTTCGCCTACGCGCAGCGCCTCTCGCCCGCCTACTTCGAGAGCACGCTCTCCGGGAAGATCGCGCATCGCGCCATCATGCTGCCCGACCAGATGCTGATGCTGTTCGACATGACGGTGTTCGACTTCATCCCCGGCGCGATGTTCTTCGTGTTCGTCGCGGCCTATTTCTACGTCGCCAGCCCGGCTTTCTGCGCCGCGGCGGGGCTCGGCATTGTGCTCTATTTCAGCGGCAGCCTGCTCCTCGGCCGCGAATGCGCGCGGCGCGCCGCGACGAACAACGAGACTCGCGCCGCGGTGACCGGCCGGATCGTCGATGTCATCACCAACGTCCGCAATGTCTTCTGCTTCGCCAATCAGACGCTCGAGGATCGCGAGCTGACACGATACACGGGCGAGGAGCGGGAGCGGCGCATGGCGCTCTATCGCTCCGTGGTCCGCCTGCGATGCTCGCAGTACGTCATGGATATCCTGATGTGGATCGGCTTCGTGGGCGGTGCCCTCTACGGCTGGGTGCACGGCCGCATGACGGCGGGAGATTTCGTCATGGTGACGGCGCTCACCGGCTCGCTGCTGCAGACGGCCTACAACCTGGGCCAGCGCATTCCGGATTTCTACGACCAGCTGGGCTCCGCGCGCGAGAGCATCGCGACTCTGATCGTGCCGGCGACGGTGAGCGACCCGCCGGGGGCCGCGACTCTGCAGGTCACCCGCGGCGCCATCCACTTCGAGCGGATCGCCTTCGCCTATGAGCCGCGAGGCCGCGGGCGCGGGTCGCGCAACATCGTCAGCGACTTCGAGCTGTATATCCCGCCTGGCCAGCGCGTGGGCCTGGTCGGCCCGAGTGGCGCCGGCAAGACCACGCTGATGGGCCTGCTGATGCGCATGCACGATGTGACCGCGGGCGCCATCCGGATCGACGGGCAGGACATCCGCGAGGTGACCCAGGAGAGCCTGCGCGGCGCCATCGGCCTGATTCCCCAGGATACGAACCTCTTCCACCGCAGCCTCCTCGAGAATATCCGCTACGGACGGCCGGATGCGACGGCCGAGGAGGTGGTCGAGGCCGCCAAGCGGGCGCACGCGCACGAGTTCATCCTCGAGCTCGAGCAAGGCTACGAGACGCTCGTCGGCGAGCGCGGCATCAAGATCTCCGGCGGCCAGCGGCAGCGCATCGCCATCGCGCGTGCGATCCTGCGGGACGCGCCCATCCTGCTGCTCGATGAGGCGACGAGCGCTCTCGACAGCCACAGCGAGCAGATGATCCAGCAGGCCATGACAGAGGCGATGACCGGCAAGACGGTGATAGCGATCGCTCATCGGCTGAGCACGGTGATGGACATGGATCGCCTCATCGTTCTCGACCGCGGCGTCATCGTCGCCGATGGATCGCATACGGAGCTGCTGCTCCAGGGCGGCCTCTACGCCGAGCTCTGGCGCAAGCAGTCGGGCGGATTCAACCCGGTGGGGCGCGCGGAGGAGAGGGGACACGCATCCGATGAAGAGCTTGCGGAGGTCGCGCCGCTGCGATCCTCGCCGGCGGCCTGAGCGCTATTGCCATCTTTATGGCGATCGCGATGAACTCTCGCGCCTGAGCAGATGAAGATGGCCGTCGGGATCGCGGATCAGCTGGTCCCGATCGGCCGCCCAGACGATCCGCGTGGCGGCGATGTCATTGGCCTCGAGCCGGCCTGAGGCGCGTCCCACGGGCTTGCGATATCCCAGCAGCTCGAGATGCGGCGTATCTTGGCGCGGCAGCATGGGGACGACATCGACTTCAGCTTCCGGCAGACAATCCAGGATCATCTGCGTCGGACCTTCATTCAGCGTCGCCGCCTGCGCCGAGAGTCCCAGGGCTTCGTAGAAGCGGCGACTGACACTGGCGTCGGCAACGCTTATCGCCGAATGATCGATGCCGAGCAGGTGTGTGCCGGTCCAGCTGCGTCCGCTCGCATCTGCAAACTGCAACAGCTCGAGCGGGTGTCCATCCGGGTCGCGGAATTTGACGGCGGCGGCAACTCCCGTCGAAGAGGGAAGCAGCACCGGTCCGCTGGTGGAGATGGGGGCTGCGCCGAGCTCCTTCACCCGCCTCCAGGCGATCTCGGCATCGTCAGTCACGATCGCGAAGTGCTGGAAGCAGAGGTCGGCAGCGGTGGCGTCGGCGGGGTAGGGTTGGCCCGGCGCATCGAAGCAGTCGAGGTCGACCCGCTGACCGCCGAGGTGGAGCGGCAGGCGGCTGCCGCCTCCCTTCAGACCCAACAGGGCGATCTCGTCATCGCCGATTCTCTCGAGGTTGCCGACGGCGAAGCCCAGCTCGACGTAGAACCGCGCCAGCCGTTCAGTGTCCGTGGTGGTCAGCCTGAAGGCGGTAATCGCGCTGACCTGTGCTGTCATGGCATTACACAGCCCCGCACGTTGGTGTAGATCGCCATCAGCCGATGCGAGGCGCAGATGA
>DASYGA010000280.1:0-2283 GCA_036000265.1 Steroidobacteraceae bacterium | reverse complement strand
GGCCATCTTCATTTAAGAAATCGATTCTCTTAGGTTTTTCGCAGTTTGCCCCGATTGCAAAAGGCTTTCCCATGAGACGATCTGCATTTGTTGCATTGTTTGTTTTTCTGATGATGGCGACTGAGGGCCGCATCGCGAGGGCTCAGTCCGTGGAATCGGCGGACGCCCGAAGCTTTCACATCGACGCCGGCGGTATGGTGTCAGGATTCCAGCCCGATGATGGGAATAATTACCTCCTCGGCGGCGGCACCTATGTCGACGTCCATTTTTCGCATTGGGTTCAGGTGGAGGCGGAAGGCCGCTGGCTGCGCTTTAACCAATACTTCGGCGAGACCCAGGATAACTACCTTATCGGTCCGCGGGTCCCGGTGTGGCGAGTGGGCCGGCGCGGCCAGCTTTACGGCAAGGCCCTTATCGGACTGGGCAAGATGACCTTCCCCTTCGGCGGGTATGGAACTTTTACCGACCTGGCATTCGGTGGAAGCCTGGACTTTCGCGCCTCGCGCAGGCTCACAATTCGCGCGGTGGATTTTGAATACCAGGACTGGCCGGTCTGGCTACCCAAACAGTCGCTGCAGCCGTACGGCGTAAGTGTGGGCGTCGCATACCGGGTGTTCTGACGGTGAATTTGCGAAGGCGAAGAATGGCATCTGGCGCTGCGTGGGCTTGTCTCGCTGCGGTCCTGATGATCCACGATGCCGTGCACGGCCAGACGGCGGCCTCTTCGCCCGTGACGGTTGCGGGCGATCATTTCGAACAAAATGGCAAGCCGCACCAGATCATCTCCGGCGCAATCCATTACGCGCGCGTTCCCCGAGCCTATTGGCGCGACCGGCTGCAGAAGGCCCGCGCCATGGGCCTGAACACGGTGGAGACGTACGTGTTCTGGAACCTGCACGAGGCGCGGCCGCACCAGTTCGACTTCAGCGGCCAGCTCGATGTGGCTGCGTTCGTCCGCATGGCGCAGGAGGAAGGGCTGAACGTGATCCTGCGGCCCGGCCCGTACGTATGCGCCGAATGGGAGGCGGGCGGGCTGCCGGCCTGGCTGTTCGCGGACAAGGGAATGCGCGTGAGGACGCGCTACCCGAAATTCCTGCAGGCAGCAGACGAATACCTGGCGCGTGTGGGGCAGGAGCTTGCGCCGCTGCAGGCCTCGCGCGGCGGGCCCATCGTCGCGGTGCAGATCGAAAACGAGTATGGCTCGTTCGGACACGACAAGGAATACATGGAGGACATCCGGCAGGCGCTGGTGCGCGCGGGGTTCGGCGAGTCGCTGCTCTACACATCGGATGGAGTGGACGAGTTGGCGAACGACGCGCTGCCCGGCGTGACCGCGGTCATCAACTTCGGGCCCGGCGAAGCCCGCCGCGATTTTAAAAAGCTCGCCGCGTTGCGCCCGGGCCAGCCGCGCATGACCGGCGAATACTGGGACGGATGGTTTGACAGCTGGGGTAACAAGCAGCATGTGCATACCGATGCCCGCGCGCAGGCAAATGAGATTGACTGGATCCTGAGCCAGGGCTACTCGATCAACCTCTACATGTTCGAGGGCGGCACTACGTTCGGATTCATGAACGGAGCCAACTTCAACGAAGGCTCCGGCGGGCACTATTCTCCGCAGACGACGAGCTACGACTACGATGCAGCGCTCGATGAAGCAGGCAGACCGACGAAGAAGTACTTCCTGCTGCGCGATGTGATTACGAAATGCACCGGAGTGACTCCGCCGCCGCTCCCGCCGCCCTTACCAATCGCGGCGATTCCAGCGTTTGCGCTGAACGAATCGGCGTCGCTCTGGGACAATTTGCCGGCCCCCGTTGAAGCCGAAACGCCACAATCGATGGAGAGTCTCGACCAGGCATACGGATACGTTCTCTATCGCACGCAAATCACGGGTCCAGTGCACGGACCACTCGATTTGGGCGATGTGCGCGATTACGCCGCCGTATATGTTGACCGGAAGCTCGTGGGAACAATCGACCGCCGGCTCGGGCAGACATCGCTATCGCTCGATCTCGGCGCAGGCAAGTTCACGCTCGATGTGCTGGTGGAGAATACGGGCCGCATCAACTTTGGTCCACATCTTCCGGACGGCCGCGCCGGCATTGTCAATGCGGTGTCTCTGGCCGGGCACACGCTCGCCGGCTGGAAGATGTATTCGCTGCCGATGGCGTCACCGGAGTTCATTCAGAACTGGAAGAAGGATGAAGTCGCGCTGTCATCGCCAGGACCTGCATTTCATCGGGGCTCGTTCACGCTGGAGAAGCCGGCCGATTCATTCCT
>DASYGA010000246.1:0-7613 GCA_036000265.1 Steroidobacteraceae bacterium | reverse complement strand
CAGCTGCGATTCGGTGACGGCGAGTTCCGATTGCAGCCGCTCGACTTCCTCCGCTCCGAGCGAGCGCATCGCGGCATCCGGGTCGGCGAGCATCTCGCGAGCGGCACCGAGGTCCCGTTCGAGCTCCTGGTAATGCCGCAGGCGCTCGGCGAGCGGCTCGAGGCGCGCGTACTCGACCGAGAGATCGCGGAATTGCGCGGAGCCGCCGGCGATATCGGCGGTGGCGAGCAGCCGGCCGACCTCCTCGAAGCGATCGGAGAGCTTCTCGAGCCGCTGGCGGATGGATTCCTTCATGGGTATGAGTTACGGAAAAGTCCTGAAAGACGCCCAGCAAGTGCCACAGGAAACAAGGGCGGCACCCCTGGGAAACGAGCGCGCGATTGTAGGCCATGCGCACCGCGCGGGGAGGCTCTATAGTGATGAGGGTGCGTCCCCTTGATCTTCCCATTCGCCTCCTGGCTCCCGCCTTGTGCGCCATGCTCGCAGCGGGTTGCGCCACCGTGCCGCAGCGACGGCCACCGCCGCAGCCCGATGCCGCCGCCCTGACCATCGTCGCGGAAATCGCACTGCAACGCGGGGATTGCCGGACCGCCGCCGAGACATACGCGAAGGCGGCGCAGATCGCTTCCGCGCCGGTGGCGCAGCGGGCGAGCGAAGTGGCCCTCGCCTGCCAGGAGCTGCCGTCGGCCTGGGCCGCCGTGCAACGCTGGCGCGACCTCGCTCCGCACAGCCGGCAAGCTCAGGCGATGTATGCGGCCGTGGCTCTCAAGCTCTACCATATCGCCGCCGCCCGCGCGGCAGTGCGGGCCTTCCTGCTCGCGCCGCCCTCGTCCAAGCCGCTGGCCGCTCGCCACCACGGCGGCCGAACGCTCCCGGCGCCTAACAGCGGCAGGGAGGATAGCGGCCTTGCCGATCTCACCACTCTGCTGCTCGGCGAGTCCGAGCCGCCCGAGGTGTTCGCGGCCCTGAACGGCGTGATCGATGCCGACCACGCCTCGCCTGCGCGGCTGGCACTTTTAGGCGAGCTGGCACTCGAGGCCTATGACGCGCGCAGTGCTACGCGCTACGCGCTGCGCGCGGTGCGGGAGAATCCGAAGAACCCGCAGGCGAGCCGTCTGCTCGCACGGGCCTACGTGGTGTTGGGCGAGCCCGCCCGGGCGATCGCGGCGGCGCGCGGCTTGATGCGCGTGGAGCCGCGACGCGGCATGTTCCAGCTGGCGGAGGTCTATCAGGATCTCGGCCGCGTCGAGGATGCGCACCAGGTGCTTGAGCGGCTGCGGGGCACCGATGCGCCGCGGGCCGAGGTCGATCGGCGTCTCGCCGTGCTGGCATACGATTCCGGCGACCTGCAGGAGGCGCAGCAGCGCTTCGCCGACCTGGCCGAGAGAGGCGAGGCGGACGAGAGCACCCTGATGTACCTGTCGGACATCGCCGCCCGGGAGGGCGATGTCACGGCGGCGCTCGCCGGTTACGGCAAGCTGGCGGATTCCTCTCTCGGGCTCGAGGCGCGCGAGAAGGCGGCGGCGCTGCTCCTGGCCTCGCAGCATCCGCAGACCGCCCTGACATTGCTCCAGGGATATGCGCGCGAGCATCCCGAAGAAGCCGTCGATCTGATAGTGGCGCAGGCACAGCTTCTCGGCGATCACGGCCGCGCCGATCAGGCCCTGAAGCTGCTCGATGCGGGGCTACAGTCCCATCCCCAACACCCGTCGCTGCAATACGAGCGCGCCATCATCCTCGAGCAGGCCGGGCGCGTGAGTGCGTCCGTGCAGGCGCTCGAGAGTCTGCTCGCGCAGCGGCCGGACGACCCGACGCTGCTCAATGCGCTCGGTTACACGCTCGCCGATCATGACCTGGAGCTGCCGCGGGCTGAAGCACTCATACGCCAGGCCCTCGGGCAGATGCCGGACAATCCCGCCGTGCTCGACAGCCTGGGATGGGTGCGCTTGCGCCGCGGCGATGCGGCCGGTGCCCTGCCGCCGCTCGAGCGCGCCTACGACATCAGCCACGACGCGCAGATCGCGGCCCACTGGGGACAGGCGCTGTGGGCTGCGGGGCGGCAGGGCGCCGCGCGCAAGGTCTGGGCGGAGGCGCTGGCGCGCAATCCGGCTTCCAAGTCGCTGCGGGCGGTCGTCGCCCGGTTCGTTCCGAATGCGAAATAACATGAGAACCCTCCCGCGCGGCCTGGCATGGGCCGGTCTGGCGCTCGCCGCGGCCCTGGCCGGCTGTCAGACGGTACCGGTGCCGCCGGCGCCGTCGGTTGCCTGGAGCGTGCGCCGCCCGTCGCTGCAGGGTCTCGACCGCTTCGGTCTTCACGGGCGTGTCGCGGTGGCCGTCGGCCATCAGGGCTTCAACGCAGGGCTTCGCTGGACGCAGTCGGCTGCGGTGACGCACCTTGCCCTGACCGGGCCGCTCGGCGCGGGCGGTGTCGAGGTGACCGCCGCTGGAGGCGCACTGAGTGTCATCACCTCGAGCGGCAAGCGTCTGGACGATGCCGCCGCGCGCGCGGAGCTCGAGGACAAGCTCGGGTTCGAGCCGCCGCTCACGAGCCTGAGGTATTGGGTGCTCGGTGTGCCGGACCCCGGTGCACCCGCCTCCGTGCAGCTCGATTCTCAACAGCGCCTGACGGAGCTGACGCAGGACGGATGGCAGGTCGATTACAGCGCCTACATGCCCGTGGGGGCGGAGTGGCTGCCCCGGTTGCTGACGCTGCGCCGGGCACAGGTGCGGGTGCGGATGGTCGTCGATGGATGGCAACTGTGAGTGAGACTCTGTGGCCGGCACCGGCCAAGCTGAATCTGTTTCTCCACGTGACCGGCAGGCGTGCCGACGGCTATCACGAGCTGCAGACCGTCTTTCAGCTGATCGAACTCTGTGACACCGTGGCGATCGCCGTCCGCAGCGACGGAGCCATCGAGCGCCCCGAAGGGCCGGCAGAGGTGCCGCCGGAAGCGGACCTGGTGGTCCGCGCGGCGCGCGCCCTGCAGGCAGCATCCGGCACACCGCTCGGCGCAACCCTCCGGGTGCGCAAGCGCATCCCCATGGGTGGGGGCTTGGGCGGCGGCAGCTCCGATGCGGCTACGGTACTGCTGGCGCTCAATCGCCTGTGGGACTGCCGGCTCGATATCGAGGAGCTGGCCCGGCTGGGGCTGCCTCTCGGCGCCGATGTGCCTGTATTCATTAGGGGTTTCTCGGCCTGGGCGGAGGGGGTGGGGGAACGGCTGGTGCCGATCGAGCTGCCCGAGCGCTGGTACGTGGTCATTCACCCGGGCGTCGGGGTGAGCACCCGCGAGGTCTTCCAGAGCCCTGAATTGACACGAAATTCCCCCCTCATCACAATACGCGCCTTTTTCGAGGCCGGTGGTCGCAATGACTGCGAGCCGGTGGTACGGGCGCGCTGCCCCGAGGTGGCGGCTGCGCTCGATTGGCTGTCGCGATATGCGCCGGCACGGCTGACGGGGACCGGTTCCTGTATCTTCGCGTCCTGCGCGAGCGCCATCGAGGCTGAGCGCATTGCCGCGCGCGTACCGGACGCGTGGACAAGCTTCGTGGCGCGGGGACTTGATATCTCACCGGCGCATCGTTCCCTGACTTAGTTGTTGCTGGGGTGTCGCCAAGTGGTAAGGCAGCGGGTTTTGATCCCGCCATTCGGAGGTTCGAATCCTTCCACCCCAGCCATCCATTTTGAGGCGGTTTGGCCCGATGAGCGTATGACGACGAGCGACACGCTGGCTCTTTTTGCCGGCAATGCCAATCCGGCGCTGGCAACAGACATTGCGCGGCATCTGCAGACGCCGCTCGGGCGGGCTTATGTCGGTCGCTTCAGCGACGGTGAGGTCAACATCGAGCTGATGGAGAACGTGCGCGGCCGCGACGTCTTCATCGTGCAACCGACCTGCCCGCCCGCCAACGACACGCTGATGGAGCTGCTGGTCATGGTGGACGCCTGCCGCCGCGCCTCCGCGGCGAAGATCACCGCGGTCATGCCGTACTTCGGCTACTCGCGCCAGGATCGCAGGCCGCGGGCGACCCGCTCGGCGATCACGGCGAAGCTGGTGGCCAACATGATCTCGAGCGCCGGAGTGAACCGGCTGCTCACGATCGACCTGCACGCCGACCAGGTGCAGGGATTTTTCGACATCCCGGTCGACAACGTCTATGCATCGCCAGTGCTGCTCGGAGATGCCTGGAAGCAGGCACATCAGAACGTGGTCATCGTGTCGCCGGACGTGGGCGGTGTGGTGCGGGCACGGGCCTTCGCCAAGCGCCTCGACGATGCGGATCTCGCCATCATCGACAAGCGCCGCCCGCGCCCGAACGAGTCGAAGGTGATGAACATCATCGGCGACATCAAGGGCAAGACCTGCGTGCTGGTGGATGACATGATCGACACCGCCGGAACTCTCTGCCATGCCGCGCAGGCGCTGAAGGACGAGGGCGCGGCCAAGGTGGTCGCCTACATCACGCACCCGGTGCTCTCGGGCGAGGCGGTGGAGAAGATCTCGCGCTCGGCGCTCGATGAGCTGGTCGTGACCGACACCATTCCGCTCTCGGCCGGCGCGCGCGGCTGCAGCCGCATCCGCCAGCTCTCGGTGGCGGCGCTGCTCGCGGAGACCATCCGCCGCATCCGCGACGAAGAATCCGTCAGCTCCCTGTATGTAGATTGAATGAATCGTCGGGAGCGATTACGCAGCGCGATCCCTGCGCTGCGCCCTGCGGGCCGCCTGCGGCGTTCAACGCCGCTACCGGCGGCGTTAATCATAACGATACGCGCAAGGCGCGTGTCGGCCCCCGCGGAAGCGGGGCGAAGCCCAGGATGGGCGGAGTAATTTTTGGTGCCGGGGCCTGGTCGCGGGCGCCGGTGCGTGTTTGTCAACATCGGAGATCATCATGCGTATTTCATTCAGCTTCGGCGCGGACGCGCGCGGGGCGCAAGGCAAAGGTGCGAGCCGCCGCCTGCGTCGCTCCGGCAAGGTTCCCGCCATTCTCTACGGCGGCCACAAGGAGGCGCAGCCGCTCGTGTTGGATCAGCAGAACCTTCTCACCATGATCGGTGACGAGCGGTTCTACTCCTCCATCGTGCAGCTCAAGATCGACGGCGCGGCGCAGGAGGCGATCGTCAAGGACGTGCAGATGCACCCGGCCAAGAACGTGGTGGTGCACGTTGACCTGCAGCGTGTCATCGAGAACGAGGTGATTCGACTGAGCCTGCCCATCCACTTCAGGGGCGCGAGCGTCAGCCCCGGCGTGAAGACGCAGGGCGGAATCGTCTCGCACATGCGCACCGAGATCGAGGTGAGCTGCCTGCCGAAGGACCTGCCGGAGTTCCTCGAGATCGATATGTCCGCGATGAGCCTGAACGAGACCAAGTTCCTCGCCGACATTCCGCTGCCGGAAGGGGTCACGATCCCCGAGCTCGCGCATCGCAACATCCCGATCGTCTCCATCCACGCGCCGCGCGCGGCGGAGCCGGAGCCGGTGGCTGCCGAGGCTGCTGCGGCCGCGACGCCGGCCGAAGGCGCGGCGCCCGCCGCTGGTGCGGCGCCTGCCGGCGCAGCGCCGGCCGGAGCCGAGGCCAAGAAGGGCGAGGAGAAGAAGGACGCCGCTCCGGCCAAGAAGGAGGGCGGCAAGAAATAACCGCGGCGCATGGCCGGCCTGCCGCTCACGCTCATCGTGGGGCTCGGGAATCCGGGCCCCACGTATGCGCGCACCCGGCACAATGCCGGCTTCGAGCTGGTGGACGAGCTCGCCCGCCGCACCGGTGCCAGCCTGCGCCACGAGGGGCGCCATCAGGGCGAGCTGGCCCGCGCCAGCATCGCCGGCACGGAGGTCTGGCTGCTGAAGCCCATGACCTACATGAACCTGAGCGGTCAGTCGGTCAGGAGCGTCGCCGGTTTCTATCGCATTGCACCGCAGTCGATCCTGGTGGCTCACGATGAGCTCGACTTCCCGCCCGGAGTGGTGCGCCTGAAGGAGGGCGGCGGCGCAGGCGGCCACAATGGATTGCGCGACATCATGGCGCAGCTCGGCGATGCGTTCTGGCGGCTGCGGATCGGCATCGGGCATCCGGGCGATCGCGATGCGGTGCTGGATTATGTACTGGGGCGGCCGCCGGCCGCGGATGCCGGGCTGATCCGCGAGGCGGTCGTCGCGGCAGCGGATGCCGTTGCAGTGATGTTGACCGAGGGCGGGCCGAAGGCGATGAACCGTCTGCACCGCCGCGAGAGTGCCAGTCCCTCTCCGCGCGATCCGGCCTGAGCCGGGCCGCACCAACAGGAGTTTGATTCATGTCCATCCGCTGCGGCATCGTCGGATTGCCGAACGTCGGCAAGTCGACGCTGTTCAATGCCCTCACCAGGGCGCAGATCGCCGCCGAGAACTATCCTTTCTGCACCATAGATCCCAATATCGGGGTGGTCCCGGTGCCGGACCCGCGCCTGCAGCAGCTGGCCGACATCGTGCATCCGGAGAAGGTGGTTCCGGCCGCCGTGGAGCTGGTCGACATCGCGGGCCTGGTCGCCGGCGCCTCGGAGGGAGCGGGCCTCGGCAATCAGTTCCTGTCGCACATCCGCGAAGTCGATGCCATTGCCCACGTGGTCCGCGCCTTCGAGAGCGGCGATGTCATTCACGTCGCGGGAAAGGTCGATCCGCTCGCCGACATCGAGATCATCGATACCGAGCTCGCGCTCGCCGACCTCGCCAGTGTGGACAAGGCGCTGGATCGGGCCGCCAAGGCTTCCAAGGCCGGCGACAAGGAGGCGCTGCGCCGGCGCGTGCTGCTCGAGCGGGTGAAGGCGCAGCTGGATCAGGTCCGCCCGGTGCGGGCGCTTGGCCTGACGGAAGAGGAGCATCGGGATCTCAGGGATCTTCACCTGTTGACCGCGAAGCCCGTCATGTACGTGGCCAACGTCGCCGAGAACGGCTTCGATGGCAATCCGCTGGTCGCCGCCATCGAGGCACGCGCCGCGAAGGAGGGGGCGGCCGTGGTGCCGGTCTGCGCCGCCATCGAGGCGGAGATTGCGCAGCTCGAGGAAAGCGACCGCGCCGAGTTCCTGGCCGAGCTTCAGCTCACGGAGCCGGGTCTCGACCGCCTGATCCGCGCCGCCTACCGCCTGTTGGGCTTGCAGACCTTCTTCACCGCCGGCCCCAAGGAAGTGCGGGCCTGGACGGTGCGCACAGGCGCGAGCGCGCCACAGGCGGCGGGCGTGATCCATACCGACTTCGAGCGCGGCTTCATCCGCGCCGAGGTGATCGCCTTCGAGGATTATGTCGGATTGCGGGGCGAGGCCGGGGCACGCGAAGCCGGCAAGCTGCGTTTGGAAGGGAAGGAGTACGTGATGCGCGAAGGGGACGTGGTGCACTTCCGTTTCAACGTTTGAGAAGCGGATCACGGCACGAGGCCGCATTCTGTCGCGTTGGAGGGTGACAGCGGCGCCGGGGCTCCGTATCGTGAGCGCTCGTCCGGCAAGGGTGCGAGGAAATGGCGCAGGACTTATGCCTACTGATCCTGGAAGACGTTGCCGCGGAAGCTGAGCTCAGCGTCAGAGCGCTGGAGGCGGCAGGGATTGATTGCGCGTGGCGGCGCGTCGAGAGCGAGACGGAGTTCCGCGCGG
>DASYGA010000238.1:0-3457 GCA_036000265.1 Steroidobacteraceae bacterium | reverse complement strand
CGAAGATCTCTCCGGCATGCAGGGTTTGACTCTCGCTCGCAAACGAGATCATGCGGTCGATCCGGTGATGGATCGTCCCTACGCAGTTCCGTGACCATTCCTGTCCGTTCACGCGCGCCACCATCTGCAGCGCATAGGGATCCGAGACCTCGTCGGCCGTGACAATGCAAGGTCCGAGCGCATTGGCACCGTCGAAGTCCTTGCCGCGAGCAGGACCCAGACCGACCTCCATCTCGCGGAACTGCCAGTCGCGAGCGCTCAGATCGTTGAAGATCGTATATCCGAAAACGTGGTCCATCGCCCTCTCTGCCGAAATGTCCTTGCCGCCGGGCCCGATGACCACGGCGAGCTCCAACTCGTAGTCGATCGACTTTGAGCCGGCCGGCCACTCCACGATGCTGTCCGGCCCGGAAACCGCAAAGCGGTTGCATTTGTAGTACACGGGTTGGTCATACCACACCCGCGGCAGCGTGCGCTTGCCTGCGGCAGACGAGTGAGCCTCGAATGAGGCGAAGTCGCGCAATTGCACTGGAACGGGCAAAGGCGACAGCAGGACCGCTTCCGAGCAGGGCCGCAGCGCCCGCGGCGGTGCGGCTGCTACCGCCGCGCGTGCCTCCGCCCATGCTTCCGCGCCGGCTTCGATGAGACCCTGTACGGTACGGAAAATTGCGCTGCCAGTGGCCAGCTCCAGATCGATGATAAATCGATCAGCATCGATCAGCACTCCAGCGGCGGCAGCTTTATCGGGCCGGAGGAAGGTTACGAGCCGCATCAGGTGGGTGCATCTACAAGGATGACCGCCACGGATGCTGCCGTTTCATCAGGCGTGCTCCAGGCATGTGCCGTTCCACGCTGCACGACGCAATCGAGCGGCTTCAGGTTCAGATCGCCATTCTCGAGATGCAGTGTGACGCGTCCTGAGAGGACAACGAGCAGGTCCAATGTCCGCGTGCGGTGCATCAGCATATGCTCCGACGGCACACCGGCGTCGTTCGCGCCGATCTCTCTCAGAATTTTTGCGATGTCCTCCTTTGTAAGGCTGTCGAGGACACTTCGCGGCGGCACCTTCATGATTCGAAACGTCAGCCCTGAGGAGGGCGGCGCGAGCCTCAGTGGAAATCCCATGGATGGTGAAGCCGCGGCGTTGCTGGCCGGTACGGCCGTCTGCCAGAGATCGTGCATCCACCCAGGGCCCGCGGGCACTCCAGTATCGCTGATGCATATCGACTTTCCGTCGCGATCATGACCGGTCACGATCCGGCGAAACGTGGGGAACCCCAGCACGTCTCGTGCGGATTGACCGTCGGAATCGCTGCTATTGTCCAAGCCTGTACTCCACTTCCGCCAAGGCGCTGCGCGGCTCGTTGAAATCGGCTGCGAGCGTGCTGCCAAATATGACCACGTTATCCACGTGGCGTTGGTCGGTCAGGTTCTTGCCGACAAGGGAAAAGTGCCACCTACCGCTCGGCACGTCGTATCCGAGATGCGCATCGAGCTGGCCGTACGCCGGGGAGCTCAGCCCATTCACGTTCGGGGCCGAAAAGTAGATTCTGGTCCGCTCGCTGTAGATGAGCTCGCCGGAGAATATGCCGATCGGCGTATCACGGTCGAAGCCGGCCGTGGCGCCGGTCTGCCACTTCGGCGCGCGATTCAGGGACTGGCCCGCGTTGTTGAACGGCCCAGGCCCGATGTAGTCGAGGTATGTGGCGTCAGTGAAGTTGGCAAAGGCAGACAGCCGGAAACCCCCTGGGAGCGTCGCACCCGTCTCGAATTCGGCACCGTTGATCCGTGCCGCCGCGGCATTCAGGGTCTCGATGAGGCCCAGCCCTCTGGATACGCGCACCTGCAGATTCTTGTAGTCCTCGTGATAGCCATCAGCATTGATGTACAGGTGCCGGTTCGCCGACGTCCACTTGAGGCCTGCTTCGTAGTTCCACACGGTCTCCGGATCAAATGCCGTTGCTTGCAGTGCCGTCATGCCGCCGCTCTTGAAGCCCTTTCCGACAGTCACGTACAGCAGCAACTGCTTGTTTGGGGTGTACGTTGCACGTGCCGAAGGCGTGACCGAGGTCCACGAATGCGTCAGGCTCGCGGCGGGAGTCGAGGGAATGAGACCGACACCGCCGCCCGCGCTGGTGAAATCCTTGTGGTCCTCGTTGATGCGGCCGCCCGCGGTGAGAGCGAACCGGTCCCCGAGCTTCTGCGTGTATTCTGCGAATGCTCCGACTGCCGTGAGCTGCTCACGGGCACTGATCGTCAGACTCGAGGCAATTACCGGAGCGCCGATCACTTGCACTATGGTGTCGGTCGCATGGTACGCGTCGATTCCCGTGATCCAGGTATTGTAATTGCTGTTGCCGGACAGGCTGAAGGACTGGCTGAACTGATGATGATGCTCGTTCGTGACGTTCGTGCTGAGGGAAGCCGCCGTGCCATCGGTATCGATCGAGCCCCTGAGGTCATCGAATCGCCATCCGGTGATCGATTTTAAGGTGGCACCGGGCATGTCATACGCGACCTCGAGGCTCGCGCCGCCATCGTCGTGGCTTTCGCCGGTTGGAAAATTGAACGTAAAAGTGCTCGGGTTGCCAGCGCGACTGTCATCCGCAATGTTGGGGTGTGCCGCGCTGTAGGGTACGGCGTTTATTTTCTTGTATGCGTCGTGAATCTGCTCGGTCAGGCCGTCCACTCGCAGTATCGCATGGAGGGAGCCCCGGTCGAATGCGAGCGCGCCGAGTTCAGAGGTGCTTTGCCTCCCCACTGCTTTCGAGCCGTTGAAGGTATTGGTACCCCATCCACTCTCGTCGGAATGAGCCACTGCAAGGGTCCCGGACCAGTCCTGCGACAGAGCCCCGGAGACGCGACTGGCCAGGCGCCACTGGCCGAAGTTGCCGAAACTGGCCGACGCTGTGAGCTCCGGGTGGCGGCTCGGATGACGCTGTGTGATCAGGATCGCACCCGCGGTCGCATCGCGGCCGTAAAGGGTTCCCTGCGGGCCGCGGATGACTTGGACCTGATCGACGTCGAGAAGGTCAACCATTACGGCGGAGGGCTTTCCAAGATATACCCCATCCAGATAGACGGCTACCGGGTCCTCGGAGCCGATGAGTGAGGTGCTCGAAGCGATGCCGCGGATCCCCAGGGGAAAGTTTTCATATCCAGCGCTCCCGTTCATCGTGAGCCCCGGAAGCTGCGGCGCAAGATCGAACAGAGTCTGATCCATGCGGTCGGAGATCTCGCGGCCTGAGAGCGCGGAGACCGCCACCGGTGTCCGTTCCAGGAGCGTGTGGCGGCGGGTCGCTGAAACGATTACTTCCTGCAGCGCACTCGGATTCGACGCAGCGGAATCGGCAGATGCCGCGGCGCTATCAGCTACAGCCGCCCGTGCCGGAGTTGCGCCCCAAAGAGCTGACAGGGCGAGCCCGGTAAGAACGAGGCCGTATGGTGGATTTTTCAT
>DASYGA010000319.1:0-3742 GCA_036000265.1 Steroidobacteraceae bacterium | reverse complement strand
CTGAATGTCGCGGGCCGACCAGTCGTTGAGCAGGCAGAGGCCGAAGATGTGCGCCTCCGCCTGCCCGATCGGGATCGGCCGCCCGAGGCTGTTGCCGGTGCCGATGATGACACCGACCTCGAGCTCGAAATCCAGCCGCGCGCTCGGGGCGAGCTGCGGCCGCTCGGCGCCGCGCGGCATGATCTGGCCGCGCGGGCGCCGCACTTGCTGGCCGGAGATGGCCAGCGAGGAGGCGCGGCCGTGATAGGCGATGGGCACCCACTTGTAGTTGGGCAGCAGCGGCTGGTCCGGCCGAAAGAGCCGACCCACCGCGGTGGCGTGGTGAATGGACGCGTAGAAATCGGTGTAGTTGCCGATCCTGGCCGGCAGGGTGAATTCCGCCCCACTTTGCGGGATGAGCACGTTTTGCAGCTCCGCGGCGCGGGGAGAGCCCGCGCGCAGACACTGCGAGAGCCCGTGGCGCAGGGCGGCCCAGGCCTCGGGTCCCAGGGCCATCAGCCGACTCAGCGACGGCTCTGCGCAGGCCGCGAGGGCTTCGGCGCCCAGCCCTTCGAACGGGGTCAGCATGTCGAGCGCGCCCAGGTCGAGCACGCAGTCGCCGATCGCGACGCCGCAGCGGAAGTTCTCCCCGCTGGCGGCGCGCCGGAAGACGGCAAAGGGCAGGTTCTGGACGGGAAAATCGCAGCCGGGCAGATTGGCGGAGTCCACCCAGCTGCGCAGCGTCGGGTCGTGAGTCGCGTCGCGGGCGGTGCTCATGGTGTGGACATCCTTCACTCCGGCGCGGCGGCGGCCGGCGGGTGGAATCGCCTCGCCAGGCCCCGCCAACATTGCGCGTAATCGGATTGCAGCTGCGGCAACTCCATCGCCAGGCGCGTGGGCCTGATGATGGTGCGGGTCTCGAACATGAAGGCCATCGTATCGCCGATGCGCTGCGGGCGCGTGGTGTCGGCGCTGAGCGCACGCTCGAAGGTCTGCGCATCCGGACCGTGACCGGTCATGCAGTTGTGCAGCGAGGCGCCGCCCGGCTCGAAGCCTCCGGCCTTGGCGTCATAGGCGCCGTGGATCAGCCCCATGCATTCGCTGGCGACATTGCGGTGAAACCAGGGCGGCCGGAAGGTGTCCTCCATCACGAGCCAGCGCGGCGGGAAGATGACGAAATCCACGGAATCGACGCCCGGCGTATCGCTGACGGATTGCAGCACGAGGAAGATCGACGGATCCGGATGATCGTAGCTCACCGAGCCGATGGTGTTGAATCGGCGCAGGTCGTACTTGCAAGGGGCGTTGTTGCCGTGCCAGGCCACGACATCGAGCGGCGAATGATCGAGGGCCGCGCTCCACAGCTCGCCGCCGAACTTCGCCACCAGCTCCATCGCGCCGTCGCGGTCCTCGTACCAGGCCACGGGGGTGTGGAAATCGCGCGGGTTGGCAAGACCGTTCGCGCCGATGGGTCCCAGGTCGGGCAGACGCATCGGCGTGCCGAAGCTCTCGCAGATGTAGCCCCGCGCCTCGCCGTCCGGGAGCTCCACTCGAAAGCGCAACCCGCGCGGGATCAGCAGCACCTCCTGCGGGACGGCCTCGAGGATCCCGAGCTCCGTCGCGACGCGCAGCCGGCCGAGCTGCGGCACGATGAGAAGCTCGCCGTCGGCATCGTAGAAGAACCGGTCGCGCATGGAGCGGTTGGCGCGGTACCAATGGATCCCGCAGCCCGCGTGGGCATCCGGCGAGCCGGTGCCGCCAAGGGTGAGCAGGCCGTCGATGAAGTCGAGCGGCTCCCGCGGAATGAGCGGCGGGCTCCAGCGCAGCGGGTTCGGCGATGCCGAGAGTGTCTCGAAATGCCCCGCGAGCCCGGCATGGGGCAGCGGCTGGAACGGCCGCGCGAGCATCGCGGCCGGACGGATGCGATAGAGCCAGCTACGCCGGTTGGCGTGCCGCGGCGCGGTGAAAGCCGTGCCGGAGAACTGCTCGGCATAGAGGCCGTGAGGGCAGCGCTGCGGGGAGTTGCGGCCCTCGGGCAGGGCGCCGGGCTGCGCCTCGGTGGCGAAGTGGTTGCCGAATCCCGCCAGGTACCTCAAGGAAGCCGGCGGCGGGCCGCCAGTGGCGGCAATCGCGGTGCTCATCGCTCACTCCCGGTATGCTTTGCTCCCTATGATGTCACGATTAGTTGCGAACGCAACCATTTGCGGGGCGAAACGGTGAGTACCAGGGCGCCGAGCGAGCTCGGGCTCGAGCTCGCGGGCTTCGTGCCCTACCGCCTCAACCGCCTCGCGGTCGGAGTCAGCAATCATCTCTCCGACATCTACCGGGAGCGCTTCGGCCTCGACATCCCGGAATGGCGTGTGATGGCCACCGTGGGCTCGCGGCACGGCTGTACCGCCCAGCACATCGCCGCGAGCACCCGCATGCACAAGACCCGTGTCAGCCGTGCCATTGCCGGCCTGGAGGGGCGCGGGCTCATCGAGCGCGCCTCCAGCGCCACCGATCGGCGCGAGCGGCAAGTGCGCCTCACCAAGGCGGGCCGGCGCATGTACGCGGAGCTCGTTCCCCTCGTCCTCGAGCGCGAGCGGGAGCTGCTCGCGTGCCTGACCCGGGAGCAGTTGCGCGGGTTCCTCGCCGGCATGGAGACGCTCGAGAGCTGCCTCGGGCTGCAGGATTAGCCATGGCCTCGTCCTCGGCACCAGAGAATGGCTCGACGGTGGTGGCGCGCTCGGCCCTCCTCACCCTGACGGCTACACCGTCGGACCACTCACTGGCATTGCACGTCGCGCGCGCCTCGGACCACAGCCTCATCGCCGGACCCGGCAACGTGACGGCGACCTTGGACGGGCACAAGGTGCCGGTGGCGGCGCAGCCTAACGGGACCTATCTGATCTCCACCCGTGATGAGAGCGCAGGGACCCACACCCTCGGCGTCGTGGTATCTCACAACGGCATCCGGGAGCTGCTCACCGGCACGGTGAGCGTGCGGCAGCAGCAAAGCATCCTCGACATGATGGAGAGCCACGGCATGTCGGCCTGGTGGGTGCTCAACATCGCCGTGGTCCTGATCGCGGTCCTCATCATCTCCCGCCGCAGGCGCTGACGAAATGAAGAGCTACAGATACTACGACCTCATCCTCGGCGCCTACGTCTGCGTGCTCCTCTGCTCGAATCTCATCGGGCCGGCGAAGGTCTCCACCGTGCAGGTGCCGCTCGTCGGCCCGGTCACCTTCATGGCGGGGGTGCTGTTCTTCCCGATCTCCTACATCTTCGGCGACATTCTGACGGAGGTGTACGGTTATGCGCGCGACCGGCGCTGTGTCTGGGCGGGCTTCGCCGCCTTGATCTTCGCCGCGATCATGTCGTATGTGATCGTGCGCCTGCCGCCGGCTCCGTTCTGGCAGAGCAAGCAGGCGGCGGTCGCGGCGATTTTCGGCAGCACGCCGCGGATCGTGGCCGCTTCGATGATCGCCTTCTGGTGCGGCTCGTTCGTCAACAGCTACGTGCTCGCGCAGATGAAGCTGTGGACCGGCGGACGCTGGCTGTGGACGCGGGTGGTTGGCTCGACCCTCTGCGGCGAGCTGGTGGATTCGGGGCTCTTCTACACCATCGCGTTCGCCGGGTCCTGGACCCCGGCGCAGGTCCTCACGGTGGGCGTCACGCAGTACGTGCTGAAGTCAGGATGGGAGATCGTGATGATGCCGGTGACGTACCGCATCGTCGGATTCCTGAAGCGCTCGGAGCAGGAGGACTACTTCGATCG
>DASYGA010000171.1:0-2294 GCA_036000265.1 Steroidobacteraceae bacterium | reverse complement strand
CAGCCATGGCGGCGGTGAGAGCGAGCGCGATGCAGCGCCGCGCCGCATCACGCTCAAGCGCAAGACGCAGAGCGAGCTGAAGCTCGCGAGCGTTCAGGGCCGCGCGCGCACGGTCAGCGTGGAGGTGCGCCAGAAGCGCACCTACATCAAGCGCGACGTGCTCGAGGAGCAGGCGCGCCAGCAGCAGGACGAGATCGACCAGAAGCGGCGCGAGGCCGAGGAAGTCGCCCGCCGCGAGAGCGAGCGCATCGAGACCGAGCGCCGCGAGCGCGAGCGGCTGGAGGCGGAAAACCGCCGCCGTATCGAGGAGGAGGAAGCCGCCCGCCGGCATGCGCAGGACGAGTCCCGCCGCCTCGCCGAGCAGCGCGTGCGCGACGAGGAGGAGCGCCGCGAGCGCGAGGAGCGGCAGCTCCAGGCGCAAGAGCAGGGCCACGCTCCGGCCGAGGTCGTTGCGGCGGCACCGGTGGAGCAGGCGCGCCCGGCCACGGCGCCCCAGGCGGCGGCGCCCGCGCGATCCTCCCAGGCGCCGGCGCCTGCAAGATCTTCCCCCGCCGGTGCAACTGCTCCGGCAAGCGCTGCGCGAGAGCGCGCCCCGGCCGCACCGGCTCCCGCCCGGGACCGCCCTGCGGCCGATGACCGCCATACCCGTTACGGCAGGCAGGAGCTGCACGTCGCGACGGATGTCAGCTCCCGCTACAAGAAGAAGCGGCGCGCCAAGTCGCGTGCCATGCCGAGCTCCGCCGATGGCCGGCACGGCTTCGAGATGCCCACCGCGCCCGTTGTGCGCGAGGTCGGCATCGGCGAGACGGTCACCGTCGCCGAGCTCGCCCAGAAGATGGCGGTCAAGGCGACCGAAGTCATCAAGGTCCTGATGAACATGGGCGTGATGGCGACCATCAACCAGCCGGTCGACCAGGACACCGCGGTGCTCGTGGTGGAGGAGATGGGCCACACCGCGAAGGTGCTCAAGGAAAACCAGATCGAGGCCGACCTGCAGGGCGTGGCGCCCGAGGCTGGGGAGCTCCAGCCGCGGCCGCCGGTGGTCACCGTCATGGGCCACGTCGATCATGGCAAGACCTCCCTGCTCGATTACATCCGGCGGACCAAGGTCGCGGCCGGCGAGGCCGGCGGGATCACACAGCACATCGGCGCCTATCACGTGGAGACGCCCAAAGGCGTCATCACCTTCCTCGATACTCCGGGCCATGCCGCCTTCACGGCCATGCGTGCGCGCGGTGCGAAGGCAACCGACATCGTGATCCTCGTGGTAGCGGCCGATGATGGTGTGATGCCGCAGACCGTGGAGGCGATCCAACATGCTCGCGCCGCGGGTGTGCCCATCGTCGTCGCTGTCAACAAGATCGACAAGAGCGGTGCGGACCCGGACCGGGTGCGCGCCGAGCTCGCCAAGCAGGAGGTCATTCCCGAGGACTGGGGCGGTGAGAACATGTTCGTCAACGTCTCGGCCCATACGGGTGCCGGAATCGACGAGCTGCTGGAGGCCGTGCTGCTGCAGTCGGAAGTGCTGGAGCTGCGCGCGCCGCGCGCCGGGCTCGCCGCCGGCGTGGTGATCGAGTCGAGCATCGAGAAGGGCCGCGGCGCGGTCGCGACCATGCTGGTGAAAAAGGGAACGCTGCGCCTGGGCGATCCCATCATCGCAGGCTCGGAGTTCGGCCGCGTGCGGGCTCTGTTCGACGAGAGCGGCCGGCCGGTGGAGGAGGCCTCTCCTTCGATGCCGGTGGTGGTGCTCGGGCTCTCCGGTGCGCCCAACGCGGGCGATGAAATGCTTGCGGTCGAGAGCGAGCGCAAGGCGCGCGAGGTGGCGCTCTATCGCCAGGGCAAGTTCCGCGACGTGAAGCTCGCCCGCCAGGCGACGCGCGCCGAGGACGTGTTCTCGCAGCTCGGCGAGGAGAAGGCGGGGATCGTCGCCGTGCTCATGAAGGGTGACGTGCAAGGCAGCGTCGAGGCGCTGCGCGAGGCGCTCACCAAGCTCTCCACGGACGAAGTGCAGGTCAAGATCGTCGCGAGCGGCCTCGGCGGCATCACGGTGTCCGACGTGCAGCTCGCGGCCGCTTCCAAGGCGCTCATCATCGGCTTCAACGTACGTGCCGATTCCGGCGCGCGCGAAGCGGTCAAGGAGACCGGCGTAGAGGTGCGCTACTACAGCATCATCTACGAAGCCATCGATGACGTGAAGCAGATGATGACCGGCATGCTGCGGCCGGAGATCAAGGAGCAGATCGTCGGCACGGCGCAGGTGCGGGAAGTGTTCCGCTCCAGCAAGTTCGGCGTCG
>DASYGA010000162.1:0-2607 GCA_036000265.1 Steroidobacteraceae bacterium | reverse complement strand
TTGAAAATGTGCGCCATGTCTCAAACTCCCGACACCGACGCGAGACGGCTTGCCCTGCCACTGCGCGTGTGCTTTGCAGTATGATGCCCGCTGGCGCACGGAAGCTTGCGGCATCGTGGCGGAAAACGAACAAACCGCAGGTGACTCAGGGGCCGGAAAAAAGGCACGAGAGTTGCACGTCAGCGTAAACGTATCTATATGCCGGCCGTTGTTGTCACCTCGAGACGACAGGCCGCGCGATCTTGAGTGCAACGCCGTGACTTCCCCCCGCGGGCATACGCGCCCTGGATGAAGTAACGACAACACAAAGGTGAGACGGCCGCGGGGCCGCAAGGTGAAGGGCATCATGTCGACGGTTTCGGAATCTTTCGCACACCGCCGGGTCAGGCTAGGGAACGTGGAGCCGGCACTGGTCGCGCTGCTGAAGCAGCTCGACCCTCTGATCGTTGTCCTCTCCCTCTTCTGCTGCGATGTCGCCTATGGGGAGCGGCTGTCGCCCGCGTTCGGGGCGCTCGCGCTCCTCATCTTCATCGTCTCCAGCCAGCTTTTTGGCCGCATCGGCGCGGCCGAAGAGCCCACCTTCGTGCAGTGGGACTTCGGCAAGAGCTACACCCGCGTGCTCCTGCAGTGGGGCTTGATGGTCGGCCTCCTCCTGCTGGCGGGCTTTGCCTTCGATGCCGAGAGTGAATTCAAGCGCAACGTCCTCGTCACCTGGTTCATCGTGACCCCGCTCGCCCTGACGGGCGCCCATGCGCTGCGCCACCGGGTGCGCTGGCTGGCCGCTCACGGCGCCGGCGCGCCGCGCTACATCATCATCGGCGTCAACGAGGTCGGCGTGGAATTGGCCCGCCGCCTGCCGCAGACCGGATTTCTCGGCTATTTCGATTTCCGCAGTGTCGATCGGGTGGCGAAGGTCCTCGATCTGGACAAGCTCGCCGGGCACTGCAACGACGTTGCCCAGTATGTGCGCAAGCACAACGTGAATGTGGTCTACATCGCCCTGCCGCTCGCCAACGTGCCGCGCATGAGCGAGCTGGTCAACGCGCTGCGGGATACCACCGCCTCGGTGTACTTCGTACCGGACGCGTTCGCATTCGATCTGATCCAGGGGCGCCTGGTGGAGATCAACGGGATGCCGGCCCTGTCGGTGTGCGAGACGCCGCTGCACGGCATGCCTGCGGTGTGCAAGCGCACCATGGACATCGGCTTTGCGGGCTTGGGCCTGCTCGCGCTGTCCCCGCTCCTGCTGCTCATCGCGGCCGCAGTGCGGCTCACCTCCCGCGGCCCGGCGCTCTTCCGGCAGCGGCGGTACGGCCTCGATGGGGAGGAGATCCTGGTCTACAAATTCCGCTCCATGCGGGTCCTGGAGGACGGCGCCGTGGTCACCCAGGCACGCAAGGGCGACCCGCGGGTGACCCGTGTAGGCGCCTTCCTGCGCAACAGCTCGCTCGATGAGCTGCCGCAGCTGCTGAACGTGCTGCAGGGCAAGATGAGCCTCGTCGGACCGCGGCCGCATGCCATCGCGCACAACGAGCTCTACCGTAAGCTCATCAATGGCTACATGATCCGCCACAAGGTGCGGCCGGGCATCACGGGCCTGGCCCAGGTCAATGGCCTGCGGGGCGAGACCGAGACCCTGGAGAAGATGTCGGAGCGGGTACGCTACGATCTCGAGTACCTGCGCCACTGGTCGCCCTGGCTCGACATCAAGATCCTCTTGAAGACCATAGGGGTGGTCCTGCGCGACCGCCGCAACGTTTATTGACGCCAAGAAGGCGTGGGTGCGGGCGCTCGAGCGCACCGCAGCGATCGCGCGCAACCCCCGCAGAACACTGCCGATCGTCATCGAGGAGCTGGCCGAGCGCTTCGAGTCCGCGCCGGCGCTGACCTCACTCGAGGCATCGCTCAGCTACCGCGCCCTGTCGCAGCGCGCCAACCGCTACGCGCGCTGGGCGCTGAGCCAGGGTTTTGAGGCGGGCAGCGTCGTCTGCCTGCTGATGGAGAACTGCCCGGACTACATGGCCGCCTGGCTGGGATTGGGGCGGGCAGGCGTCACGGCGGCGCTCCTCAATACCAACCTCATCGGCGAGCCGCTGGCGCATTCCATCCGCATCGTCTCCCCGCGCGCGCTCATTGCTGGAGCGGGCTTCGCCGAGCGCTTGCTCGCCGGCCCCGCCGCGATTGCGGCGAGCCTTTCATGCTGGCTACAGGGTGAGAGCGCTGCGCCGCTGCCACGGATCGACGCGGCGCTCGATGAGTGCTCGATGGAGCCCGTGAGCACTGCTGAGCGCGCGCCCCCATCCCTCTCCGACCGGGCGCTCTGCATCTATACCTCCGGCACCACGGGCCTGCCCAAGGCAGCCCTGGTCAGCCATCATCGCCTGATGCAATGGAGCCACTGGTTCGCCGGGCTGATGAACATCACGCCGGCCGACCGCCTCTACGATTGCCTGCCGATGTATCACAGCGTCGGCGGCGTGGTCGCTACGGGTGCAACCCTGGTAGGGGGCGGCACCGTGGTGGTGCGGGAGCGCTTCTCCGCGAGCCGGTTCTGGCAGGACGTGCGGACCGAGCGCTGCACGATCTTCCAGTACATCGGCGAGCTCT
>DASYGA010000160.1:0-4285 GCA_036000265.1 Steroidobacteraceae bacterium | reverse complement strand
GATGGCGCTGATCGACCCGGTGATCTGCGCCGAAGTCTCCGCCAGCGTAACGGCGACCGAGTCGGTGTGGCGGGTCGATGCATCCGTCGCCTCTCGGGCCGCCGCCAGATCGGCCACGATTCGCTTGATCGCGGAAGACTGCTCCTGGCAGGCGCTGGCGGCCGTTTCCGCCCCAGTGCTGACTTGTTCCATTGAGCGCTCGAGCTGTCGGGTGGCTACCGCAGCCTCCGTCAAGCCGCTGGCCAGCTCTTCGGTAGCCGCTGCAAGCCGCTGCGTGGCGCTTTCGCCGCGGCGCGGCCGTTTTGGTGTCTGAGAGCCCATCGCCGAAGTGGCGGTTGGCTGTTTGAGCGCGGCGGGTCTGCCGGACGCGCTCTGGACGAGCGCGATTTTGGATTTTTTTACCAAAGCCATTGGTGCCTCAGGGTAACGGCGGCATCCCAGGGAACAAGGCGAAGCGAGGCTGGCCACCACGGGCAGTGGTCGCGCGCGCCAACGTTCAAACCTCGAATGCATGCTAGGGCATCCGTAACGATCTGAACAAGACTTTCGCCGACGGCGCGTTCTTTCGACAGGAAGCTGAGCCCGTGGCGCCGGAGATCGGGCGTTAGCTCTGCCGTGAGCGAGGCCGGGCGGGCAGCGCCCGGGGCCCGTGGCCGAATTGCGGAGCGGTCCGTGTTAGGCGTTCAGCCACGTGCTCGTTGCAGGCACGAATGAGCAGCGGCATTTGGCCGCGAGCGGCATCGCCGCAATCATTTGCCGCGCCGAGGGGCTTTCCCGCCGCGCTTCGGCGGTCGGCTGCGGCCTGGCCCGCGGGACGGGCGCGGGGGCTTCGAGTCAACGCGACTGATGCGCAGCTCGACACCCCGAACGCGCACGGTTCGCAGATGCTCGAAAAGCTCCTTCGGCATGCCAACCGGCAAATCGACGAAGCTGTGGTCGTCTCGAATGTCGATGTGGCCGATGTGCCGGCCATCGACCCCCGCCTCGTTCGCGATGGCGCCGACGAGATTTCCGGGTTGTACCTCATGGGTGTGGCCAACCTCGACGCGGAACGTCTCCTGCCGTATCCCGCCCTTGGGGTGCCGGACCGGGCGACCGTCGCGAGCGGGCTTGGAGTCGCCGCGTGCCGCGGCATCCTTGGCACCCTCGGCGGCGCTTGCCGGACCGGCCGATTCCGCTTCCGGGGTCCACGATCTTGCCGCCGGGTGATCCCGCCCGGCGTCAGCCTGAGACGGTAGCAGGAAGGGTGTCGGGCCTTGCAGGAGACTCGCGAGCGCCGCGGCGATGTCGGCTGCCGGGATGTTGCCCTCGTGCTCGATCTGCTCGATGAGCGACCGGAATACCTTGCCTTCTCCGGCCTGCACCGCGTTCAGGATGCGCTCCTTCAGCTTCACCGCACGTTGCTCGTTGACATCCTCGATGCTCGGCAGGCGCATCGGCTCGATGCGCTGTCCGGTGACACGCTCGATGATGCGCAGCATGTTCCGCTCGCGCGGCGCGACGAACAGGATGGCATCGCCGCTGCGCCCCGCACGGCCGGTGCGGCCGATCCGGTGGATGTAGGTCTCCGAGTCGTATGGAATATCGTAGTTGACCACATGGGAGATGCGCTCGACATCCAGTCCGCGGGCGGCGACATCGGTGGCGACGACGATGTCGACCTGAGCAGACTTCAAGCGGGCAATCGTCCGCTCGCGCTGTTGCTGCGGGATGTCGCCGTTCAGGGCCGCGACATTGAAGCCGCGCGCTTCCAGGCGCTCGGCGAGGTTCGTGGTCTCCAGCTTGGTGCGCACGAACACCAGCATGGCTTCGAAGCGCTCCGCCTCGAGAACCCGGGTGAGTGCGTCGAGCTTGTGCAGCCCGCTCACCAGCCAGTAGCGCTGGCGGATCTTTGGCTGGGTGCCGGCACGATTCTGGATGGTGACGTGCGCGGGCTCGCGCATGTGCCGCTGCGCAATCCGGCGAATCGCCGGCGGCATGGTGGCGGAGAAGAGGGCGATCTGGCGCGGCGAAGGGGCCTGCTCCAGGAGCCATTCGATATCGTCGACGAAGCCCATCTGCAGCATCTCGTCGCCCTCGTCGAGGACGATGAAGCGCAGGGTTTCGAGGCGCAGCGCACCGCTTTTCACGTGATCCAGCACGCGTCCAGGCGTGCCGACGATGGCGTGAGCGCCGCGCTTCAAGCCCTTCAGCTGCGGGACGTAGCTCTGGCCGCCGTAGATCGGCAGCACATGGAAACCCGGCAGACCCGTGGCGTAACGTTGAAAGGCCTCGGCGACCTGAATCGCGAGCTCGCGGGTGGGCACGAGCACGAGCGCCTGGGGCGCGGCCCGCTGCAGATCGATCTGCGCCAGGATTGGCAGCGCGAAGGCCGCTGTCTTGCCGGTGCCGGTCTGCGCCTGCCCCAGAACATCGGAGCCGGCGAGGAGCAGTGGGATCGCCCGGGCCTGGATCTGCGAAGGTTTCTCGTAGCCAACTGCCGCCAGCGCCTGCAGAAGGGGATCACCCAGGCCCAGCTCGTGGAAGCCGGACGGGGCGGATTCACCGGCAATGTTCGTCACTGGACCTGCGCTCGTCGAAAAGATGGTGGCAAGGAGCTTCTTCCGGGACTCGATGACGCGTAACACGCCGCCCGAATCGAATCGTGGGCGCGGCCTTCAGGCCGCGAATTGCTGTGGAATGGGCGGGCCCAAGGGCGCGCATCGGGAGGGTAAACACTATAGCATACGGCGACGGAGGTCGTCCTCGGCATGAATTCTCAAGCTCTCGAGCAGATCGAAACCAAGATCGCCTTTCTGGAGCGCGCCAACGCGGAGTTGAGCGACGTCGTTTTTCGCCAGCACCGCGACATCCAGGGGCTGCGGGAGCAGCTTGCGGCTCTCGCCGCCCGGGTGGAGGCATCGCATGCGGATGCGGAGGCGCGCTCGCCGGAGCAGGAGCGCCCGCCGCACTATTGAGCATTCCACCGGCGGGTCGGCAATTTCAATGACTGAGCACGAGCCTCTCGCGCACCCGCGCCGCCGCGCGGCGGTGTTGTTCATCTTCATCACCGTCACGATCGACATGCTGGCGTTCGGCATCATCATTCCGGTGCTGCCGCACCTGATAGTGGAGCTGATCGGCGGCAGCATCGCCAGGGCGGCGGTCTGGGTCAGCGGCTTCGGCACGCTCTTCATGCTCATGCAATTCGTCTGCTCGCCGATCCAGGGTGCGTTGTCGGATCGCTTCGGGCGGCGCACGGTGATCCTGATTTCCAGTTTCGGGCTCGGCGTCGACTTCATCGTGATGGCGCTCGCGCCGGTGCTGTGGCTGCTGTTCGTCGGGCGCGCGGTGTCGGGCATCTGCGCCGCCAGCTTCAGCACCGCCAACGCCTACATCGCCGACATCACCCCGCGGGAGAAGCGCGCCGCGGCCTTCGGCATGCTGGGCGGCGCGTTCGCGATCGGATTCATCGTGGGCCCTGCGCTCGGCGGCTTTCTCGGCCATCTGTGGATCCGCCTGCCGTTCTGGGTCGCGGCCGGCTTGTCGCTGTTGAACTTCTGCTACGGCTCGCTCGTGCTCCCCGAATCCCTGCCGCAGGCGCGCCGCAGCGCTCACATCGAGTGGCGCCACGCCAACCCGCTCGGCTCGCTGGTCCTGCTGCGCCGTTACCCGCAGGTGTTCGCGCTGGCCGCGGTCTTCTTTCTGCTGGCGCTCGCGCAGTTCTCGCTCAACTCCACCTATGTGCTGTACACCGATTACCGCTACGGCTGGGGCCCGCAGATCGTCGGCTACACCCTGGGCCTGGTGGGCCTGTGCAGCGGCCTCGTGCAGTCGGTGCTGGTGCGGCGCTGGATGCCGCGCCTCGGCGAGCGCCGCATGATCCTGAGCGGCCTGGCGTTGCTGGCTGTTGGCTACGCAGTGTTCGGATTTGCGCCGCAAGCATGGGTATTCCTCACCGGCATTCCGTTCCTCTGCCTGGGCGGCCTGGCCGGACCGCCGGCGCAATCGCTGATCACCCACCAGGTCGGCCCCGGCGAGCAGGGGCGCCTGCAAGGTGCGCTGAGCAGCCTGCAGAGCCTGGCCGGCATCTTTGGACCGGCGCTGTTCGCCAATCTCTTCGCGCTGTTCATCGGCAGCCGTGCGCCGACTCGCCATCTGCCCGGCGTGGCCTTCGTGCTGGCAGCAGCGCTCGTCCTGACCGCGATGCTCGTGGCTGCGCGTGCGACGCGGGGCTTGCCGGCCCATGCACCGGTTCTCGAGTCGAAGGCGATCTGACGGCTCCTCTTACACCGTGTAATAGAGA
>DASYGA010000107.1:0-2449 GCA_036000265.1 Steroidobacteraceae bacterium | reverse complement strand
CTGGATGTCGAGAAGATCGTCCTGCGCCTTCTCGCGGATGATGGGATCGAGCGCCCCGAAGGGCTCGTCCATCAACAGCACCTCAGGCTCCGCGGCGAGCGCCCGCGCCACTCCGACCCGCTGCTGTTGGCCTCCCGAGAGCTGGTGCGGATACATTTGCGCGTAGTGGGCCGGATCCAGCTGCAGCGCTTCGAGCAGCCGGGCGGTCCGCGCACGGATCCGCTCTTGCTCCCAGCCGAGCAGGCGCGGCACCGTGCCGACGTTCTCCGCGACCGTTCTATGCGGGAAGAGCCCATGCCCCTGGATCACGTAGCCGATCCGGCGCCGCAGCAGATGCGCAGGCTCGCTCTCCGTATCGCGACCGTCGATGAGGACACGGCCGCTCGTCGGCTCGATGAGCCGGTTGATCATCCTCAGCAGCGTCGATTTGCCCGAGCCCGACGTGCCCACGATCACGGTGAGGGAGTTGCGCTCGATGAGCATCGATACCGCGTCGACGGCCGTGGTCGTGCCATAACGCTTGGTGAGGCTCTCGATGACGATCATGCTTGCACGCGATCCAGAACCTCGATGAGGGAATCGAGCAGCACCGCGGCCGAGAATGCCAGCACCACGGTGGGAATCGCCCCGAGGAGCACGAGGTCGTTGGCCGCTTGTCCGATGCCTCCGAAGACGAACGTACCGAATCCGCCGCCGCCGATGAGTGCCGCGACCGTGACGAGCCCGATGTTCTGCACGAGCACGATGCGGATGCCCGTGAGGATGACGGGCAGCGCCAGGATGATCTCGACACTCGTCAGCGTCTGCCACCGTGTCATTCCCATGCCGAGGGCTGCTTCGACGGTGGCGGGCGAGACTCGCTTGAGGCCTGCAACGGTGTTGGCGACGATCGGCAGCAGCGAGTACAGGAACAGGGCCACCACCGCGGGCGCGGCACCGATGCCCCGGATCCCGATGGCCGCAGCGAGCGGTACGTGCGCGGCGAGCACGCCCAGGGGTGCCATCAGGATGCCGAAGAGGGCAATGGAAGGTATGGTCTGGACGACGTTCAGAGCGCTGAGGATGCCGGGCCGCAGGCGCGGCGCGCGATGGCAGTAAATGCCGAGCGGCAGGGCCACGATGACGGCGGCGGCCAGTGAGCCCAGCGACAGCAGGATGTGCTGGCGTCCCGCGAGCCAGAAAGCCGAGGCATTCACGGCGTATTCGCGCATCACCGAGACATTGTCGAATGCGCCGCGCGCCAGCGCGAGGCCGGCCGCGCCCAGGAACACGACGAGCAGCAGCACGCGCGTACCGGGGCCGGGGCGCATCCTGGTGATTGCGTCCGTCGCGAGCAGGCCGACCGCCGCGAGCAACAGCCAGAAGCCTGCCCCGGGCGCGACGCGCACGATGAGGTTGTGGGCAGGCGTCAGGGTGTTCGCCGCAGCCGCGAGTGCCATTGCGGTCACCACGATGCCGGCTACGGCCGCGGCGAGGCGCAGCGCTGCATGGGTCTGCAGCAGCGCCACAGCCGCCACCGCTGCGAGCGCCGCCTCGCATCCGAGGGCGGCCCATGTCGGCAGTACCTGCATCAGGCTGCGCGGGTCGCCGGGCACGATGCGGTTGGCCTTGAAGGCGACGAACGGCAGCAGGAAGAGTCCGGCCGCTCCTGCCAGCGTCAGCAAGGCCCCCAGACGATCGATGCCGGCGAGCGCCGGGCTGCGGCGTGCGGACGCCGGCCGGCCCAGCAGGAAGCCGGAGACGCTCACTTGAGCAGCCCTTTGCGCTGCAGATAGTCCCTTGCGACCGACTCGATCGACTCGCCGTCGACCTGCACGCGCTCGTTGAGGTGCTGCAGCGTGTCGCGATCGAGGCTCGCCATCAGTGGCTTCACGAGGGCGGCGATCTGCGGATAGGCGTGCAGCTTGGCCGCCCGGATGAGGGGCACGGGAGCGTAGATGGGCTGATCGTGCTTGTCATCCTCGAGGACCACGAGGTTCGCAGCAGCGATCCCCCCATCGGTGGCATAGACCATCGCTGTGTTGGTACCGTCCGTGCGCGCCGCCGCGGCCGCGATCATCGCCGTGGTCTCCCCTCCCGCCAGCACGATGAGCTGGTCCGATGTCAGCCGGAAGCCGTAGGTTCGCTCCAGCGAGCCGAGCGTGCCGGCATTGGCGAACTCCGCCGAGCAGGCGAGCACGACCTGCCCGCCGCCCGCCACCCAGCGCGCGAAATCGCTCATGGTGCGCAGATGATAGGCGTTCGCCACGTCGCGGCGCACCGCTAGCGCCCAGGCGTTGCTCGCCGGGGCGGGGGTGAGCCAGACGATGCGGTTCTTCGCATAATCGAGCCGCTTGCCGAGCTCATAACCCTTGCTGAAGTCCTTCCACGCAGGATTCGCCGGCATTTCGAAGAATATGCCGCCATTGCCGGTGTACTCGACGTACAGGTCGACTTCGCCATCGAGCAG
>DASYGA010000079.1:0-10145 GCA_036000265.1 Steroidobacteraceae bacterium | reverse complement strand
GAGCTGCTATAGGGGATCCGGTCTGCCGGCAGCCTCTACGTTCCCGGCGCGGATTTCACCACCAGAGCGGCAAGCGCGTGATTCATGGCTGCCGCTCCCGCGTTCATCAGCGGCTCCAGCATCGCCGCGGCGCTGTCGGGGAGGAAGTCCGCCGTCCACTCCACGCGGGAGCCTCCCGCGGCCCGTGCATGGACCTGGACGGAACCGTTGTAGTGGGTCAACGGCAGACCGCCGGCTTTTGCGGTCCACACCAGCCTTCGCAGCGAGTCGGAAGAGCTGACGATCGGCTCTTCGACGGTCTGGCCGTTCGAGAACGTCACCAGCCGGGCACCGGGCACGACCTGCGTGTCCACTACGAAGCCAGGCACCAGCCGGGTATGCAGTGCGCCGACATCGCGGATCGCATCCCACACCGCATCCGGGCCAGCGTCGGTCAAGACCTCTTTTGTCATCGTTGCCATGCTTTGCACCTCGAGCACTCTCTGCAGTGAGTGTGGCGGGGAATGGCCCGGCGGCTCTTGGGAAAAATTGCTAATCTGAGCCGGGCAACTCTAGGGATGCGCATGTCCGGTGAATCTAGCGTACCGAGTGGCATCGGGTCCGCGCGGCTGGCGGGCGTCGATGTGCTTCGCGGCGCGGCGGTGCTGCTGGTGGTGCTGCACCACATCAATCTGCGCTTTCTGCTGAATCATCTGCCGGTGCGGAACGCCCTGCCCGCACGGCTGGAGCAGGTGACCTTCTGGTCGGGGTATTACGCGGTCGTCGCGTTCTTCGTGATCTCGGGGTTTCTGATCACGAGCCTGTCTCTGCGGCGGTGGGGCAGCCTGGGTTCGGTGAGCATCGGCAGTTTCTACCGGATGCGTCTGGCGCGGATCGCGCCGTGTCTGTTGCTGCTCCTTCTGGTACTGAGCGCGCTCGATCTCGCCGGCACAGCGGATTTCGCGATTCGCCCCGAGCGCGCCTCCCTTGGCCGCGCCCTGGCGGCCGCCCTGACGTTCCATGTGAATTGGCTCGAGGGGCATCACGGCTACCTTCCGGGCGGATGGGACGTGCTGTGGTCGCTGTCCGTGGAGGAGACTTTTTACCTGGTGTTTCCGCTCGCCGCCGTGCTGCTGGGCAGCGAGCGTCTGTTCCTTGCTGTTTTGGGTGTGCTGGTGATCGTCGGCCCGGTCAGCCGTGCGCTGCTGGGCGATGCGGATCCGTGGAGGGAGTACGCCTATCTCTCGTGCACGGATGCTATCGCGTTCGGGTGCATGGCGGCGCTGCTGGCTCAGCGCAGTCTGCTGGGGGCAGGCATTCTGCGCGTGGCCCTGGCGGCCGGATCGGCGATCAGTGTTCTCACGATCATGCTTTGCAACGAGGACGTCCATACAGGCCTCGGCCGCTTTGGACTCGACGTGACCGCGCTGGAGGTCGGAGTGGCGCTGATGCTCGTCGCATTTGGCAGTGGGGTCGGCAACGCCGTGATGGCCAGGGGCAGCGGGTGGCTGCGCGTCATCGGCCGCTGCAGCTATGAGATCTATCTGTTCCATATGCTGATCGTGCTGGCACTGATCGGCGCTGTGAGGCAGATGCGCGTGGCGCAGGGCGAGTTGCCGCTCTGGTATGGCGCCATGCTCGGCGGCAGCGTCCTGCTCGGGTATGTCATTGCCCGGATCTACTCGGAGCCGCTCAACCGGCGGATCAGGACGGCATCGGGACTGGTTTTCGGCAACGATCGGGCGCGAGCCACTCAGTTGACCGCTGACTGACGCCGGGCATATTTTGTCGCATTCTGCGCGGAGCGCTCTTGAACGAAGGCACAACAGCGGCTGGATACAGCAACGAGCCCGTCAAGTACCCAAGCTTGAAGGTCATCGACCTGTCGCAGGAAGCGGAGGCGGTAACGGAAGAGTACCGCAATCAGGTGCTGAGCCGGGTCAATGACAGCTGCCTGCGGCTTGCGGTTTTCCAGGGGAAGTACCGCTGGCACCTGCACCCTGGCTCCGACGAGCTCTTCGTGGTCCTGGAAGGCGCCATTATCATCGAGCTCAAGGATGGCTCTTCCATTCGTATCGGTCCCCTTCAGGCCGCAACCGTCCCTGCCGGGGTTGTCCATCGCACCATCGGGGTGGGCCGTACCGTGAATCTGTGCTTCGAGAAGGTCGCGGCGGAGACGGTGTTTCTGGAGGAACAGGCGGTGTCTCCGGCCATTCGAGGTGATAGCGAGTGACTCTGCCAATCCCGTCTGCTGACGATCGGAACGCGGATCAGGTCGCTTACTGGAACGGGCGCGTCGGGGAGCGCTGGCGTGCCCGGCAGCAGGATCAGGACACCCTGCTGGCGCCGATTGCGGAGCTGCTGTTGCAGCGAGCCGCGGTTGCGACAGGCGAGGTGGTGCTCGATATCGGCTGCGGATGCGGCTTCACAGCCATCGAGCTGGCGCGGCGCGTGGTGCCCGGCGGCCGGGTGCTCGGCGTGGATCTCTCTGCGCCAATGCTCGAGCGGGCGCGCGAGCGCGCGCCGGCGGACTTGCCCATCGAACTTGTCCTGGCGGATGCTACGGTCCATCCCTTCGAGCCCGCCGCTGCGGACCTCCTCTTCTCCCGTTTCGGCGTGATGTTCTTTGCGGAGCCGCGCAAGTCGTTTGCCAACATGCGGCGGGGACTGCGGCCCGGTGCGCGGCTCGCGTTCGCGTGCTGGCGCGAGCCGCAAAGGAATCCGTGGTTGATGCTGCCGCTGGAGGAGGCGTGCCGGCACGTGCCGCGGCCGCCGCCCTCGGGTCCCGAGGAGCCGGGGGCATTTGCGTTTGCCGACGGGACCCGCGTGCGCGGCATCCTTGATGGCGCAGGCTTCACCGACGTCGAGTTGGAACCGCTGGAGTTGTCACTGGATATCGGCATCGGCCGCGGACTCGAAGCCGCAGTGGAGACTGTGACAGGCATGGGTCCGACGAGCCGCGCGCTGG
This sequence comes from Steroidobacteraceae bacterium, assembly GCA_036000265.1. Classification (GTDB taxonomy): domain Bacteria; phylum Pseudomonadota; class Gammaproteobacteria; order Steroidobacterales; family Steroidobacteraceae; genus 13-2-20CM-66-19. The sequence goes on along the minus strand of DASYGA010000079.1, from coordinate 7,198 downwards.
AAGGCCAGCCGGCGGAGCTGCGGGCCGCGGCGGCGGAGTCCATCCGGGCGGCACTGGCGCGATATCAGGTCGGGGATGCCGTCGCGCTGCCGGGCGCAATCTGGATCGTTACTGCTCGGAATCCTTGATTTCCTCCTCACTGTAACGCGTCATATCTGGCGCTCGGGAGCGGGTCAACTGCGCGGCTGGACGATACAGTCGCCGTGCGGCGCCGCCACGAACTCGGGCAACTGCTCTGCCCACGCGGACAGCTCGCGCAGGCGCGGATACTTCGCATCCTGGAGAGTGCCGGGTTGCATGTGCTCGTTGAAATACCAGGCGACGGCCGTTGCCACCTCGGCTGCGCCAATGCGCTGCGCGGCAGCCGGCCGAGGCCGCTGCGCGAGCTCCGCCTCGAGCGCCCCGAGAGCTGCCTGCAGCTGCGCTGTTACGCGCTCCACCCAGGGCTGGTGCCGCTTGTCCGCGGGACGGAGATTCTCGTAGACGAGCTGAACGCTCTTCTCACAGGCGGCCAGCGCGAGGCCGACCGTGCGGAGCGCCGCCTGCCGGTCCGCCAGACTGCGCGGCATCAGCGACCTGGGAGCCGCCAGCGCCTCTGCGTAATCCAGGATGAGCGTGGAATCCATGAGCACGGTTCCGTCGTCGCAGACGAGGGTGGGCGCCTTGACCACGGCATTGATGGCGCGGAACTGATCGAACGTGCGGAACACGGAGAGCGAGCGATGCTCGAACGGCAACCCGAGCAACTGGAGCGAGATCGCCACGCGGCGGACGTACGGGGAATCGAGCATTCCGATGAGTTTCATGGGGAACTCCACAAGGGAATCACTGACGGCCGGTTTCACGCGCCGGTCCGGGTATGGATACGATAGCACCCGCTCGCCATACGGGAATCGCAGCACGCGGTCAGGCGCAGGGAGAGAGGGGCCGGACTGGCGGATCTCAGCGGGAGCACCATGGAGAATGCACGGCGAAATTGCGTTTAATACAAATATTTATATAATGGCGAAGTGGAGTGAACGACCTTGATCCACCGCCATTTGAACCATCAGCGCCTGACGCCGGCGGCTATCGACGATGTGATCTCTCGCGGCCGCTGGAGCGATTGGGCGGAATTGCGCCGAGCAGCGCTCGCGAATTCATCGGTGCTGGACGATATTGAGCGGGTGTGCCGCGCATACGTCTCCGATCCTTATGCTCAGCGCCATCATTTCTGGCTGCACTATGCCGCAGAACACCGCACCCCCACTCCCTGAATGGGAGCTCGTCCTATCATCGGCAGCGCGCCTACAGTCCATCCTTCCGGGAGCCGTCCTGGTTGGAGGAACGGCTTCAGCCATTCACGCCAGTCATCGTCTTTCTCGGGATGCCGACCACGTGCTGACGGACTTGCGGTCTCGCTTCGACGAAGTACTCGCGCAGCTCGAATCCGTCGCCGGCTGGAAGACCGCGCGCGTACAGCGTCCGGTACAGATTCTCGGCAGCCTGGATGGAATCGAAACGGGCGTGCGGCAACTGATCCGTAGCGAGCCGCTCGAAACCACTGTTGTGCGCTGCCAGGGCTCTGACATTGTCGTGCCGACAGGGGCCGAGATCCTGCGTATCAAGGGCGCCCTGATCCTCAAGCGCAACGCCACCCGTGATTATCTCGACTTTGCAGCCCTCGCGACCCACCTGGGCGACGAGCGGCTCGCGCGGGCACTGCAGCCGTTCGATCGCTTGTACCCGCAGGAGAGCGGGGAGTCTCCGCTACAGCAGTTACAGGCGCAACTTGCCAATCCACTTCCTCATGATCTGAGGATCGCGGAACTGCCTGAATACAAGAATCTCGACCCGCGGTGGCACGATTGGGAGGCGGTCAAAGCGGCCTGCGCGCACCTGGCGGCAATCATTTTCGACAAAGTTTGCGAGCTGATGGAACGTGGGAGTGAAGGCAAGTCGGACCACGCCAGCTGACATTCAGCGCTCGATGAGCAAGAAGGCCGCTCAGGTCACGGATATCCCGGTGCAGACCGAAAGCATCAAAATGCGCTCGGCACTGATGGCAGCACTCAAACAGCACATCGAGCGCATTGGCCTCAGCCAGGCGACGGCAGCCAAAGCACTCGGGGTGACGCAACCCAGGATCTCCGATCTCATGCGAGGGAAAATCAGCCTGTTCAGCCTCGATACACTGGTGGAGATGGCTGCTGCCGCCGGCCTGCAAGTGAAGATCCAGGTCACGCCGCTTCGCCGCTGTTGACCTTCGGTTGGCGCGAGACCAGGCAGGAATGCAGTGGCCCTCTCGAGACGATTGGCGCAAACCTGATGCCTGGCACGCTGTCGCCGGCCGATCGCGGTCAGCGACGGCGTGTCGCGTTCGCTGAGGGCTACACCCTAGCGAGCAGGAACTCCTCGCCGGCGGACAGCCGAAGATCGTCGGCACGGCCTCTGAAATAGCGCTCGTTCAGGTCGGCCGTGGAGATGTGCCGGGCTTCCCTGAAACCGCCTTCGCGCGCCAGCAAGAGCATCTCCGCTGGCGAGAAGAAGCTGACGAATGGCGTACCGCTCGCCCGTGCGCCCTTCGCCGCGAGCTGGAACCCCGGGCGCACCTCCGGGCCCATCAGCTCGAAAGGCAGCAGGAAAGTCAGGGCAAGCGTCGTCCCCTCGGCCAGCGCCGCAACCTGACGAAGGGTGGCCGCGATGGCTTCCCGGGTGAGGTACATGCTGACACCGGCGCAGGCGACGACCGCGGGTCGCGCCACATCGAAGCCTGCTGCCTCGAGCTGACCCCACCAGCTCTGATTGGCCTCAAAGTCGACTGCTACGAGCCGCAACCACTCCGGCACGCCGAAGCCGAGCTCCGCCAGCCGACTACGCTTCCATTCCTGATGCGGCGGGCGGTCGATCTCGAACACTGTCATGCGCGAGGCGCTCTCGGGCCTCCGCTGGGCGAACGTATCCAGGCCCGAACCGAGGATGACGTATTGCGCGACGCCCTGCACCGACTGTTCCAACACGAGATCTTCGATGAAGCGCGAGCGAGCGACGATCGCGGCCCGGAAGGGCCGGGTGAAGTCCGGGTCCATGTCGGGACGACGGCGCCAGTCCTCTCCCGGCGCAGCCAAGCGAAGGCCGATCTCGTCCACGAGCACGTGCGGCGGCTGATCGATCTGCACGTGCAGCGCCCGCCACAACGCGACTCGGACGGCCGTGCTGTCGGGCGCGGCTGTTACGCCATCACTCATACGGTCTGCTTCATCCTGCAATCGTCGCTCGCGCCGCAGTGGCCGCGGCCAGACCCCGCCGAGGCACGGCTATCGCGTCGCGGACTCGGCCAGCAGCCCGATGAGGTACTGCTTCCAATCGGCGGCATGCGTGTGCGTGCCGTGACCATAGGTGCTCATCGACGCTGGTATCAGAATGTACCGCCCATGCGGTAGGCGGCGGACCAGCTTCTGCGCGATGCCACTCAGCTCCGGTGGGTTGATGAAGTCGTCCCCGGAGTTGATCCACATGACCGGTGCGGTGATGGAGCTCAGGCGCGGCTCCGGGTTGTAATCGCGCGAAGAGTCGAACTGGTAGATGAAGTCATCCGCGTCGAGGTGCGGGACGATGCTGGCGACCTTCTGGTCGAGGTAGGCTTCGGCTTGGTGCCGGGTGGGCAGGTCTTTCTGCATCTGCTGCGGCGCGGAGCCCGCGATGATGAGCATGTCCGCGGCGCCCTTGAGGCCTTCGATGGGCTCCTGCGTGTAATTGCCGTGATCCCACTTGGGGTCGTCGCGGATCGCCTGGATGGCCATGTACCGCCAGATGCGGTTGCGGCCGGCGATCTCCATGGGCATGCACGCGAGCGGCATGAGCGCATCGGCGAATTTGGGGTACATCTCGCCCCAGACGAACGACTGCATGCAGCCCATCGATGTCCCGAGGACGAGGCGCAGATGATCGACGTGCAGACCCTCGAGCAGCACCTGGTGCGTCGCCCGGACCATGTCATCGTAGGTGTACCGGGGGAATCGCATGCGCAGGCCGTCGGAAGGCTTGCTGGACTCGCCGTGGCCGATCTCATCGGGAAGGATGATGAAATACCGGGTGATGTCCAGGGGCTGTCCGGGCCCGAACAGCACGTCCGAGAAAACGGGGTTGAGCAGCGAATGCGCATCGCCGCCCGTGCCGTGAATCAATAGGACCGCGTTGAGGGTGTGGCCTGCCGCGTCGCGGCGGGGTTTACCCAGAGTGACGTAATGCAGGCGCAGATCCGCGAGCGTCTGGCCGGTGCCGAAGCGAAAGTCGTGGATGTGATAGACGCCGTTGCGGATGGGCCAGTGCGTCGGCGGATATTGCGTCTTCGGGGCCTGGGCGTAGGCCTGCGCGCAGACAAGGCTGACCGAGGCGGCAAGGAGCGCCGCAAGCAAGCGAAGCATAGGGATCCTCCTGAGTGCGGGCGAGGCTCAGGCGGCTTCCGGGCTGACCACTACCGCGGCCGGCCGCCGGCCGATGCGCCGGGCGAGGGCATGCCCTAACCCGATGGCAATGAGACCGACGAGCAGATGGAGCGATTGGATCACCCAGTGGTCACGACCGGGCAACAGACTGAGCTGGGTCACGCCGAGTGCCGGGACGATCAGGCTCCAGATGAAAACCACGAGAGCGAAGCCTCGGTTGCCGCGCGAGAGAAATCCGACGATCGCGAGCACCCACAGGCTTACGACGAAGAGACCACCGAGCGCCATGTGCAGCTGCAGCAGCGAGAGGGCATGGCCGGTCCAGAAGAGGATCCCGAGCACCACGAGAGCGATGCCGAAGAGACTGATGAGTGAGCGCGCGATGAGAACGATGGACTTCACGGCCGCCTCGCAATCGGGGGAAGAGGCGACCGGACATCCGGGACCTTCATCGCCCTTCTTTTTGGTTGGCGGACAGTATATCCAGCCCGGACGTCCGCAGGCAGTGAGGTGCGCCTTTCCAGCACGCCTGTAAACTATTCATCAAGTGCGCCTGTTTCGTTGCAATATATTGACTTTATTGACTTTATGAGTGTTTATATCTATTCTGATATCTATTCATGTCAAGCTCCGCACTCGCTGAGAATCTCGTGGCGCAGCTCGCCAAGGGCCCCGCCGACGCCCTCGAGTTGACTCGCGCACTCGGCATATCCCAGCCCACGCTGTCCCGGGCGCTCTCCGCGCTGCGGCGGCAACAGCAGGTCGTGCGTATCGGCACCACCCGCGGCGCGCGCTATGGGCTCGCTCGCGCAGTGGCTGCCATCGGCTCGCGCTGGCCATTGTTTCGTGTTGATGAGAGCGGGCGGCTAAGTGAGCTCGGGCCGCTGCACGCGCTGCAGCGAGACGCCTTCTACACGGTCAACGGTCCGAGACGCATCCGCGGAGTCGCCGAGGGAATTCCCTACTTTTTACAGGATGCGCGGCCGGGCGGCTTTCTGGGCCGCGCCATCCCGCATACCTTTCCCGAGCTTGCGTTGCCCGCGCGTATCGTCGATTGGACCGACGACCATTTCCTCAGCTATCTCACCCAGCGCGCGCCCGACAATGTCGGTGACCTCATTCTGGGGGAAGGCTCGGTCGACCGGTACATGGCGCATACTCACCGGACCGTGACCGTAAGGAGCGCAGAGCGCGCCTCGCAGTACGGAGCGCTCGCAACGTCAGCCATGTCGGGTGCCCCAGCGGGCTCTTCGGCCCAGGGAGAGCAGCCCAAATTCCTGGTGCAGGTCGAAGACGATGAGCGGCGCATCCCTGTGCTCGTGAAATTCTCCCCGCCGCGCAAGAGCGAGGCCGGCCAGCGCTGGGCGGACCTTTTGTTGGCCGAGCACCTGGCTCATGAGCTGCTCGCCCGCAATGGCCTTCCCTCCTGCCGATCGAGGTGGCTGCCGTTCGGGGAGCGCGCGTACCTGGAGGTGGAGCGCTTCGACCGTGTTGGCGCAGAGGGCCGCCGGGGCGCCGTCTCGTTGTATGCCGTTGACCTCGCGCGTTACGGCAAGCTCGACAGCTGGAGCGAGTGCGCGCGGCGGCTCGAGGGCGAGGGCCTGCTGGCGGCGCAGCATGCGGAGTGGATACGTCTTCTCGATGTATTCGCTCAGTTGATTGCGAACACCGACCGTCACTTCGGCAATATAACGCTGCTCGACGATTACGAGGGGCCGTTCCAGCTGGCACCCGTGTATGACATGCTGCCCATGCTCTTCGCGCCGCAGCATGAGCAGCTGATCGAGCGGTCATACGAGCCGCCGCCGCCCACGGCGGCATCCCTCGCCGTCTGGGGCCGGGCGCGAAGCCTCGCGATCGACTACTGGACACTGCTCGCGGGTGACACGCGGCTCAGCAAGCCGTTCCGCGCCCTGGGCGCCCGCTGCCTGGAGGCGCTGAGCGTACATTCGGCTCGGGGGCTTTGATGGGGAGCGAGCGCCTGACCCTCGACGTCGACGCGAGCCATCGCGTCTCCGGTTTGCTCGACCGGCCAGCCGGCGCGCATGCCCTGTTGGTTCTGGCGCATGGCGCCGGTGCGGGGATGGAGCATCCTTCAATGCAGGCGATTGCTGCGGGTCTTGCGGAGCGCGGCGTCGCCACGCTGCGTTATCAATTCCCTTACATGGAGAGCAAGAGCCGGCGGCCGGACCCGCCCGCGCTCTGTCACGCCACGGTTCGCGCCGCTATTGCGGAGGCCTCGCGGCTCGCGCCGGAGCTGCCGCTCTTTGCGGGAGGCCGGTCGTTCGGCGGCCGCATGACGTCTCAGGCGCAGGCACAGGCTCCGCTGCAGGGGGTCTGCGGACTCGTGTTCCTGGCATTCCCATTGCATCCTGCGGGGCGGGCGGGTACGGAGCGCGGCGCACACCTTCAGGGGGTCGAGATCCCCATGCTCTTCATCCAGGGAAATCGGGATGAGCTCGCGCAGCCGGCCCTGCTGCAAACGGTTGTCGAGAGCCTGGGCTCCCGCGCTACTCTGCATGTGCTGGAGGATGCGGATCACTCCTTCCACGTTCCTGCTCGAAGCGGGCGCAAAGACTTGGATGTGCGCGCGGACGCTCTGCATGCCGTTTGCGATTGGATAGACCGGCTGCGCAGCACCCGTGCAAGCTGAGCTGTCACGATAACAGGTAAAATCCGGCGAGCGGGGGCGCGGCTTGCTACACCCCGCGAGCGTGGGCGCGGGGGCTTGGTGGCGCAGAGGCTGCGCGGCACCTCTCCATGACAAGGCG
>DASYGA010000072.1:0-8738 GCA_036000265.1 Steroidobacteraceae bacterium | reverse complement strand
CGGAATGTGCCGCGCTTTCAACGTACCGGTGCTCTTGCCGTTCACCGTCACCGTGCCCCGCGTCGGCCGCTCCAACAGCGCGACGAGCTTCAGCACCGTGCTCTTGCCGGCGCCGGAACGGCCGGTGAGAAACACCATCTCGCCGCTCTCGATCCTGAAGCTGACATTCGTCAGGGCTTCCCGTCCGTTGGGGTAGCGCTTGCTGACGCGCTCGAAGAGGATCATCGCGCTGGGCCCCGATCCATCTTCAAGCCTGCGGCTCGCCCGCCTGCTGGCGCGGGCCTTCGACCAGCGCCGTGGCGAAGGCGCGGGCATCGAACTCGCCGAAATCCTGCGGCTGCTCGCCAATGCCGATGAAGCGGATGGGGAGTCCGAGGCGCCGCGCAATGGCGATCACGATGCCGCCTTTGGCGGTGCCGTCGAGCTTGGTGAGCGCTATGCCGGTCACACCGATCGCCTCGTTGAACTGGATGGCCTGCGAGAGCGCATTCTGACCCTGGTTGGCGTCCAGGACCAGCAGCACTTCATGGGGGGCGGAAGGCTCGAGGCGCTGCACGACACGCTTGACCTTCTTCAGCTCCTCCATCAAATGGGACTGACTGTGCAGCCGTCCAGCGGTGTCCGCCAACAGTACGTCGGTCCCGCGCGAGCGCGCCGACTGCAGCGCGTCAAAGACCACGGCGCCGGGATCGGCGCCGGCGCGCTGTGCGATGAACGCGGCTCCGGAACGCTCCGCCCAGACCTGCAGCTGCTCGATCGCGGCCGCCCGGAAAGTATCGCCCGCGGCGAGCGTGACGCCGCGCCCCTCGTCAGCCAGCCGCCGGGCGAGCTTGCCGATGGTGGTGGTCTTGCCCGAGCCGTTGACGCCCACGACCAGGATCACGAAGGGCTTTGCGCCTTCGTCGATGATCAGCGGCCTGGCGCAAGGCTCCAGGATGTCTACGATCGCATCGCGCAGCGCATTGATCAGCGCCTCGACGTCCGCCAGCTCCTTACGCGCCACCCGCTTGCGAAGGTCAGTCAGGATATGCTCGGTCGCTTCGACGCCAACATCGGCAGTGAGCAGCCGCGTCTCCAGTTCCTCGAGGATCTGCGCATCGATCTGCCGTCCCTTGAAGAGGTTGGCGAGATCATACGTGAGCCACGAGTTGCCGCGATTCAGCCGGGTGCGCAGGCGCTTGAAAAAGCCCTGGCGCTCCTCGGCCTCGGCGGCGCCGTCTTTGGGTTTGCGTCCGAACATGATTTTTCGGCCGTAGTGTATCGTAGTGGAACCTGAGAGCAGTCCTTTGACCATGACAGCGCCCCCTTCGGCCCGCCGTGGCGCCTCTGCCCGAACGCTGCGGATCATCGCCGGCGCCTGGCGCGGGCGGCGCCTGCGCTTTCCGCCCTCGCCGCAGATCCGCCCCACTCCCGATCGCGTCCGCGAGACGCTCTTCAACTGGCTCAGCTTGCGCGTGCCGGGCGCACGCTGCCTCGACCTCTTCGCCGGCAGCGGCGCGCTCGGCCTCGAGGCGCTGTCCCGCGGCGCCGCGCACGTGACCTTCGTCGAGCGCGATGCGGCGGCCGCCCGTGAGATCGCTGCGCGGCTCGAGGAATGGGGTGCACGCACCGCTCGAGTGGACCCAAGCGACGCGCACCGGTTCCTGGATGCGGCCCCCGAGCAGCCGTTCGACATCGCCTTCCTCGATCCGCCCTTCGCCTCGGCGCTGCTCGAGGAGAGCGCGGCTCGCCTCGAGCGGGGGGGCTGGCTGGCAGACGATGCGCTCATTTACATCGAGTATCCGGCGGCTGCCGACCCGGCCGCAGCCCTGCCGCAGAACTGGGCGCGCCGCAGATCAAAGCGGGCCGGCGACGTCGGGTATCATCTCTTCTCGCGCGCGGCGCGGGGGACAAGAATCGAATGAGCCGCACTGCCATCTATCCGGGCACCTTCGACCCGATCACCAACGGCCACCAGGACCTGGTCCGCCGCGCGGCAGGCATCTTCGACCGGGTCATCGTCGCCATCGCCTCCAATCCCAACAAGGCGCCGATGTTTGCGCTCGATCAGCGCATCGACCTGGCACGGCGCGTCCTCGACGACCTGCCGAACATCGAGGTGCTGGGCTACTCCGAGCTCACCGTCGCCTTCGCCGGCAGGCATGGCGCCACCGTGATCATCCGTGGTCTGCGCGCGATCTCCGACTTCGAGTTCGAGTTCCAGCTCGCCAACATGAACCGCCACCTGGACCGCGGCATCGAGACGGTTTTTCTCACTCCCCAGGAGCAGTTCACCTTCATCTCCTCATCGCTGGTGCGGGAGATCGCGGTGCTGGGAGGTGATGTCAGGGAGTTCGTCCACCCCATCGTCGAAGCGGAGCTGAAAAAGCATCGCAAAGTGAAATAGAGCGCAGCGCAAAATGCCCCTTGGCCAGACGCTGATCGCCAGGACGGCGATCCGCGAGCCTACAGGGATGTATTTACGGCGTTCTGGCCAAGGGGCATTTTGGGATGCGCGCGGAGCCCCGAACGCTCACTTCTGACAGCTCGAGCAATAATACGTAGACCTCCCCTGTTGGGTCAGCTGCCGCACGAGAGTCCCGCACACCCGGCAAGCCTGCCCCGCGCGCTCGTAGACGAAGAGCTTCTGGCGGAAGTACCCCGGCTGCCCGTCCGCGCCCACGTAATCGCGCAGCGTCGTCCCTCCGACCTTGATCGCCATCGACAGCACTGCCCGCACCGACTTCACCAGCCGCTTCGCCTCGTCCCGGGATAGGCTCTGTGCCCGCCGCCGCGGTCTGATACGTGCCCGAAAGAGCGCCTCGCTCGCGTAGATGTTGCCCACCCCCACGACCAGCCTGCTGTTCATCACCACCTGTTTGATCGATGCCCGCCTGCGGCGGGTGATCCGCCACAAGTAATCCGTATCGAACCTCGGGTCGAAGGGCTCCGGCGCGAGGCGAGCGAGCAGCGGATGCAGGTCCGGATCCTCGCTGGTGTAATGGAGGCTGCCGAAGCGGCGCGGATCGTTGAATCGCAGGGTGTTGCCGGAGTCGAGCAGCAGGTCGTAATGATCGTGGGCGATTCGCGGTGTATCCGCGGGCAGGACCCGCAGCGTGCCCGACATGCCGAGATGCACGAGGAGCGTGCCGGATTCCAGCCCGATCAGCAGGTACTTGGCGCGCCGTCCAGTGCAGGTGATCCGCTGGCCGGCGAGCTTCGGCGGCAGGTCATCCGGCACTCGCCAGCGCAGCCGCGGCTCGCGCACCGTGAGCGCCACGATCCGGCGGCCGGTGACGTGCGGCTCGAGGCCGCGCCGCGTCGTCTCGACCTCCGGCAGCTCAGGCATGGCGGTCGATCACGGCAGCATCCGGCGCAGCACCGAATCGCGCAGGAGGTAGTGATGCACCAAGGCTGCCGCAGCATGCAGGCCGGCCACGATCAGCACCACGTCCGCGAAATCGCCGTGCAGCGCCTCCAATGTCCGCTTCAGCGTGAGGTCGCCGGGTATCAGCTTCGGAATGGTGAAGAGGTTGAAGACCACATCGCCACGCTGCCAGGCGTTGAAGATACCGAGCACCACAGTCGCTGCGACCAGCAGGTAAAGACCGTAGTGCACGACCCTGGCCGCGATGCCGATCCAACCTGTGTCGGCCAGCGGCAGATTGCGGCCGCCGCTGGCGCGCCAGGCGATGCGACCCAGCAGGACGACGCCGAGCGTGATGCCGAGCAGAAAGTGCGTGGAGCGTGCGTCGATCTTCGGCCCACCCTTCGGAAACCAGTCGATCGTCTGGCCGAGCGCCCACAGCGCGACCACCAGGGCCGCGGTGATCCAGTGCAGGAGAATGCTGAGGCGGTCGTACCGCGCCGGCGTTCCGATCGCGGCCGTGGCCTGCTCGAGGGTCTGGGTGGTTTCTGGTCTCATGGGCGGGGGTGCCGGCTCTGCCGGCGACTGTACCGGCTAGCCTACCCTAGGCGGAACGGCTGACGCGAACCTGACGGGGCGTTCGCCTGTCAGGACCGGGAACCCACGTCCTGCGCGGCGATTGAACTTGCCACTGCAGGCCACTGCGGGCCACTGCGGGCCACTGCAGGATCTGCCCGGAGGCCATCGTGACTACCATGAAAGCCGTGCGCATACGCTCCTTCGGCGGGCCGGAGGTGCTGGAGCTGGCGGATGTCGAGAAGCCCACGCCAAAGGATGAGGAGGTGCTGATCAAGGTGCGCGCCGCCAGCGTCAATCCGGTGGACTACAAGATCCGCTCCGGCGGCTACCCCGTGGTGAAGCAGGATCAGTTGCCCAAGGTGCTCGGCCGGGATGTGGCGGGCGAGATCGAGCGCTGCGGCAGTGCCGTACGCGACCTTAAGGAGGGCGACACGGTCTACGCGATGCTCGATGGCGGACCTGGCGGTTACGCGGAGTACGTCACCGTCCGTGCCGACCTGGTGGCGCCAAAGCCAGGGCAGCTCGACTACCGCGCCGCGGCGGCGGTGCCGCTCGCCGGGCTGACGGCGTGGCAGGGCCTCTTCGACCACGGTCATCTTCAGGCCGGCCAGCGCGTTCTGATCCATGGTGGGGCGGGCGGCGTCGGGCATCTGGCGCTGCAGTTCGCGAAGGCGAGAGGCGCAACCGTCGCCACGACGGTTGCGACGCAGGATGTGGAATTCGTGCGGCGTCTCGGCGCCGACCAGGTGATCGACTACACGCGCCAGCGCTTCGAGGACGAGCTGCAGGAAGTCGACCTGGTGCTCGACCTCATCGCCGGGGAGACGCAGGAGCGCTCCTGGGCGGTCCTCAAGGATGGCGGAACGATGATCTCCTCGCTGGCGCAGCCTTCCGCAGCGCAGGCCAGAGCGCACCAGGCGCACGCGGAGAATTTCCTCGCCCATCCGGATCGTGCCGAGCTCATCGAGATCGGGCGCCTGATCGATCAGGGCCGCGTGCACCCGCACGTCTCCGCGGTGTTCGAGCTCAAGGAAGCGGCAGCGGCCCAGGAGCGGCTCGAGCACCAGCACGCCCAGGGGAAGGTGGTTCTTCAGATGGGCTGAGGACCCCCCGGAAGAGGGATTCCCGGAACGGCTGCGGCGGCGCAAGCTTCTGTGCCAGAAGGGGAAATCGCTGGTGGTCCCGGGAACTTCCGGGGACCTTAGCACTCCAATATCGCGAGTGCTAAAATGCCTGCCTAAACGATATCTGGAGACTGCATGACCGTAAATACCGCATTGATCGCGCGCTCCGGTGATCTGGCGCTCGCCGGTCCTGTCGGAAGCCTGGATGCGTACCTCGACCGCGTGAGCCGCATCCCGGTGCTGACCCGGGAGGAGGAGCGCGCCCTGGCGGAGCGCTTCCGCTTCCATGAGGACCTCGGCGCCGCCCGCACGCTCGTGCTCTCGCACCTGCGCTTCGTGGTGCACATCGCGCGCGGCTACAGCGGTTATGGGCTGCCGGTCGGAGACCTGATCCAGGAAGGCAACGTGGGGCTGATGAAGGCCGTCAAGCGCTTCGACCCGGAGCTGAACGTGCGCCTGGTGTCGTTCGCGGTGCACTGGATTCGGGCCGAGATCCACGAGTACGTGCTGCGCAACTGGCGGCTGGTCAAGATCGCCACCACCAAGGCGCAGCGCAAGCTCTTCTTCAACCTGCGCAGGCTGAAAAAGAACCTGACGTGGCTCTCCGCGGAGGAGACGGCCGCCGTCGCCCGCGACCTCGGCGTCACGCCGACCGAAGTGACGGAGATGGAAAAGCGCCTGGCGGCGCGCGACATGTCGTTCGATCCGACACCGGAAGCGGACGAGGAGGAGATCTACAGCCCGGCGGCGTACCTGCCCGCACCCAACGCGGATCCGGCGGAGCGCGTGGAGAGCGCGGAGTGGGAGGACGACTCGTCTGCCCGGCTGCGCGATGCGCTGGAGCAGCTGGATGACCGCAGCCGCGACATCGTCCAGAGCCGCTGGATGAGCGACGACAAGGCGACGCTGCACGAGCTGGCCGACAAGTACGGGGTGTCGGCGGAGCGGATCCGTCAGATCGAGTCGAACGCCCTGGGCAAGCTCAAGGGCTTCATGGGAAGCGAGGCGGTAGCGGCATAGGGCTAGTGCCTGCCGGCGGCCTGCTGCACGGCCAGCGCGACCCGCGCGTGCATGGATTTGTCGAGCGGGTTGGGGACCAGGGCATCGTCTCCGGCCTGGTCGGCGATCGTCCGGGCGGCGGCCATCAGCATCTCGTCGGTGAAGCAGGGCGCGCGCGCGGCGAGCGCGCCCTTGAACAGGCCGGGGAAGGCGAGCACGTTGTTGATCCCCTTGCCGTCGGCCGCGAAAGCGGCGCCGCGCTCGCGCGCCGCGAGCGGCTCGATCTCCGGATCGGGGTTGGAAAGCGCCAGGATGACCTGACCGGGGCGGACCCACTCCTGCTTGATCAGGCCCTTCACGCCCGTGGTCGCGATGACGATGTCGGCGCGCTGCATGATCGACTCCAGCGTCGCGCCCTCCCCGCCCAGCGCCACCAGGCGCGCGACGGCCTCCGGGTTGCGGTCCGCTCCCAGGACGCGCCTGGCACCGCTCGCGCGCAGCAGACGCACGATGCCGAGGCCGGCGGCGCCCAGCCCGATCTGCCCGATCACACTCTCCTCCAGGTTCTTGCCCGCGCGGCGCGCGGCGTTGGTGAGCGCGGCGAGCGCCACCACCGCCGTGCCGTGCTGATCGTCGTGCAGCACAGGCTTTCGCAACCGCTCGCGCAGCAACCGCTCGATCTCGAAGCACTCGGGTGCGGCGAAGTCCTCGAGCTGAATGGCGCCGAACGAAAGGTGAATGCGGGCGACGATATCGGCGACCAGGTCGGGCCGGCGCTCCTCGAGCAGTATCGGAACCGCCGATAGACCCACCAGGTCGGCGAACAGCGCCGCCTTGCCTTCCATGACCGGCAGCCCGGCGAGCGGTCCGATGTTGCCCAGCCCGAGCACCGCCGTGCCGTTCGTGACCACGGCCACGGTGCTGTCGACGCTGGTGAACTCCCGCGCGGCCGCCGGATCTTTCTGGATCGCGAGACACACCCGCGCGACGCCCGGCGTGTAGACATCCCGCAGCACCTGCAGGGTGTTGATCGGCAGGCTGGCCACCATGCGGATCTTGCCGCCGCGGTGTCGATTGAAGACACGGTCGGACTTGCCGACGAAGCGGGCGGTGGGCAGCCGATCGATGCGCTCGTAGAGACTGCGATCCGCCTCCTCGTCCATCTCCAGCGTGATCTCCCACAGAGTGCGGCCCTGGTCGCGGCGCACTGCGATCAGGTGCTCGATGGTCAGGCCGGCCTCGGCGACCACTTGCAGCACCTTGGCCAGGCTTCCGGGCTGGTGGACGGTCTCGACGATCAGGATCTCGGGTATTTTCATCAGGCGCGCAAGATACCAGCGCGAGCGCACCGAAGGCCACGGCCGCAAGTGATCAGGCCGTTGACCCTATAATCACGGCCATGAAGCGCCTCATCGCCATCGTCGAGGACGAGCCCGCCATCCGCGACAATTACGCTGCGGCCTTCACGCGCGAGGGCTACCTCGTGCGCAGCTACGGCAATCGCGCACAGGCCACGGAGGCGTTTGCGGCGCGGTTGCCGGACCTCGCCGTGATCGACATCTCGCTCGAGGACGAGCCGGAAGGCGGTTTCGAGCTCTGCCGGCAGCTGCGGGCGCTCTCCGCTGAGCTGCCGATCATCTTTCTCACGGCGCGCGACTCGGAGCTCGATGCGGTCTCGGGCCTGCGCCTCGGCGCGGACGACTTCCTCACCAAGGACCTCAGTCTCGCGCACCTCCTCGCGCGAGTGAATGCGCTCTTCCGCCGGGTCGATGCCTTGCGCAAGCCGCCGGGGGAGCAGGAGCAGAAGTTGCGCCGCGGGCCGCTCGCGCTCGATGCCGAGCGCATGCGCGCGGAGTGGGACGGGAAGGTGGTTCTGCTCTCGCTCACGGAATTCTGGATCGTGCATGCGCTCGCGCGCCACCCGGGCCACGTGAAGAACCGGCAACAGCTGATGGATGCGGCCAGCGTCGTGCTCGACGACAACACCATCACCTCGCACGTGAAGCGGATCCGGCGCAAGTTTCAGGGCCTCGATCCGGCATTCGACGCCCTGCAGACCGTCTACGGGATGGGATACCGCTGGGTGGAGTGAGCCGCCAATGTCGCTGCGACTGAAGTTGCTGCTGCTCGGCTTGGCGACGCTGGTCCTGCCCTGGGACGGAATCCGCTACGCGCGCGAGATGGAAGCGGCGCTGCGCGAGAGCGAGCAGCATTCGCTGCAGGCGGTGTCGGAGACCATTGCCGCCTCGTTGCAGGGTCGGATGAACCTGCTCTACCGTACCCCGGGGGAGCCTGGGCCCGCCAGCACGGGTCCTTACGATCTCACGCCGCTCGATCTGACCGCACCACCGTACATCGACGGTTATCCGGACGACTGGCCCCGTGACCGGAAAGCGTGGCGGTACTACGGCACCGCGCCTCATCGCTTCGGCATTCTGACGGGCGTCCACGACAGGATGCTCTATGTGCTACTCGAGGCGCGCGATCCGCATCTGGTATTCGACGCACCCGCAGCCAATCCGCTCGACTCCGCCGCGCTCGGCGACCGCGTGTGGATCGGCTTTGAGGACCCCCAGGGCGCGCAGCAGCAGGTGTTTCTTGCGCTCACAGGGGCGGGGCCGATCATCGCGCGGCGCATCGAGGCGGGGGAGTACGGCGAGCAGACCGCCGTCGAGGACCCGCGCATCGTA
>DASYGA010000037.1:0-3751 GCA_036000265.1 Steroidobacteraceae bacterium | reverse complement strand
CACTTGTGGCCGGTATCGTGTCCGCGCATGTCGCTTACAACGCGGTTACGCCGGAGGCTCTGCCTGGCCTCATTCAGACGGTCTATGCCACGCTGAACGGTTTGACTGCTGAAGCACCGGCGGTCGAAAAGCTCGAGCCAGCCGTGCCGGTCAAAAGGTCCGTTTTCCCGGACTACATCATTTGTCTTGAGGACGGGAAAAAGCTGAAGATGCTGAAGCGACATCTCAGCACCTCCTACGACATGACCCCGGAACAATACAGGGAGCACTGGGGCCTCCCTCGCGACTACCCGATGGTGGCACCGAAATATGCCGCTCGCCGCTCCGCCCTCGCCAAGGAGATCGGACTGGGGCGCAAGCAGACCACACCCGATGAGCAATCGTCCCCGCCGATACAGCGCGTGGCGGAGGGTGCCCGAGGCAGGCGCTCCACGCGCAAGGTGACGGGGGCGTAGCTCCTATTCAACACTGTCGTCGCGTGCTTCGCGTGCGGCACGAAGATCCTGCCCAAGCTCACTTCTTCCCTGGCTGACGTTCCGGCCGACCTGCTCGACTTTCCCGTCGCCACCGTTCCACGGGCCGCTAGCCTTGCTCGGCACACATGCGATCCAAGCCATGCAGAATGAGGTCATGCAGGCTCATGTCCAGGTCCAACGCGAGTCGTTTGAGCCGCTTGCTCTCGTGCGGGCGGAGATACAGCGTCGTTCCGACTGTATTTCCTTTGATGCCGCGTCCGGCTGGCACCAGTTCGTGTAAGCCATTGGCCGACTGTCCTTCCGGTTCCGTGGCTGCTTCGGGGTAACCGTCCGGTCTCCCGCGCGGCATTTCTGATTGACGCGCGGGTCAGGCTGCGCGGCGGACTTCCTGGGCCATCGCGATGAGGCTGGCACAGTTCCACGGCAGCAGCTCGCCGATGCGCCGGGCCGGGTGGGTGGCGATGCGCCCGAGAACATGGCGCAGATAGGCCTCGGGATCGAGGCCATTCAGGCGCGCGGTCGCGATGAGCGATGCGATCGCCGCGGCGCGCGTGCCGCCGGCGTCGGACCCGGCGAATAGCCAGTTCTTGCGCCCCAGCGCGATGGGCCGGATCGCGCGCTCCACGGGGTTGTTGTCGATCTCGATGCGGCCGTCGCCCACGTAGCGGGTCAACGCCGTCCAGCGCGCAAGCGCGTAGCGGATCGCCTTCGCGAGATCGCTCCGCTTGGAGGTCTGCCGCAGCGTCGTGTTGAGCCAGGCGCGCATGTCATCCAGCAGCGGCCCGGCCCGTTTCTCGCGTGCGTGGCGACGCTCGTCGGGCGGCCGGCCACGCACGTCGTCCTCGATCGCATACAGCGCCCGGATGCGCTGCAGCGCATCCGCCGCGACCGGCGACTGCCGCGCCGCGTGCAGGTCGAAGAACTTCCGTCGCACATGGGCCCAACACGCCGCTTCGATCACGCGCCCGTCCTGATACAGGCCGTCGAACCCCGTGTAGCCGTCCGCATGCAGCACCCCGGTGAACCCGACCAAATGCGCGTGGGGGTGCTCGGCACGGCGGTCCGGGCTGTAGCGGTAGAACACGGCCGGCGCCGCCGGACCGGCGTGCGGCCGCTCGTCACGCAGATAGGCCCAGAGCCGTCCGGTCTTGGTCTTGCCTGCACCTGGCGCCAGCACCGGCACGGGTGTGTCGTCAGCATGCACCCGGTCTCCCGCCAGCACGTGCTTCGCGAGCGCGTCGACCAGCGGCCGCAGCAAACTGGCACTCTGGCCCACCCAGTCCGCCAACGTCGACCGCTCCAGCTCGACACCCTCGCGGGCGTAGATCTCGCTCTGGCGATAGAGCGGCAGGTGATCGGCGAACTTGGCAACCAGGACGTGGGCCAGCAGGCCGGCCGTCGCCCGGCCGCGGCGGACCGGCAGCTCGGGCGCCGGTGCCTGCGTGATGGCCTCGCAGCTGCGGCAGGAGAACTTCGGGCGCACGTGCCGGATCACCCGGAACGACGCGGGCACGTAGTCCAGCACTTCGGTCACGTCCTCCCCGAGAGGCCGCAGCACGCCGCCGCACCGGGGGCAGGCACAGGCAGCGTCGTGCGCGACAACCGTGCGCGGCAGATGATCCGGCAGCGGCCGCCGCGCCGGCCTCTGGCCGGATGCATCGGGACGAGCAGTCGGTTCCTCGTCGGCCGGTTCGTCCCGCCGCTCGATCCCGGCCTCAAGATCCTCCAGCGCCAGAGTGAGCTGCGCGATCTCCGCATCCAGCTTCTCCGACGAGCGGCCGAACTGCATGCGGCGCAACCGGGCCAGCTGCAGCCTCAGCGTCTCCACCATCGCCCGGTGCGCGCTCAGCTCCGCCCCTTGCTGCGCGATCGTCGCCGCCTGCGCCTCGATCAGCGCGCGGACGTCGGCGGGCAGGGATGCGAGATCGATCACGAGGCGAATCGTCGCAAACGCCACCGCGTCGGGGCAACGAAAAGACGCCGCTCAGCCTGCCATCTCGGGCTGCCAGGTGCGGGCCGGCATGCGCCAGTCGATCCCCTCCAGCAGCATCGACAGCTGCGCCGGTGTCAGCGTCACCGCGCCGTCCTTGGCCGCGGGCCAGACGAACCGCCCGCGCTCCAGGCGCTTGGCGAATAGGCACAGACCCTGGCCGTCCCAGAACAGCACCTTGACGAGATCGCCGCGGCGGCCGCGGAACACGAACAGGTGGCCGCCGAACGGATCCTGCCCGAGCACGTGCTGCACCTGCCGCGCCAGCCCGTCGAAGCCCCGACGCATGTCGGTCGCGCCGGCCGCGAGCCAGATGCGCGCCCCGATTGGTGGCGCGATCACCCGCGCAGCGCCGCCAGGATCCGGCGCAGCGCCCGCCCATCCACATGCTGGTCCACCCGCACCGTGCAGCCGTTCGGCAGCGCGATCTCGACCACACGCGCCACGCGCAGCGCCGGCCCTGGTGCCGGATTGAGCGGGCTTGGCGTCTCGCGCTCTCCCGCCGATACATGAACCGGGATCAGCTGCGGCGCGGCGTTCGTCTCGTGCGAACCCAGACCCATCCGACGCCAGCGATAGAGCAGGCTCGAGCAGATGCCATGCCGCCTTGCGACCTCATGCACGCTCCGACCCGGCTGCGCCGCCTCGGCGATCAGCCGCACCTTGTCCGCGTCGCTGTACTGGCGTCGCCGCTCGTGACCGGTGATGATCTCGATGCGCTGCGACGCACTGGTGCTGTCCCTAGGGATAGCCTCGTGGCTTGCCATGCCACTTGTGTCTCAAGATCACACCACTCATGACAAGGCGGCCCTGGCCGGACGGTTACGGATTGGTGCCCAAGCCTCGCGCAGATGAGTGCTGGTCAGTCGACGGTCATGTCGAGTTCGGCGACCGGCTCGGTATGTTCGCGGGCCGGACGATTTCCCTCAGTCTGGACCCATGCCGCAATCTGGAATGCAGCCTGCTCCAGATCGGCGACCCGGTCTCTCAGATCGGCCAACTGGGCTTCCCGCGCGTCCTCGATCGGATCCCAGAGATCGAATGAAAGTCTGCGATTGGCACGCGTTTTGTAGGCGACCCGGAAGCTCGTCCATCCATCTCGCATCGAGGCAAAGAAGTCGGAAGCTCTAGGTGGCAACATCTCGGTGTCTTTCGGCTGGCGGTTCGTCGCCTTCCCGACATTCTGCCCACTGCCTTTTCAGCGGTATGATCGCCTTCACTGCCTTGAGGCGCTGGCCAGCCCTAGCGGTCTTGCGAGCAGGCCAGGAGGCGGGGAGTTCCGGCA
>DASYGA010000386.1:0-12404 GCA_036000265.1 Steroidobacteraceae bacterium | reverse complement strand
GACCTGCTGGCCACGAAGAACGTATCGGCGCGCTCGATCAGCGAGCGCGCCCCGCAGTCGAGCGACTCGAGCTCCCGGGCTTCGCTCGAGGGGGACTCTGCACGAGTGGTGGCGCGGCGCTGAATGTACTGCGGGCAGTTGCCGAAGCTCTGCCTCACGGCGACGGTGAATCCATTGCCGTCCACGCGGGACACGACTCCGTTCGCACGGTTGCGGCGCCGAGTCGCGAAGTCGATGCCCAGCAAGCCAACCTCCCCGCCGGAGCGGATCATTCCAGCGGCAGGATCGCTGCCGCCCGGCAAGGCCTCGATGCGCAGCGAGCCAGGGTCGGGCGAGGCGATGAAGCCGGGCTCGCCTTCCAGCAGCGTTGCCAGCGGCCAGCCGCCGCCGTCGTGGGTCGCGACGAGCAGATACGGCAGTCCCGCGAAGAAGCTGCGATGCTGCTCGGGCATCAGATCGCGGATGCCCGATCGCATCGCCGCGACCCCGGCGTGTGCCTGTGCGGCAAGCTCATCGGGATGGAAGACGGCCTCGCTCATGAAATCTCCGGCGGCAGGGGAGAGCGCGGCATCGGCTCGAAGCGCGGCAGCGCCTCGATGCGCGAGTGCCAGCTGCGCAGAGCCGGATAGGGTTGCAGTGAAATACCGCCTTCGGGCGCATGCGCAGTGTACGCATAGCAGGCGAGATCGGCGATCGTCGGGTGCCCGGCGGCGAGATATGTGCGATCGGCAAGATGAGCATTCATGAAGCCGAGCACGCGGCCGGCGATGCGAGTGGCGCTGCCCGGATCGCCCGGATCGCGCCACTGCGCGATGGCACGGGCGAGCGCGGGGCCGTGTTTGATTTCTCCCGCTGCGATCGACAGCCAGCGCTGCACGTGGGCAGCCGCAAGCGGCTCTTCCGGCAGCCATGCGCTTCCCGGCGCGTACCGCTTTGCCAGATAGACCAGTATGGCGTTGCTGTCGCAGATGATGGCCGTGCCGTCCTGCAGCACTGGTATCTCGCCGAGCGGGTTCAGCAAGCGAAACTCAGGGGTGCGGCGGACCTCCGCCGGCGCGCCGACGAATCGATAAGGAATTTCCAACATCCGGAGC
Organism: Steroidobacteraceae bacterium; assembly: GCA_036000265.1. GTDB lineage: Bacteria > Pseudomonadota > Gammaproteobacteria > Steroidobacterales > Steroidobacteraceae > 13-2-20CM-66-19. Next base: position 11,310 of record DASYGA010000386.1, on the reverse strand, counting down.
AGCAGTACCACGCGATGCACGTGGCCGGAGCGCTCGGTGCCATGCAATGTGACCACGGGATGCTGACTTTCGCTCATGGGGGTCCTCCGTACGATGGTGTCATTCTATCCTTGCTGTTTCGACAGGGAATCTGGCATCCTCGCAAGTGATAATTTCAGATTTCGGAATAATGCCTTGGACCGTCTCGATGAGCTCGCGGTGCTCGTGGCCGTCGTCGAGCAGGGAAGCCTGGTGGGCGCCGCCAGGCGCCTGCGCCGATCTCCGCCCGCGGTGACTCGGGCGCTGGCGGCGCTGGAGCACCGCATCGGCGCGCGACTCATCGAGCGGACTACCCGGCGGCTTTCCGCGACCGAGGCGGGGCGCGCACTGGCGGAGCAATCGCGCGCGCTGCTGAGCACCTACGACGAAGCCGTCGCCGACATCGCGCCGGCCCCGGTCCGGGGTCTGCTTCGCATCACGGCTCCGGTGCAGTTTGGAAGGCGCCACGTCGCCCCGATCGTGACCGCGTTCCTGCGGAAATTTCCCGAGAGCCAGGTGGAGCTGGTCCTGCATGACCGCTACCTGGATCTGATCCAGGAGGCGCTGGACATCGCCGTGAGGATCGGCGCTCTTTCCGACTCCTCGCTTCTCGTCAGGCGTGTCGGGGAAGTGCGCCGGCTGGCAGTTGCGAGTCCCGACTACCTGGCGCGACGCGGCATGCCGGCGAAGCCCGGCGACCTGACCGCACACGACACCATATTCAGCGCCAGTACCTGGGGCCCGCTCGAATGGCGGTTCGGCTCACGCGGACGCACCATGGTCGTGCGGCTCGCGCCGCGACTGCTCGCGAATGATGTCGATGTTCGGCTTGCGGCGGCGCGGGCAGGCCAGGGCATCGTACGTGTGCTGTCGTACCAGGTCGCGGAAGATCTGGCGGCAGGCAGGCTGGTGAGATTGTTGCGGGCCTTCGAGCCGCCGCCGCTTCCGGTGCGCCTGGTGACGGCAAGCCGCGCCCACATGCCGCCGAAGATCAGGGCGTTTCTCGACCTCGCCGCCGAGCAGCTCGGCAGACTGCAGGTCATGCGCTGATCAGGGCTTTCTCTGCAGCAACTGCTCATCGAGGAAGGCGGCAGTCGCCTCGTCCGCCTCCAGCCAGGAGTGGTAGCGCAGGAAGCCGTGAATCTCATCCGGGATCACGATCTGCTGATAGGGCACGTGCCGCAGCTGCAGCCGGCGCACCAGGTCCACCATCTGGTGGAAGTGCACGTTGCGATCGTCATCGCCCTGGATGAGCAGGACCGGGGACTTCCAGGTGCCGATGGCCGAATCCGGCGAGGAGAGCCAGAAGATCTTCTTCAGTGCCGCCATGTCGGGCATCTGGTAGCGCTCGAGCGGCTTGCCGAACCAGTCGCCAGCGAACATCGACCAGTCGTGTACCCCGTGCAGGTCGACGCCCGCCTTGAAGATGTCGGAGTCGCGGGCGAGCGCCAGCGCCGTCAGATAGCCGCCGTACGATCCTCCCCAGATGCCGATGAGCTTCGGATCGACCCGCGGCTCGTGCTGCAGCCACTTGGCGCCGGCCAGCACATCCTGGTATTCGGCGGCGCCCGTGGGGCCCCAGTGTCGCGGGTAATGAAAATCGTGGCCGTAGCCGATGCCGAGCCGGTAATTGACCGACAGCACGACGAAGCCGCGGCTCGCCAGATACTGATTCACCGCATAGGAATTGCTGTAGTAATCCATGTAATGCCACGTCAGCAGCATCTGGCGGGGCGGCCCGCCATGCACGAAGATGATGCCCGGCTTACGCGCGGCACTGCCAGTGGCGAAGAGCTGTCCCTGCACGGCCGTGCCATCGGGCGCGCGGAACTCGACGAGCGTTGGCACTACCAGATGATGGGTTGGAAAATCGGCCGGCAGGGGATCGCCGCCGGCGCTGCGCCAGCTGCCACCGGTCAGCCTTCCCCACATCACCTGCGGCGGGCGCCGCGGTCCGGCGTCGATGAAAGCGAGTGTTTTTCCCTCGGCGGTCGATACAGGCGTCCAGGCGCTGTGACTTCCCCGGGTGATGGCCGCGGGCGCGCCCCCTTCCACCGAAACGCGATAGAGGTGACGGCGGTCGTCATCGCCGGGCGTGGAGCCGGTATTGGCGCTGTATATCAGGTACTGCCTGTCGGATGTCATGGTCACATCCTCGACCATGAACCGTCCAGGCGTCAGCAGTGTTGGTTTGCCTCCGGAGGCCGGTACCGTATACAGGTGCGGCCAGTCATCCATCTCCGAGAGGAACGCAAGCCGATCGCCCGCGGCCCAGCGCAGGTCGGGATCGCCACCCTCCTGCGGAAACGAGCCCCGCAAGGTATCCGGGCTCTGCCAGACCGGTCCGCCGTCGTTCCGCCGCACGTCGGCGACCCAGATGGACCAGGGCACCGGATGCCACTCCAAGACCGATTGCGGCGGGCCGCCGTCTCCCGGCGTGCGCAGGAAGGCGATCCGGGCGCCATCGGCAGACCAGCGAGGCTCCAGGTCCTTCGAAGTCGAAGGCAACAGATACTCGATCGGCGCATTCGGATCGCGATAAACACCGATGAATCCGTGATCGCCGCGATCGGAGACGAAGGCGAGCGCGCTGCCGTCTGGCGACCAGCGCAAATCGGAGTCCTTGCCGAGATCGAAGAACAGGCGCTGTGCCTTGCCGCTGCCGTCGATCTGCGCCAGCCAGACGCTCTCCTCGGGCAGATGAATGAAGGCGACGCGATGGCCGTCCGGTGCGACCGCGGGTGTGTCGCCCTCACCCAGTGCGCGCGGGGCGCCGCCGCTCAATGAGACCGCCCATACCCGCATCTTCGGCTGCCGCGGACTTGCCGTTGGGTCCGGCTCCACCGCCTCCGGCCAATTGGCGTCGTGATCGCCGCCGCGTACGTAGACGAGGTACTTGCCGTCACGCGAGAAGTGGAGGTTGGTGATCTCCTGCCCGACGTCGCCGCTGTAATCCGTGAGCCGGCGTGCCTTGTAGTCGGGTCCCTGGGCCACCCAGATATTGCGCACGCCGCGCTCATCGGATACCCAGGCGAACGCGTGGCCAGATCGCAGCGACACCAGATCGGTGGGGAAGGGATAGCCCAGCACCTGGGCCATGGTGAACGGGTCGGGCTGCTGCGCCAGGCAGGCGGCGGCGGCGAATGCCGTGCCGAGGACCAGCAGAAGCGAACCCAGAAGCGTCGATGCGCGCTGCGACAAGTCAGCCTCCTCTGCGAGGGCCGGGGCGAAGCCCGGTCCTCTCACGTAAGGTCAGGAGGCGAAGGTTAGCAGACCATGGAGTATTGCCGCCTCGGGTCGGCGCGCGGCCAGGCCCTTCAGTCGCATCGCGGCCGAGCAATGCGGGCGATCGGAGGCGCGAGCTGCCGCGGACCGCGAGGTGCATCCGCGGCAGCTCCGTGGAGCCGCAGGCGGCTCCGCTGGATTCAGGTCAATGACCGCTCGTCATGGCCCCGGAGCTCATGTGGTGGCTCTTCTTGGCGTGCTTGCTCTTCTTCATGTGATGGGTCTTCATGTGCCCGGCTTTCATGTGATCGCCGGAGGACATCGCGCCGGATGACATGTGACCGTGCGACATCGAGCTCATGGCGCCGCTGCTCATATGATCGCTCGAGCTCATCGCGCCGGTCGCGGCCGACTGGGCGAAGGCAGTGCCGGCCAGCAATGCGCCCGCGAGGCCGCCAAGGGCCAGCAAGTGGGAAATCTTCGTCATGGATGTCTCCAAAGTGAGTGGTTGTATCGGGAAAGCGGTCTGGCATCAGATCCCGGCGTACCAGTCGTAGCCGCGATCTTCCCAATAGCCGCCATGTCCGCCGGAAATGCCGCGGAAGTCGCTGACGACCTGGATGTGCTGGATGTACTTGGCCATCTTGTAGCCGAGCTGCCGCTCGACCCGCAGCCGCAGCGGCGCGCCGTGCGGCACATCGAGCGGCTTGCCGTTCATGTCATATGCGATGAGCGTCTGCGGATGCATGGCATCCGTGAGACCGATGCTCTCGTAATACTGCCCGGGACTCTGCTCGCCGCCTTTGGCGGGCTCGCCGTCGAGGTTGTCGGCGCAGTAGAAGACCACGTACTTGGCGCCGGCGCGTACGCCGGCCGCGTTGAGCAACAGGGCGAGCGGCACTCCGGTCCAGCCGCCGATCGCGCTCCAGCCCTCGACGCAATCGTGCCGCGTGATCTGACTTCGCGCCGGGAGCCTGCGCAGCTCCGCGACGCTCAGTGCGAGCGGGTGGGTGACCATGCCGTCGATCTGCAAGCGCCAGCTGGCGAAACCCCCGGTGACCTGACGGTCGTAATACTCGCCGCCGGGATCCAATGTTCCGTTTGCCTTGAAATGGGCAGAGATGTCGGCGGGCTTGTATTCCCGCGCCATCTCGCCGCCGCCGAGCAGGAAGCGCTGCGTGCCTCGCGTCCAGCCCTGCGCGGCAGCGAGCACGCGCTGGAAGCTCGCGCTCTCCGTCAGCGTATCGGCCTGGAAGATCTTGCTGCAGCCGGCGAGCAGCAGGCCACTGCCCGAGAGGCCGGTGATCAGTGCCTGGCGGCGGGTGATGATGGTCACTTACTCGTGCTCCCCTGGGACCGCATAACGCCCGGTGATCATGGAGCGCACCTCGTTGATCGGACCCGCGAGCACCACCTCGGTCAGATGAACCACGATGAAGAGCACGATCGCGAATGCGAACAGGAAGTGCAGGGTGCGCGCGGTCTGGCGCCCTCCCAGCACCTCCACCAGCCAGGGTGCGAAGGCATCGAAGCCGGGCGACATGCAAAGCCCGGTGACCACCATGCCGGCCACCAGCAGCAGAAGACCGAGATAGGCAAGGCGCTGCAGAACGTTGTAGCGCTTGGCCGCCTCGCCCTTCGGGTGCCGGAGCTTGATGTGATCCACGATCGAGCGGGGGATGGCGCGCAGGTCGCTCGCGGTCGGCCAGAGGTTGCGCTGCAGGTGCCGCCTGGCGAGGCTCCATGTCAGGTACAGCGCGCCGTTGGCGATGAGTATCCAGGCGAAGAAGAAATGCCAGTGCCGCGCATCGGCGAGATCCGTGTAGCTGGGTAAAGTCACCCAGTCCGGCCAGGCGCGTGCGGTCTGCTCCCCGTCTTCCCGGGAGACGCCGAGCACGCCGGTGGTGTCGAATCGCAGCGGGCCTACGGTCGTGCGACCGCGAAGGCCCGCGGGCGTCTTGACGGCCTCCAGGGCGAGGAAAGGCTTATCGAGATCGGCTCCCGTCCGGCCCCAGTAGAGCCGCGGATGGGCGTTGAAAATGTTGAGGCCGCTGCCGACCATGATGAAGATCGTCAGGGCATTGATCCAATGCGTCAGGCGGACCGGCCAGGCGTGGCGGCGAATGACCTCTCGTCGCGGGCGGGCATGGCGCTTTGCGGTCTCGGGTATGGCTTCGGCGGCAGAGCTCGACATGTCTCACCTTCGGTTCGTAAGAGGGCCCTTGCGCCCGCGGCCCGCTCGTCTGCTATTTCGCTGCCGGTGGCGCGCTGTTACAGCCGGCGCGAACAGATCATAGGGCTCACCAGCGCAGCAGCCGAGCTCCGGTGATGGCGCCGAAAGCGGTTGCGGCGGCGATTCCCAGCGTATACCAGGTGACGACGAAGGCGGCGCCCTGTTCCGGGCAATGCAATCCATACAGGGTTGCCGCAAGCGCGCCGGCCGCGAAGCCCGCCGCGGCGCCAGCTCTCGCCGGGCGGGTGGGCGCCAGCCGGCGCAGCGCCGCGACCAGGAAGGCGTAGATCGGAATCGCGAGCAGGAGGATGAGCGGCGAGCAGATTTTCCAGCTGTGGCCCAGCCACAGGGCCAGGCGCTCGCCAGGCGCCGCGGTGAAGATCTCGACTGCCGCGAGGGCCAGCATGGCGAGCACCACCAGCGCTGCGGCAGCCGGTGCCGCACCGGTCTTGGCAGCGGGTACCGCCAGGCGCCTCACGAGCACCGCGCCCGCCACGGTGAGGAGGCCGGTATAGATGATTTTGGTCCAGAACCAAGGCTGTTGCGCGACCGCCAGAAGTGGCTGGCAGCGCAGCCACAGCGCGACGATGGCGAGGGTAACGAGGGCGCCCGCGGCCAGCGCTGCCGCAAGCTTTCTGCTCACGCCCCCCGGCGGGGTCGCCTGCACATCGTGAGCGAGGAGCTCTATGAGATCAGCCGTTCTCATCGCGTAGGGCCTGATTCAACCATTTGAGGCTTCGATGCAGCATCACGCGCGCCGAGACCGCAGTCACGCCGCGCTTGCGGGCCGCTTCCTCGACGGAAAGGCCCTGCAGCTTCACGTCCTCGATGAGACTTCGCTGGCGGTCGGGCAAACGTTGCAGCAGCCGGTCGAGGTCGGTGCGCAGCGCGCCTTCCTCCGCATCGTCGGCGGCGAAAAGCGCGCCGGCGTCCTCCAGCGGGACCTGCATCGACCGGCTCCGGCGGCGGAAATGATCGATGAGCTTGTAGCGGGCGAGGGCGTACGCCCAGGGCGTGAAGGGCAGGGATCGGTCGTAGGTATCGCGCTTCAGATGCACTGCAAGGAGTGTCTCCTGGACGAGGTCCTCGACTTCCGCGGCGGTCGCGCCGATCCGGCGGGCGAAGTACCCCCGAAGGTAACTGCCGAGGGTGCCGAGGAGCTGGCGGTGCGCCCCCGAATCGCCCTCGAGACTGCGGAGCATCAGCGGCCGGAGGCGCTCTTCGGTCTGATCCTGCTGCAGCACTGGCGGGTCGCATCGCTCGCGGCGTGCGAGCGGCCTCATTCTAACGCGGGCCATCCGCAAACCTCAAACGTTCGACCGCCAGCCCTGTAACACTGGTCAGCGCGCCCATGGCGATCGTGCTCCTGGTCGCGATCTTCAGCGTGCACCTTCCCTACGGATTCAGCTCGATCAAGCTCCTCGCGGTCACGCCGGCCGGTGCGCACTTCGGACCGCCGGGATACGAGACGGACCTGCTCTACCTCGCCTGTCTCGCCGCGCTCGTGCTGGGCGGCAGCGGACCGCGACGAGCACGAATGATCCCGGCACGAATCAACTCCTCGTGTTCCAGTTGCAGACCGGGCCGGCGCCCGCGCTCTCTCTGGTGCAGACGCTGCCCACGGGCGGCCGCGGCGCACTGTCCAGCGCGCAGCGCGCATGCGATGATCGATGGCGGAGGCACTACATGACAGATTCGGTACGCGAGGATTCCGCACGTCGTAGGTACGAGCTCGAGGTAGCGGGCGAGTTGGCCTTCATCGACTATCTGCGCGATGGCCGCAACGTGATCATGACGCATGCCGAAGTGCCGCCCGCTTTGCGCGGGGGAGGCGTCGGATCGGCGTTGGTGAAGGGCGCGTTGGCGCTCGTGCGCGAGCGGGGCGAAAAGGTCGTGCCGCTCTGCCCCTTCATCGCGCAGTACATGCGGCGGCACCCCGAGGCCCGGGATCTGCTTGCCGCCGCACCCGGGTCCGATCGACCGGGCTTGCCTTGACACTCAGAATAACTAAGACAATACTTCCGAAGCGATAGGTAGCGCTAACAGGCCGTGCGCGCCGCGGCAGCCCGGGTCGCCGCGCACGCGCGCAAGAGGGGAGATCGATGAGCAAGTTGAGCCCGCTGGCCGTGGTCGGCGCCTGGTTGCTGATGTTCTGCGGTCCCGTCGGCAGCGCGCCGGCCGGTGCCGCAACCCGGGTGTCGGTGTCTCTCGCCGTGCAGGCCAACGCACCCGGACCGAAGATCGACCGCCACATCTTCGGTCAGTTCGCGGAGCACTTGGGCCGCGGCATCTACGGGGGCATCTGGGTCGGACCGGATTCTCCGATCCCGAACACCGACGGCTATCGCAACGACGTGCTTGCGGCCCTGAAGGCGCTACATGTCCCCGTGATTCGCTGGCCAGGGGGGTGCTTCGCCGACGATTACCACTGGCGCGATGGGATCGGCCCGCGCGCGCAGCGTCCGGTGCGGATCAACACCCATTGGGGCGGTGTCCTGGAGCCCAACTCCTTCGGTACGGGCGAGTTCATGGATTTCGCCGCAAGAGTCGGGGCCGATGCCTATGTCACCGGTAATGTCGGCTCGGGCTCCCCGCAGGACATGGCGGACTGGCTCGAATACATGACGTCCGCCTCGCAGAGCAGCCTTGCGCAGTTGCGGCGCTCGAACGGGCGCGACAAGCCGTGGAATGTGCCTTTCTTCGGCATCGGCAACGAGGCCTGGGGTTGCGGCGGCAACATGCGGCCGGAATATTACGCCGACCTTTTTCGCCGCTACGCCACCTTCGTCCGGGATCACGCGCCCGATGGCATCGAGCTGGTTGCCAGCGGCGCGCACGACGATGACTACCACTGGACCGACGTCGTGATGGCCCGCGCGGGCGATGCGATGGATGCGCTCTCCTACCACTACTACTCGATACCGACGGGCAACTGGAAGCACAAGGGGGCCGCCACCGGATTCGGCGAGGACCAGTGGGCATCGACGCTGCAGGCGGCCGCGCGAATCGGTGAGTACATCACGCGGCATTCGGCGATCATGGACAAGTACGACCCGCAGAAGCGGGTGGCTCTCTTCGTCGACGAATGGGGCGCATGGTACGACCAGGAGCCTGGCTCGCACCCCGGGTTCCTGTACCAGCAGAACTCGCTGCGCGATGCCCTGGTGGCGGCGATCTCGCTCAACATCTTCGAGCGCCACGCCGACCGTGTGCGCATGGCCAACATCGCGCAGATGATCAATGTCCTGCAGGCCATGATACTGACGCGCCAGGACAAGATGGTGCTCACCCCCACCTACTACGTGTTCCGCATGTATGTGCCGTTTCAGGGGGCGACCTATCTTCCGGTCAGGATCGATTCGCCGCCGTACCGGTACGGCGCGATCAGCTTGCCGGCAGTCGATGCCACCGCGGCGCGCGATACGGCGGGGACGATCCACCTGGCTCTTGTGAATGTCGACCCGCACCACGGGGCCACGGTGTCGGTGCGGATCGACGGCGCGGAAGCTCATGGGGCCAGCGGGCAGGTCCTCAGCGCCGCCACCATGGATGCCCACAATACTTTCGAGAGCCCACACGCGCTCGCGCCCGTTCCGTTCAAAGGAACGCGCCGGGGCGACAGCCTCGTATTCCGCTTGCCGCCAAAATCGGTCGCCGTGGTGGCCGTGCATTGAGCATCGGGTCGGCGGCGGTGAGCCTCGCATCCGGCGCCTCGGCGCGACGCACCTGTGCCGGTACGGCGGCGTGTCGAGGAGCGGATTCCGAGAGGTAGACACGTGTCACGGAAGACCCGCGCTTTCGCGTGATAGCGGTCTCGGTGAGTTGATAGCGGATCGGCAATCCTTTGAGCCCTGAACAAGGGGGTCGGGGAAGCCCGATGGCTGAGTACTTGGTTTATGCATCGAGCATCTTGCTTGGGGCGGCCGCCGGGGTCGGCGGGTACCTGCTTGCCCGCAGACGGCTGTCGGCCGGCAGCGCCGCCGCGAGCACCGATGGGGCGATGCTGCGGACGCTCATCGACAATCTGCCGGACCTGATCTATGTGAAGGATGGCGACGGGCGCTTCCTCCTGGCCAATTTGGCGGTCGCGCGCCTGATGGGCGCGAAGACCCCGAGCGAGCTGCTCGGCAAGAACGACTTCGATTTTCATCCCAAGGAGCTGGCGACTCTCTATCACGAGGATGAGCAGGCAGTGATCCGCTCGGGCAAGCCGCTGCTGGCCCGCGAGGAGGAATGCCGCGATCCTGCCGGCAACCTCATGCAGCTGCAGACGACCAAAGTGCCGCTGCGCGATGCCAAAGGGGCCGTCACGGGCCTTGTCGGAATCGGCCGCGACATCACCCAGCGGGTCACGGAAGCGCGGGCGCTCGATGGCGCCGTGCGCGAATCACGCGAAATCATCCAGGCGGTCCTGGCCGGCGCCAGCGATCGGCGCATCGCCATCAACGGCAAGAGCGGCAACCTCCTGCTTCTCGCCCAGAGCATCAATGAGCTGATCGACAGCGTATCGGTAACGGTCGCGGAGACGGTCCGGGTGGTGGGCATGGCCGTGGAGGGCGATCTTACGGCGAGGATGGGTATCGACGACAAGTCGGGTGATTTCAAAGCGCTCGCCGCGTCGGTCAATTCCATGATCCAGGCCATGATGGATGTCGTCGCCGGCCTGACGAAAGCCTGCCGCGCGGTTCAGGCAGGTGCCGAGGAGATCTCGCGTGGCAACCTCGATCTGAGCAAGCGCACCGAGGAGCAGGCCGCGAGCCTCGAGGAGACCACTTCCTCGATGGAGCAAATGACGTCCAGGGTGAAGGACAACGCGGACAATGCGGTCCAGGCCAATCAGCTGGCGCTGGCGGCACGCGAGCACGCGGAGCGCGGCGGCACCGTCGTCGGCTCGGCGGTTGCGGCCATGAGCGAGATCAATGCGGCCAGCAACAGGATCGCAGAGATCATCGGTGTGATCGATGAAATCGCCTTCCAGACCAATCTGCTGGCACTCAACGCGGCGGTGGAGGCTGCGCGGGCCGGCGAGCAGGGCAGGGGCTTCGCCGTGGTGGCCTCCGAGGTGCGCAATCTGGCGTCGAGGAGCGCCGGGGCCGCCAAGGAGATCAAGGCCCTCATCCAGGACTCCGTGGGCAAGGTGACCGAGGGATCGAAGCTCGTCGGTGAGTCCGGCAAGGTGCTCGGCGAGATCGTGACCCGTGTGAAGAAGGTCACCGACGTCATGGCCGAGATCGCCGGCTCCAGCCGGGAGCAGGCCTCCGGGATCGAGCAGGTGAACAGGGCCGTGACCTCGATGGACGTCGCCACCCAACAGAATGCGGCCCTGGTGGAAGAGGCTACGGCTGCCGCGCGGGCACTGAGCGAGCAGGCGACCAACCTGATGGAGCTGATCGGCCGCTATCGCTCGGGAGTTTCGGCAATGGCTGCCGCCCGCACCGCTGCACGCAGCGCAGGCGCTGCTGTCCGAACGGCGGTCTGAGCGCCGCCCTTTTCTCAGTGCACGTATGAGCCGGCGTTCACGTCGATCGTGCAGCCGGTGGAATGATCCGCCAGGCCGCTGGCGAGAAACACTGTCAACGGAGCGATGTCATCCGGCTCCGTCAACCGGCCAAGCGCAATATCGCTGGAGGCGTAATCCTCTCCATACTGGTCGATGAAATCCTGAGCCATCTCGGTTCTGGTGAATCCCGGCGCCACGTTGAAGGCGAGTATGCCGGCCTTGCCGAACCCTCTGGCAATGGAGCGGGTGAGGGCCACCAAGCCTCCCTTGGACGCGGCGTACGCCAGGTACGGCGGCTGATCGCCGCGGAAGGCGGCGCGCGATGAGATGTTGA